>NZ_CP095732.1:2243928-2564285 GCF_020447305.1 Abyssibius alkaniclasticus | reverse complement strand
TGATGACCAATTTCCACCTGCCGCGTTCAACCCTGCTGATGCTGGTCTCGGCCCTGATGGGGCTGGGGCGGATGCGCGAAGTCTATGCCCATGCCATTGCCCAAAACTACCGCTTCTTTTCTTATGGCGATTCGTCGCTTTTGTTGCCCGACCTTACGTGATTGGCGCGACGTGCTAGTCTAACCCGTGCAGATTGACCGCAATTTACTTTCAAAAGGCCATATATGCTGATCATTCTCAAGAACTCCTGGGCCTTGCTGCTGGGTATGCTGCTGCTGATGCTGGGCAACGGGCTGCAAGGCACCTTGCTGGGGGTGCGCGGCGCCTACGAAAAGTTTGACCCGCAGATCATGGCCTTCATCATGTCGGGTTATTTTCTGGGGTTCTTGCTTGGCTCGCGGCTTGCACCGCATATGATCCGCCGCGTTGGCCATGTGCGGGTTTTTGCCGCCCTCGGCTCGCTGATTTCAGCCGCCTTTATCCTTTATGCCGCTTGGCCCGACCCCTATGTCTGGATGGTAATGCGGGTGTTGGTCGGGTTTTCGTTTTCCGGCGTTTACGTTGTGGCCGAAAGCTGGCTCAACGATGCGGCCACCAATGAAACCCGTGGTCAGGCGCTTTCGGCCTATCTGATCGTGCAGATGATGGGGATCATTTCGGCGCAGGTCGTGCTGAACTTTGCCGACCCGAGCGGCTATATCCTGTTTGTCGTCATGTCGGTGCTGGTGTCAATGTCCTTCCTGCCGATCCTGCTTTCGGTCAGCCCTGCACCGGTGTTTCGTGCCACCAAACCCATGACATTGCGCCAGCTTTTTATCACCTCACCTTTGGGCTGTGTCGGCACAATGCTGCTTGGCTCGGTCTTTTCCATCCAGTTCGGCATGGCGGCGGTGTTTGGCACGCAGATCAACCTGAGTGTCAGGGAAATCTCGATCTTTGTGGCGGTCATCTATATCGGCGGCATGGTGGCGCAATATCCGATCGGCTATCTGTCCGACAGGATGGACCGGCGCAAGCTGATCATCGCGCTGACCATTCTGGCCGCCAGCGCCATGACGATCGGCATTTTCGTTTACGAAACCTTCGCCGTGCTGCTGATTTTGGCGGCCATCATGGGTGGCGTTGCCAACCCGCTTTATTCGCTGCTTATCGCCTATACGAACGACCATTTGCAGCAGGAAGATATGGCCTCGGCCTCGGGCGGGCTGATCTTTCTGAACGGCATCGGGGCTATTGGCGCGCCCATTCTCATCGGCTGGATGATGTCAAACTGGGGTGCGGGCGCGTTTTTTGGCGGCATGGCCACATTTTTCGGTGGTATTGGCGCCTATGGCCTCTATCGTATGACCAGACGCGCAAGCATTTCGATCGGGTTGCAAACAGGCTTCACCACCGTCATGCCGCAGTCGACTGTGGTTGTCGCCGAGGCAGCACAGGAATTCGCGATTGATAAAGCCCATGCGGACGGGGAGCAGCGCTCATGAGCAAGATCACACACAGTATCACGCCAGAAGATATCAACGCGTTCTATATAGACGAGGTTGGCCCGGCAGGCTGGTTCAGCCAATCCGACGCGTTGGATGCGACAATCACCAGCCGCTTCATGGCAACCTATGAATTGGCGCGCGACCGCTTGCTGAAAGACTGGCTGGCAACGCGGCAGGGCACATTGGCGCTGGTCATTTTGCTCGACCAGTTCCCGCGCAACATGTTCCGCGAAGATGGCCGCGCCTTCGCTACAGATAGCGGCGCGCGCAAGGTTGCAAAATTTGCGCTTTCGCGCGGCGATGATATCGCCACAGCCGAGCCTGCGCGCAGCATTTACTACATGCCGCTCATGCACGCCGAATGCAACGCCGACCAGGATGCTTCGGTGCGCGCCTTCAAGGGCCGCAGCGAAGGCGGCACCATGCTGCTGCACGCGCGCGCACACCGCGAGATCATCCGCAAATTCGGCCGGTTTCCAACGCGCAATATCATGATGTCGCGCACATCCTCGGCGGCCGAGCAGGCCTATCTGGATGATGGCGGCTATGGCAAAATCGTCGATACCCTTTCGGCTGGTGCATAGCGGCCATTCATCGGGCATTATGGCTAAGACAGGAATTATTGGCTAACTATAGGCCAACATAGTTTTGGAGAACAAGAATATGGCAGCGCAGGTTTTCGATGTTGTGGTAATTGGTGCCGGCCCGGGCGGCTATGTCGCGGCCATCCGGGCGGCACAGCTTGGCAAAAAGGTTGCCGTGGTCGAGCGCGAAAACCTTGGCGGCATCTGCCTGAACTGGGGTTGCATCCCCACCAAAGCCTTGCTGCGCTCTGCCGAAGTGTTCCACCTGATGGAGCGGGCCAAAGAGTTTGGCCTGTCGGCCGACAAGATCGGCTATGACATCGACGCGGTGGTGAAACGTTCGCGCGGGGTGGCCAAGCAGCTTTCCGGCGGCGTGGGCCATTTGCTGAAAAAGAACAAGGTCACCGTGATCATGGGCGAGGCCAAGTTGGCGGGCGCAGGCAAGGTTGCCGTGAAAACCGACAGGGGCAGCGACGAGTTGCAGGCCAAAAGCATTATCGTCGCCACGGGTGCGCGGGCGCGCGAATTGCCGGGGCTGGAGGCCGATGGCAAGCGCGTCTGGACCTATCGCCACGCGCTTCAGCCGCCGCATATGCCCAAAAAGCTGCTTGTCATCGGCTCTGGCGCCATTGGCATTGAATTTGCCAGCTTCTTCAACACGCTGGGCGCCGATACGACGGTGGTCGAGGTGATGGACCGTGTTCTGCCCGTGGAAGATGCCGAAATCTCCGCCTTTGCGAAGAAGTCTTTCGTCAAACAGGGCATGAAGATCATGGAAAAGGCGATGGTCAAGCAGCTTGACCGTTCTGCCGACAAGGTCATCGCCCATGTCGAGCTTGGCGGCAAGGTCGAGAAGCTGGAGTTTGACACCGTCATCTCAGCCGTGGGCATCGTCGGCAATGTCGAGGGGCTTGGCTTGGAAGACGCGGGCGTAAAAATTGATCGCACCCATGTCATTACAGATGAGTTCTGCCGCACCGGCGTTGACGGGCTGTATGCGATTGGCGATATCGCCGGCGCGCCGTGGCTGGCCCATAAAGCCAGCCATGAGGGCGTGATGGTGGCCGAGCTGATCGCCGGTAAGCACGCGCATCCGATCAAGCCGGGCAGCATTGCCGGCTGCACCTATTGCCATCCGCAGGTGGCCAGCGTTGGCCTGACCGAAGCCAAGGCAAAGGAGGCGGGCTATGACATCAAGGTCGGGCGCTTCCCCTTTATTGGCAACGGGAAGGCCATTGCATTGGGCGAGGCCGAGGGTATGGTCAAAACCGTGTTTGACGCCAAAACAGGCGAGCTTTTGGGCGCGCATATGGTCGGCGCCGAAGTGACCGAGCTTATTCAGGGCTATATCGTCGGCCGTCAGCTGGAAACCACCGAGGAAGACCTGATGCACACCGTCTTCCCGCATCCGACCCTGTCGGAAATGATGCATGAATCGGTGCTGGATGCCTATGGGCGGGCCATCCACTTCTAGAGGTTTCAACATGCACCACGCCGTCCCGGGCCTGACCCGGGACCTCTGCGTCAGGGTCGAGGCCCCGGGTCAGGCCCGGGGCGGCTCAGGTTTTTGCGCTGCGTTCGCGCCCGATATCCAGCACGGCCGCCAGCAAGGCATCCAGATCGGCGCGCGTCGTCCGGTGGTTGGTGATGTTCACGCGAATGGCCGTCTGTCCGTCGATTTTCGTGGTCGAGGGTGCCGCGATACCGCGTTCCTGCAACAGCACGACAATTTCGTCATTCACCGCATCGGATGCATCATAGCGAAAACAGCAGATGTTCAGCGAAACGGGTGCAAGCCGGGTTAGGGCAGGCTGCGCATCGACCCGCGCCGCCAGATAGCGCGCCTGTGCGCAGTTATCGGCGATTTTTTCGCCCAGCCGTTCCAGCCCGAACAGCCGCAGATGATACCAGATTTTCAGCGCCCGAAACCCGCGCGAAAGCTCTGGCCCATAGTCGACCGGCCAGGGGTTGCCGCCTGCCAGCCCGCGCGTGGCCGGCGCCAGATAATCGGGCCGTTCAGCAAAGGCACCGCGGTGTTCGGCCTCGTTCCTGATCAGAATATATCCTGCATCATAAGTGACATGCAGCCATTTGTGAAAGTCAAAGGCGAGCGAATCTGCACGTGCGATTGCCGCCACGCGCGGGCGCAGTTCCGGCACAAGCTGCGTGAGTGCGCCAAAAGCGCCATCGACATGGAACCACAGGCCGTGTTCAGCGCAGATATCGGCAAGTGCGCTCAGGTCGTCGAACGCACCGACATTCACCGAACCGGCGGTGCCTGCCACGAAGAACGGGCGCAAACCGGCGGCTTTATCCGCGTCAATTGCATCCTTTAGTGCCTTGATATTCATCTGAAAAACATCATCAACCGGGATGATGCGCAGCGCCTCGGTTCCAAGCCCGAGCATATCAAATGCCCGTGCAAGGCAACTATGCGCCTGTGCCGAGGTGTAGCCGACAAGGCGCGGTGCATCCGCCAGCCCTTTGCGGCGCACATCTGGCCCCAATGCCCGCAAACGCGCGGCAGAAAGCGCGATGAGCGTTGCCACCGAAGTGCCCGAAACCACCAGGCCGGACGCCGCAGCCGGAAAGCCGAAAATTTCGACAATCCAATCCCTTAGCTGCTTTTCTACAAGTGCTGGTGCATGGTGCCGACCGCCGAGATTGGCGTTGATTGCCGCCTCATACATTGCCGGCACAATGCCCTGCGCCGTGCCGCTGCCATGCACCCAGCCGAAAAACCGTGGATGCGTATTGCCCACATCATGCGGCAGAATATGCGCGGCAATGTCCTGGGCAATCGCCTCGGGCGTAGTCGGCGCAAGGGGCAGGGTGGCGGTAAATGCCGATCGGCTTGCATCGCTTGGCGCGCGCCAAACGGGCGCATCGCCGCGCCCTTCGATATGGTCGATTGCCGCATCAAGTGCCGCATGGGCGGCGGCGCGAAATGCGGTCCAGTCATCGGGGTCCAGGGAGGGGGAATCGCTCATGCGCGCAATCATGGGCGCGCATGGCGAAAATGAAAAGGGGCAGGGCGAACCTGCCCCTTTTCGTGTTACTTGAGCGCGGCGCGGGCGGCGCGAATACCATCGCCATAGGCCTGCGAGATCTTGTCGTAATGGCCAAGGGCGCGGTTCACAATCGCCTCATCCACCCCTTGCATTGCGGCGGCGGTGTTGGCGTAAAGCCGGGCGCGCTGGCCTTCATCCATCAGGTCGTGCAGGGCGCGGGGCTGTTTGTAATCGTCATTGCCATCGCGGTGGTTGTAGCGCGCCGCATCACCCGAAATGCGCAAGGGCGGCTCGGCAACGCTTGGGTCTTCAGCCGCGCCGCCCATCGAGTTCGGCTCGTAATAGGCATCGCCCGCGCCGGTTTTCTGGCCGAAAAAGTTCATGCTGCCATCTTTGTGATAGTGATGAACCGGGCATTTCGGCGCATTGACCGGCAGTGCCTCGTAATGCGTGCCAAGCCGGTAGCGATGCGCGTCGGCATAGGAGAACACGCGCGCCTGCAGCATTTTATCGGGCGAATAGCCGATGCCGGGCACGATATTGCTGGGGCTGAAGGCCGCCTGTTCGATTTCGGCAAAGTAGTTGTCGGCGTTGCGGTTCAGCTCCATCACGCCAACATCAATCAGCGGATAGTCGCCATGCGGCCAGACTTTGGTAAGGTCGAAGGGGTTATACTCGGTCTTCTCCGCATCCATTTCCGGCATGATCTGCACGCAAACCCGCCATTTGGGGAAATTGCCGGCCTCGATGCCGCCGAACAGCGCTTCCTGATAGCCTTCACGGGTTTGGCCGATTTTGGCATTGCCCTCTTCATTGGTGAAATGCGCGTGGCCCTGCAGGGTTTTGAAGTGGAACTTCACCCAGAACCGCTCGCCATCATCATTCCAGAAGGAATAGGTGTGGCTGCCATAGCCGTTCATCTGCATCGGCGTTTGTGGCAGGCCACGGTCAGACATCAGGATCGTCACCTGATGCAGTGCTTCGGGGCTGAGGCTCCAGAAATCCCACATCGCATTGGGGCTGCGCAGATTGGTGCGCGGGTGGCGCTTTTGGGTGTGGATGAAATCGGGGAATTTCAGCGGGTCGCGCACGAAAAACACCGGGGTGTTGTTGCCAACCAAATCCCAGTTGCCTTCGGATGTGTAGAATTTCAGCGCAAAGCCGCGCACGTCGCGTTCGTGGTCGGCGGCCCCCAATTCGCCTGCAACGGTGGAAAACCGTGCCAGCATGTCGGTTTTCGTGCCTTTTTTGAACACGGCGGCGCGGGTGTATTTTGAAATGTCATGCGTTACGGTCAGCGTGCCGAAGGCGCCCCAGCCCTTGGCGTGGACAACACGCTCGGGAATGCGTTCGCGGTTCTGGTGGGCCAGCTTTTCAATCAGCTGATAATCCTGCAGCAAAACCGGGCCGCGCGGGCCGGCGGTTTGGCTGTTCTGGTTGTCGGCGATGGGTGCGCCGGCGGTGGTTGTCATACGTGGGGGTGTGGCCATGTTGGTCTCCTTTGTTTGTTGCGCCCGTTCTAACGGATTCGCAGGCAGATGAAAATCGCAATGCCGTTATGCAGCCAGCTTTCGCGCTTGGACTGGCTGGCGTGGCGCGTTATGGTCAGCCCAGTGCCCAAATGCAGGATGAATCATGGACCAGCGTGACCTAAGCGACCGTGCCCAGCGCCACCCGGAAAAGGCCAAAAAGGCCGATACGCCGATTTTGCGCAAGCCGGACTGGATTCGCGTGAAAGCGCCGGTTTCCGAAGGCTATCGCAAAACCCGCGACATTCTGCGCGAAAACAAGCTGGTAACGGTGTGCGAAGAGGCGGGCTGCCCCAATGTGGGCGAATGCTGGTCGCAAGGCCATGCCACGATGATGATCATGGGCGAGATCTGCACGCGCGGCTGCACGTTTTGCAACGTCGCCACCGGCCGCCCCGATGCGCTGGATGCGTTCGAGCCGGGGCGCGTGGCCGTGGCGGTTGAAAAGCTGGGGCTGAAGCATGTGGTTATTACCTCGGTTGACCGGGATGATCTGGAGGATGGCGGGGCCGAGCATATTGCCATGACCATCCGCGCCGTGCGCCGCAAAAACCCCGAAACAACGATTGAAGTGCTGACGCCCGACTTTCTGAAATGCGGCCCCGAGGCGCTGGAAGTGGTGGTTGAAGCCCGCCCCGATGTGTTCAATCACAACCTTGAAACCGTGCCCGGGCTTTACCCCGAAGTGCGGCCCGGTGCGCGCTATTTCGCCAGCCTTCGGCTGTTGCAGCGCGTCAAAGAGCTGGACCCGCTGGCCTTCACCAAATCGGGCATCATGGTTGGTTTGGGCGAAGACCGACAGTCGGTCATGCAGGTGATGGATGACATGCGCGCCGCCGATGTCGATTTTCTGACCATCGGGCAATATTTGCAGCCGACGCCCAAGCACCATGCGGTAAATCGCTTTGTAACACCGGACGAGTTCAAAGCCTATGAGCGCGCCGCTTTCGGCAAAGGTTTCCTCATGGTTTCCGCCACACCGCTGACACGCTCCAGCTACCACGCGGGCGATGATTTCGCGCGGCTCCGCGCCGCGCGTTTGGCAAAGATCGGCTAGGAAGGGCTGGCTCTAGCGCAGCACGCCCGCTGAACGCATTCGGCTGGAATACCAGATCAGCAACAGCGCCACCACGAAAATGGCTGCGATGAAGAGCAGCCCCATCACGCCCATTGCCCCGGTCATGGCCGAGTTTCCGGCCGTCAGCCCGTAGGCCATATTCACAACCATACCTGCGAAAGAGGCGACAAAGCTCCACAGCGCGAAGCGGCTGCGCAACAGCAGTAGGACCGAGCCAAGCACCGCGCCCCAAACGCCAAAGGCCCACACCGCCACTGTCCATGTCGGATAGCTTTCGAAATAGGCAATCTGTTCGGGTGTCATCATCGCCAGATAGGCTTCGTTCTTGGTTTGGTTCATCAGATAGTCATAGGCACCGCCCGCGTTCCAAAGTAAGGTAACAATGCCGATAACCCATAAATGCCAAGGCGCTTTCATAGTAATCTCCCCAATGTTGTGGCGGCATTTAAGCCCAGATTACGATGAAAAGACAAAATTTTTAGCTGCGTTCAGTTCGGCCATTGGGGCAGGCGGGAGCCGCGGCCGCTGAAATCGGGGGTCAGCCATTCCGGCCAGCCAAACCAGTATTCGATGCCGAACAGCACAAGGCTGGCAGCGATGACGCCAAGGATTAGCCAGACATGGCGGCGCGACGGCGGGCGTTGCACCCAGCGTTTCAGCCGCAATAGCCAGATCAGGTTCATTCGACGAACCGCACGGCGCCGATATGGTCGAGGTTGCGGTTGCGCTGTGCATAGTCGATGCCATAGCCCACGACAAATTTGTCGGGAATGGCAAAACCCACCCAATCGGCGGTCACATCGGTTTCGCGGCGGCTGGGTTTGTCAAGCAGGGCGCAGGTGCGCAGCCGCGCGGGGCTTCGGGTGCCGAGCAGCTTCAGCACATGGCTGAGCGTGTGGCCGGTATCGACGATGTCTTCCACCACAAGCACATCGCGCCCCTCGATCTCGCCGCGCAAATCCTTCAGAATCCGCACTTCGCGGCTGGATTCGGTGGCGTTGCCGTAGGATGAGGCTTCAAGGAAGTCGACCTCGACCGGCAGGTCAAGTTCGCGCACCAGATCGGCGATGAAAATGAAGCTGCCGCGCAGCAGGCCGACCACGACCAGCTTGTCGGTATCGGCGAAATAGGTGGAAATTTCCCGCGCCAGTGCTTCAACCCGCGCGGCAATGGATTTTGCGGAAATCATCTCGTCGATCACATAATTGGAATGGTTCACTGCACAGCCCTCTTGAGTCTGCCCGACTTTATTGAAAAGAACAGGCCGACAAAAGGATAACTATGACGACCCATTCAGAAACCCGCAAAATGCCCTATTCGGCCGCGCAAATGTATGCGCTTGTGGCCGATGTGGCGCGCTACCCCGAGTTTTTGCCCTGGTGTGCGGGGGCGCGCATCCGCGCGACCACGCGGATTGATGCGATCGTGGTGATGGAGGCTGATCTGGTCATCAGCTTCAAACTGTTCCGCGAAAAATTCGGCAGCCGGGTGACGCTCGATGAGGCGGGGCAGAAGATTCTGGTCGAGTATCTGGACGGGCCGTTCAAATATCTGCGCAATTCCTGGGCGTTTCGCGATGTTGAAGGTGGCTGCGAAATCGACTTCTTCGTTGATTTCGAGTTCAAGTCGCGGGTGTTGCAAACGCTGATCGGCGTTGTGTTTACCGAAGCGATGCACCGGATCGTGCGCGCATTCGAAGCACGCGCGCGCGCGCTATACGGCGATGGTTAGGCGCCAAGCGCCTCGTGCAGCAGGCCAAGCGCAAAGTCGCGCGCGGCACGGCGCACGCCATCCCGCCCCAAAGCACCGAATTCCTTGCGAAAGCTTTGTGCAGGTTTGCCGGATTGTGCCAGCCCGAACCAGACCAGCCCTTCGGGCTTTTCCGCCGTTCCGCCCCCCGGCCCGGCAATGCCGGTAATTGAAACCGCAAGGCTGGCGCCCGATGCCGTTACTGCCCCCATCGCCATTGCGGCCGCGACCTCGGAACTTACCGCACCGCGCAGGGCGATCAGCGCAGGGTCAACCCCCAGCATTTCGGCTTTGGCGGCGTTGGAGTAGGTTACAAAGCCACGGTCGAACACATCTGACGCGCCGGCAATATCGGTCAGGGCTGCGGCAACCATTCCGCCTGTGCAGCTTTCTGCCGTGGCAATCATCACGCCGTTTTGGCGCGCAAGGGCCAATATTTCGCCGGCAACGCTCATACAAATGCCAGATGCGCAAGAGCGGCGAGTGCGGCCACGCCAAGCGCGGCAAAGGCACCGGCGAATATGTCATCGAGCATCACGCCCAGCGCATCGCCACGCCGGTCGGCCCAGCCGATTATCCAGGGTTTGGTAATGTCGAACAGGCGAAATAGCAGGAATGCGGCAATCCAGCCGGGGTAAAGCGCCAGAATGTCAGCCCCCGCAATGGCCGCCCCGAAGGAGACGGGCAGCAGCGCAATCCACTGGCCGGCCAGTTCGTCGATGACAATTTCGCTGGGGTCGTGGTTTTCGCTGTCGCGCGTTTCAACCCAAGTGGCCCACCAGCCAAGCGCGCAGGCCAAGCCAAGCCCGGCCACCAGCGCCCAGGGCCCGCCAAGGATGTGCAGCAGATAGGCCAGCGGCAGCGATGCCGCAGAGCCCCAGGTGCCGGGGGCAGGGCGCAGATAGCCCACGCCACCCAGCGTTGCGATGGCGCGCGCAATCATTGCGCCACCAGGGTTGCTGTGGCCATTGCGGCAATTCCTTCCTCGCGGCCCGTAAAGCCGAGCTTTTCGCTTGTTGTGGCCTTGATCGACACGCGGTCAATATCCAGCCCGCAAATTTCGGCCACTCTGGCGCGCATTTTGGGCGCATGGGGGCCGATTTTGGGCGCTTCGCAGATCAGCGTGCAGTCTAAATGCGTGATGGCAAATCCGCGGATCCGCGCGCGCTCCACCGCCTTGCGCAGAAAAATATCGCTGGCAGCACCCTTCCACCGGGCATCACTTGGCGGGAACCATTGGCCGATATCGCCCTCGGCCAGCGCCCCGAAAATTGCATCGGTAAGGGCGTGGAGCCCGACATCGGCATCGGAATGTCCGGCCAGCGCCCGATCATGCGCCAGCCGCAGCCCGCAAAGGGTAACATGCGTGCCCGCGCAAAACGCATGAACGTCAAAGCCGTTGCCGCAGCGAATATCCATGAAACGCTCCTGTAATGCCGCAAAATCCTCGGGCAGGGTCAGTTTGATATTCTGCGCATCGCCCGGCACCAGGGCAACTTGCAGGCCCGCCGCGCGGGCAATGGCAGCGTCATCCAGCATTCCGGGTGCGGCCTTGCGATGCGCGACCAGAATGGCGGCAAATTGAAAACCCTGCGGTGTTTGCGCCCGAAACAGGTTTTCGCGCGGTTGCGGGCTGCTCAGCCCTGCCGCGCCACCATGCCAAAGCGCATCGACCAATGGCAGGCACGGCACGGCACCGGGGGCGGTTTCAAGTGCTTTTACAACATGCGCGATGGTTTCGGTTTTCAGAAAGGGCCGCGCCGCGTCGTGAATCAGAACCAGATCCGGCGTTTGGGCGGTCAGGGCTTCAAGCCCTGCAAGAACCGATTCTTGCCGTGTGTCGCCACCCGCAACACCCGGCAGGATGCGTGTATCGCCCAGAATTGCCAGCGCTTCATCGGTTTTTTCCAGCCATTCCGGGGCGGCAACCACTTGCAGAACCTCCAGCCCTTCAAAGGCCAGCATGGCACGCGCGGCGCGTTGCAGCACCATTTCACCGCCAAGCATCCGGAACTGTTTTGGTAGCCCGCCACCGGCCCGCCGGCCCGTGCCGGCAGCCACAATCAACCCGGCGGTTTTGCGCGTCTTTTGCATGGGCCGTGCTTAGCCAAAAGGGGCGATCAGGGCAATTGGCAAAAACGCGCGCGCGATATGCTTGCCCGCCGCGTTCCAATGGGCTAGGGAACTATCTGCACAGGAATTAGGCAATGTCAAAAAAACTGGCAGATTTGGGGATTGAGGCGCCCGTTCTACTGGCGCCAATGGCGGGCATTACCGATGCGCCGTTCCGCAACCTTGTCGCCGGTTTCGGGGCCGGGCTTGTGGTTTCGGAAATGGTGGCCAGCCATGAAATGCTGCATGGCAAGCCAGAGGCACGCGCCCGTGCCGACCTTGGGTTGGGCCAGGCACAAACCGCCGTGCAGCTTGCAGGCTGCGAGGCCGCGCCGATGGCCGAAGCCGCGCGGATGCTGACAGGCGAAGGCGCGCGGATTATCGACATCAATATGGGCTGCCCCGCCAAGAAGGTTGTAAACGGCTATTCGGGCGCGGCGCTGATGCGCGCACCCGACCATGCCATGAAGCTGGTGGCCGCCGTTATAGGCGCCACGCATGTGCCGGTAACGCTGAAAATGCGGCTTGGCTGGGATGATGCCAGCCTGAACGCACCGGAAATTGCCCGCATGGCGCAAGATGCTGGCGTGCGCATGATCACCGTGCATGGCCGCACGCGCTGCCAGTTTTACAAAGGTCATGCGGATTGGCGCGCGGTGGCGCGGGTGAAGGCGGCGGTTGATATTCCAGTGGTTGTGAATGGCGATATCACCGATCTGGCCAGCGCGCGCGCCGCTCTGGCGCAATCGGGTGCCGATGGGGTTATGGTGGGGCGCGGTGCGCAGGGCCAGCCCTGGCTGCTGGCGCAAATCGCCGCCGCCCTTGCGGGCCAGCCCGTGCCCGAAGCGCCCGGCACCGAGGCGCGTTTTGCGCTTATCCGCGCGCATTACCGCGCCATTCTGGCCTTTTACGGCGATGATCTGGGTCTGCGCGTGGCGCGAAAACATCTGGGCTGGTATCTGGAACGGATCGCCGGGGCCGATGCGTTGCGCGCCGCCATCTTCCGCATGAATTGCCCCGATGATGTGCTGCGCGCGCTTACCCCAACCCAAAGCCTGGCCGCATGAGCGCGCTCGATTACGAGGCCATCTGGGGCGCCATGCCAAGCCCGGCCTTTGTGCTGGATGCGCAGGATACGATCATCGCCGCCAACAACGCTGCCGAGCATTTCGCGCAAATGTCGCTGCGCCAGATCGAAGGCCATGTGCTGACCGAATTCGTCGGCGAAAGCTCGGCGCTCGCCGATGTGCTGGGGCAGGCGCGGCGCGGCGCGCTTTCGGTTGTGCGCTATGATGTCGAGGTGACATGGGCCGACCGCAGCCGCGCCTTAAGCAATGTGCAGGCCGCCTGGCTGAATGATAGCGGCGATTTGCTGGTGCAGATTCACCCGCGCGGCATGGCCGACAAGATGGACCGCTCGCTTGCACACCGCGCCGCGGCGCGTTCTGTCACCGCTATGGCGGCGATGCTGGGCCATGAAATCCGCAACCCTTTGGCCGGCATTTCGGGCGCTGCGCAGCTTTTGGCGATGAATTTGCAGGGCGACGACCGTGAATTGGCCGAGTTGATTGACGTTGAAACCAAGCGCATTGGCGCGCTGGTGAATATGGTCGAACATTTCGGCGATTTGCGCCCAGCGACGCGCACCGCTGTAAATGTGCATGACGTGCTTGACCGCGCCAAACGGGCTGCGCTTGCCGGTTATGCCCGCAATTTGCGCTTTGTCGAAGATTACGACCCTTCGCTGCCGCCGGTTGCCGCTGCCGCCGACCAGTTGCTTCAGGTCATCCAGAACCTGCTGAAAAACGCCGCCGAGGCGATTGGCGACAATCCCGGCACGATCACGCTGCGCACGGCCTACCGCCCCGGTGTCAAGCTGGCCTTGCCCGGCGGGCGGCGCGAAAGCCTGCCGATCGAGCTTACCATCGCCGATACCGGCCCCGGCATTCCCGACGATCTGCGCGACGATATTTTTGATGCATTCGTGACGACCAAGGCCAATGGAACCGGACTTGGCCTGTCGCTCGTGTCCAAGATCATCGCCGAACATGGTGGGGTGGTGGAATGTGTCACATCGCCCGAGGGCACGAAATTTCTTATACTTCTGCCGGTTTGGCGCGGCAAGGATGGGGTGAAATAATGGATGGCACCGTAATCGTCGCCGATGATGACCGCAGCTTGCGCACCGTTCTCAGCCAGGCGCTGACCCGCGCGGGCTGCCGCGTGCGCACAACCGGCACGGTTTCAACCCTGTTTCGCTGGGTGGAAGAGGGCGAGGGCGATGTCGTCGTCTCCGATGTGATGATGCCCGATGGCGATGCGCTGGAAATTCTGCCCACCATTCGCAAAAAACGCCCCGACCTGCCGGTGATCGTCATGTCGGCGCAAAACACGGTGATGACCGCCATTCGCGCCAGCGAGGCGGGCGCGTTTGATTATGTGCCAAAACCGTTCGATTTGTCGGCCCTGCTGGCGCTGGTGAACAAGGCCTTGCAGCAATCGCGCGGGGCGCAGCGCCGCGCCGTGCCCGAAGCCCCGCCGCCAGCCGAAGAACGCCTGCCGCTGATCGGGCGCAGCGCCGCCATGCAGGAAGTTTACCGCATCATGGCGCGGCTGATGAACACCGACCTTGGCGTGATGATCACCGGTGCATCCGGCACCGGCAAAGAGCTTGTGGCCCGCGCGTTGCACGATTTCGGCCCACGCCGCGCCGCACCCTTCATGGCAATGAACATGGCCGCGATTCCCGCGATCGAGGTCGAGACGGAGCTGTTTGGCAGGGGCGCGATGCAGGGCCGCTTTGCCGAGGCCGATGGCGGCACGCTGTTTCTGGACGAGGTGGGCGATATGCCGCCCGAGGCGCAAACCCGCCTGCTGCGCGTGTTGCAGGAAAGCGAGTTTGGCGCCAAGGCCCGCGCCGATGTGCGCCTGATCGCCGCAACCCATCAGGATTTGCGCAACCTTGTGAACGAAGGCCGTTTCCGCGAAGACCTGTTCTACCGGCTCAACGTCGTGCCGATCCGCCTGCCGCGGCTTGCCGAACGGCTGGAAGATATTCCCGACCTTGTGCGCCACTTTCTTGTGCAGGCCCAGGCGCAGGGACTGCCGCGCAAAACCATTGCCACCGAAGCGCTGGATGTGCTGAAGCGTCAGCCCTGGCCCGGCAATGTGCGCGAGCTTGAAAACCTTGTGCAGCGGCTGACGATTCTGGCGCCCGAAGATGCGATTTCGGCATCCCTGGTCAGCACCGAGCTTTCGGCCCGACCAAGCGCCACCACCGAACAGCCCGCGCAAAGCCACAGGCTTGGGGCCGCGGTCGAGGCGCATCTGAAACGCTATTTCGCCATTCACGGCGACGATCTGCCCCCTGACGGGTTGTATGAGCGGATTTTGCACGAGGTGGAATTGCCGCTGATCGCGCTGACTTTGCAGGCCACGCGGGGCAATCAGCTTCGCGCCGCCAAGCTGCTTGGCATCAACCGAAACACGCTTCGGTCAAAAATCGCCGGTCTGGATATTCAGGTGTCGCGTGGGAAACGGTTGATGTAAACTTGCCACAGTTTTGGAATCATCGGGCAAACCTGTAGCGCAAGTGCAACAAAATATCCTGACATCCCGGCTGATCCGGTTGGATCGCTGGCGCCGCCAGCGCCATGTGCAAACAATGCTGACCATCGCCCTGGTGCTAACCGCGCCGGTTCTGGCCATTGCCACGGCCGCCGTTCTGGGCCTGGCCACCACCACACGGGCAAACCAGCTTTTGTCGATCGTCGGCTTGCTCGACATCATCTACATTCTGCTGCTGATGGCGATTGTCGCGCGCCGGCTTGCGCGCACCATTGCCGCACGGCGCAGCCGCTCGGCCGGTTCACGGCTGCATTTCCGGCTGACCCGCGTCTTCACCCTTATGGCGCTGGCGCCAACCGTGCTTGTCGCCATCTTTTCAACCTTGATCGTGAATTTCGGGGTCGAGGGCTGGTTTTCCAACCGTGTGCGCAACGTGGTCTCAAACTCGCTGACCGCCGCGCAGGCCTATGAGGCCGAACACCGCGAAACCCTGAAATTTGATGCCGAGACCCTGGCGGTTTACATCGAGAGCCAGCGCAACAACTTTCCGCTGATCAATGATGCCTTGCTGCGCGATATTCTGGCGCGCGGGCAGGGGGCCATGCAGAATGTTCTGCAAGAGGCGTTCATCATTGACGGTCTGGCCGAACTGGTCGTGCGCGGCGAAAACTCTTACCGGTTTGACTATGAACCGCCCGATGCTGCGCAAATCACCGCCGCGCTGAACGGTGAAATGGTCATCATCGAAGATATGACCAATAGCGAATATCGCGCGCTTGTATCGCTGGATGGCTTTCCCGACCGTTACCTGTATGTGACCCGCGATGTCGATGGCAAAATCCTTGCGCTGCTCGATGAAACGCGCGAAACGGTGAAGCTCTACCAGCAGCTTGAAGCGGATCGCGGCACATTGCTGTTTGAATTCGCGATGATCTATCTGGGCTTTGCGATTATCGTCATTCTGGCGGCGGTCTTGCTTGGCCTGTGGTTTGCCGAACGACTTGCCCGCCCGGTGGGCCGGCTGGCCCATGCGGCCCAGCGCGTGGGCGAGGGTGACCTGGATGTCAGCGTGGCTGAAGGCGATGATGATGACGAAATCGCCACACTGGCGCGCACATTCAACCGAATGACCAAGCAGGTGCGCGGCCAGCGCGATGCGCTGATGGCCGTGAATGAAGAAACCGAAAGCCGCCGCCGGCTGTTTGATTCGGTGCTTGGCAGCGTTACCGCCGGGGTTATCGGGCTTAACCCTGAAGGGCGGATCGAAATCATCAACCTGTCGGCAGAATCGATGCTGGAACTGGCCGAAGGGCAGGGCGTTGGCCAGATGCTGGCCGATATCGTGCCCGAATTCTCGCCGCTTTTTACCCGCGTCAAACAGCCCACGCATGAGGTTGTGCAGGGCGCCATCCATGTTTCGCGCACGCGCATCAACGAAAACCTGCTGGTGCGGATGAGCGCGCGGCGCGGCGTTGGCGGCGATCTGGAAGGCTATGTCGTAACCTTTGACGATGTGACCGACCTTGTCAGCGCGCAGCGCATGGCTGCCTGGGGCGATGTGGCGCGCCGCATTGCCCATGAAATCAAGAACCCGCTGACGCCCATCCAGCTTTCGGCCGAGCGGCTGAAGCGCAAATTCGGGCCGCTGGTGGGCAGCGAGCGCGATAGTCTGGACCAATATGCCGATGTCATCGTGCGCCAAACCAATGACTTGCGACGTATTGTTGACGAGTTTTCCAAATTCGCCCGGATGCCCGCCCCCGAGCCCAAACCGCTGGATGTGATCGAGCTTTTGCGCGGGGCGGTGCTGTTGCAGCAATCAGCCCGCCCGGAACTGACGATAAAAACCGATATTCCCGCCCATCCGGTGCGCGCGGTGCTTGATGGCACACAGATGAGTCAGGCGCTAACCAATTTGTTGAAGAATGCCGCCGAAGCGATTGATACTAAAGTTGAATCAGGCGCTGAAAGTTTTGAACCCGAACTGCGTGTCATTGTCAGGGTCAGCCCCGCGCGGCTGGAGATCTGCATTCAGGACAATGGCATCGGCCTGCCAAAAGACACAGCGCGCCTGTTTGAACCTTATGTCACAACGCGCGATAAGGGCACGGGGCTTGGGCTGTCGATTGTGCGCAAGATCATCGAAGACCATCACGGAACGTTGGAACTGCGCCAGGCGCCCGCATTTGCCGAAGGTGCCCCGCACGGGGCAGAGGCCTGCATCGTGTTGCCCTTGCCGCCCGATGCGGCTTCAGAATTGACGGTTGAGGATAAATAGATGGGTAACATTCTTGTGGTCGATGACGAGGCGGATATTCGCGAGCTGATCGCCGATATCCTGCGCGACGAGGGGCATGAGGTGCGCCTTGGCTGGGATGGTGACAGCGCCTTTGCCGAAATCAATGCCGCCGCGCCCGACCTGATCATTCTGGATATCTGGCTGAAAGATTCCAAGATGGATGGAATCGACATTCTCAAACAGACCAAGCGCGACAACCCGGCCATTCCGGTGATCATCATTTCCGGTCATGGCAATATTGAAATTGCTGTCGCGGCGGTCAAGCAGGGTGCTTATGACTTCATCGAAAAGCCCTTCAATATCGACCAGCTTCTTGTAGTGATCGCGCGCGGGCTGGAAGCGTCGCGCCTGCGGCGCGAAAACGAAACCCTGCGCCGCGGCGATATGGCCCCCAGCGAAATGATCGGTGACTCTGCCGTGCTGCGCACGCTCAAATCGCAGCTCGACAAGGTGACGCGGTCCAACAGCCGGGTTATGCTTTCAGGGCCTTCCGGGGCGGGTAAAGAGGTGGCGGCGCGCTATATTCATGCCCATTCCGAGCGCGCACATGCGCCGTTTGTGACGGTCAATTCGGCCTCGATTGCACCAGAGCGGATGGAAGAGGTGCTGTTTGGGTCGGAAAGCGAGGCGCGTGGCCACCAGCCCGGCCTGTTCGAGCGCGCGCATGGTGGTGTGCTGTTTTTTGACGAGGTCGCCGACATGCCCGCCGGCACGCAAAGCAAAATTCTGCGCGTGCTGGTCGACCAGAGCTTTCAGCGCGCGGGCGGCAGCGACACGGTGCGCGTCGATGTGCGGGTGATTTCCGCCACCAGCCGCAATCTGCCAAGCGAAATTGCCAAAGGCGCGTTTCGCGAAGACCTGTTCCACCGGCTGAATGTTGTGCCCATCGAGGTGCCGTCGCTTGAGGCGCGGCGCGACGATATTGAGCTGCTTTGCGCGCATTTTGTGCGCTTGCTGAATGCCGAACAGGGCCTGCCGGCCCGCGAATTCTCGTCCGAGGCGCAGACCCAGTTGCAACTCATGCCCTGGCCCGGCAATATCCGGCAATTGCGCAACACGATCGAGCGCATTCTAATTCTTGGCCCCGAATCCGGGCCGATATCGGTGCGCGAGCTTCCCAAGGATTCTGCCGGCGCCGATGAGGGTGACAGCCGGATGCGGCTTGGACTGGAGCTTACATCCATGCCATTGCGCGAAGCGCGTGAGGTGTTCGAGCGTGAATATCTGATTACGCAGATCAACCGCTTCAACGGCAATATCTCGCGCACATCAACATTTGTGGGCATGGAGCGTTCGGCCCTGCACCGCAAGATGAAATCGCTCAATATCGGGTCGGTCAGCCAGGGGGCCGAGCTGACGGGCGAGCAAGACTAGGCGAATTGGGCCAATGGCCAGGAGTATGTGATGAAGGTTATCGTATGCGGGGCAGGGCAGGTGGGCTGGCAGATTGCCCGCCATCTTTCGACCGAAAAGAACGATGTTACTGTTGTGGACAACAACGCGGCGCTGATCCGGCGGATTACGGAATCGCTTGATGTCAGCGGCATTGCCGGCTTTGCCTCGCATCCGCATATTCTGGACAGGGCCGGTGCGCGCGATTGCGATATGATCGTGGCCGCCACCCATTCCGACGAGGTGAATATGGTCACCTGTCAGGTGGCGCATTCGGTGTTTTCCGTGCCACGCAAAATTGCCCGCCTGCGCGCGCAATCCTATCTCGATACGATGTATTCCGATATTTACCGCCGCGACCATCTGCCGATTGATGTGGTCATCAGCCCTGAAAAAGAGGTGGCCGAAGCGGCCTTGCGGCGCCTGCGAATGCCATCGGCCTTTGATACGGAAAGTTTTGTCGACGGGCAGGCGCAGCTTTTGGGCATTACGCTGGCCGAAGATTGCGCGGTGATCAACACGCCCTTGCGCCAGCTCTCGGAGCTGTTTTCAACCCTGCGCGCCGTGGTTGTGGGCGTGCGCCGTGCGGGCAAGCTGTTTGTGCCGCTGCCCGATGACCAGCTTTATGTGGGCGACCAAACCTATGTTTTCGCGGCAAAGGAAGACGTGAACCGCACATTGGAAATTTTCGGCAAGCCACAAAAAAAGGCCGAGCGCGTGGTGATTGTCGGGGCGGGCAATGTCGGGCTGGATATTGCGCGGCAACTGGAAAGCGGCGAGCGGCGCGTGCGCTGCAAGATCATCGAGCGCGACAGGGCGCGCGCTGAAACCGCGGCCGACGCGCTGGAGCGCACGATTGTGCTGAACGGCGACGGGCTCGATGCGGGCATCATGGCCGAGGCCAATATCGCCACCGCCGATGCCATGCTTGCCGTAACAGATGATGACAAGGTCAACCTGCTGGCCTGTGCGCGCGCCAAGGCCAGCGGCTGCCCCCTGGTCATTGCGCTGATCAACGACCCGTCCATGACCAGCCTGATGGCACCTTTGGGGATTGATGCCTTCATCAACCCCCGCGCCACCACCGTATCGTCCATTCTGCGCCATATCCGGCATGGGCGGGTGCGCGCCGTCTATTCGATTGGCGATGCCGAGGCCGAGGTGATCGAGGCCCAGGTCATGTCGGCCTCGTCCATTACAGGCAAATTCGTGCGCGATATTGCCTGGCCCGAAGGCTCGATCGTGGGGGCGGTGCGCAAGGGCGAGGTTTTGCACCTGCCGCGCGGCGATACCCGCATTGACGAGGGCGATGTCCTGGTGATTTTCGCGCTTACCGCCGAAGTGCCAAAGGTTGAACAGCTTTTGCAGGTCAGCATGGACTTTTTCTGATGCTCGCCCATCTGCGCCAATATCCACTTTTTGTGCTGCTCACAATGGCTGGCGGGGCGGCCATGCTCATTCCGGCCGCCCAAAGCCTGCGCAATGAAGAATGGCATCATGCGCGCATCTTCTTTCAGTCGGGCCTGCTGATCTGCGCAATGGCCACGCTGGTCGGCCTTGCGATGATGAACCGCAAAACCCGCAATCCCGTGCGCAGCCATCTGACGGCCTTGCTGCTGGCCTTTACCGTGCTTCCGGCCATTCTGGCCCTGCCGCTGGTGCTGTTGATCGATGATCTGAGCTGGTTCAAGGCCTGGTTTGAAATGCTGTCGAGCATAACAACCACCGGTGCCAGCCTGTTTGACGCGCCTTTTGAACTGCCCGAATCGGTGCATTTATGGCGCGCGACCGTGGGCTGGTTTGGCGGTTTTCTGATTTTGCTGGCCGGGTTTGCGGTTATGCAGCCGCTGAACCTTGGCGGCTTTGAAATCCGCTCGATGGTTCAGGATTCGGCGCGGGCGCTGAACCTGCCGCAAGATGCGCATGGCGACGGGTCTGACCGGATTATCCGCCTTGTGCGGGTGATTGCGCCCGCATATCTGGGCATGACCGCGCTGTTGGTGCTGGGCCTGGTTGTGGCGGGCGAGCGGGTGTATATCGCCTTTGCGCATGGCATGTCGATCATCTCGACAAGCGGCATCTCGCCTGTGGGCGGGCTTTCGGGGGGCACTTCGGGCCGCATGGGCGAGGTGATAATGGCGGTGTTCCTGCTCATTGCGATCAATGCGCGCCTTATCCTGATCTGGCAAGACCGCGGGTGGCGCACATGGATCCGCCGCGACCCTGAACTGCGGCTCGCCGGCATGATCGTGGTCGGCATGACGGTTGCGTTGTTTCTGCGCCATTGGTTTGCTGCTTTGGCCGAGGGCCAGCAAACCGACTATTCCAACATGCTCAATTCAATCTGGGGCACGGTATTTACAACACTCTCTTACCTTACAACCACCGGGTTTGAGAGCCGCGACTGGGGGGCGGCGCAAAGCTGGTCGGGGCTCAATTCGCCCGAAATCATCTTTCTGGGGCTGGCGGTTATCGGCGGGGGCGTGGCAACCACGGCAGGCGGGGTCAAACTGTTGCGGGTTTTTGCGCTGTTCAAACACAGCACGCGCGAGCTGGAGCGGCTGGTTTACGCCAATTCCATTGGCCGTTCGGGCATTATTACCCGCCGTGTGCGCCGCGAGGGGGCCTATATTGCCTGGATATTTCTGATGCTTTTCGCCATGTCGATTGCGCTGATCGCAATGGCACTTTCGCTGACCGGGCCCAGATTTGAGGAATCGGTGACACTGGCCATCGCCGCGCTGACCAATACCGGGCCGGTCATCTCCACGATAACCGACCATAGCGCAACCTATAGCGAACTCAGTTCGACCGGGCTGGGAATATTGGCCGCGGCAATGGTTTTGGGGCGGCTGGAGCTTCTGGCGGTGATCGCCATGTTCAACCCGGATTTCTGGCGCAGATAGCGATAACACGATTGTTGGCGAAAGGGGCTAGAAATTAACCCCAACTCTGCCCATTATAGACAAAACAACAAGCGCGCCTCAGGGGTGCGCCATAAAACTCAAAGGCCTGATCATGGCAAACGACAAGCAAAACCTGCAAGACGCCTTTCTCAACAATGTGCGCAAGGCCAAGAACCCGGTGACGATATTTCTGGTGAACGGGGTCAAGCTGCAAGGTGTCATTACCTGGTTTGACAATTTCTGTGTTTTGCTGCGCCGCGACGGGGCGGCGCAACTTGTGTATAAACACGCAATTTCCACCGTAATGCCCAGCCAGCCGGTTGTGCTTTATGATGGCGAGGACAGCCAGTAATTGGCCGAAACCACCACACGCACTGCCGTTATTCACCCGCATATGGCGCGCAGCACCGCGCGCCGTCTGCCCAAACATGCCTTGGCCGAAGCCGAGGGGCTGGCACGTGCGCTGCGCCTGGAAATTGTGGACAGCGCCACCGTGCCAATGGCCAAGCGCGTGGCCGGCACGCTGATCGGCTCGGGCAAGATAGACGAGCTTAAAGCCCGTTTCGAGGCCGAAGAGGTGGAACTTGTCATTGTTGACGCGCCACTTTCGCCCGTTCAACAGCGCAATCTCGAACGCGTCTGGCAGGTCAAGGTTCTGGACCGGACCGGGCTGATTCTGGAAATTTTTGCCGATCGTGCCGCAACCCGCGAAGGTGTTTTGCAGGTCGATCTGGCGCAGCTCACCTATCAACGCTCGCGCCTTGTGCGCAGCTGGACCCACCTTGAACGCCAGCGCGGGGCATCCGGCACCGTGGGCGGGCCGGGCGAAACCCAGCTTGAAAGCGACCGCCGCGCGATTGATGACCAGATCATCCGCATCAAGGCCCAGCTTTCCAAAGTGGTGAAAACCCGCGCTTTGCACCGCGCGGCGCGCAAAAAGGTGCCATACCCGATTGTGGCGCTTGTTGGCTATACAAACGCCGGAAAATCGAGCATTTTCAACCGGATGACCGGTGCAGACGTTCTGGCCAAAGACATGCTTTTCGCCACGCTCGACCCGACGATGCGCGCCATAGACCTGCCCGGCGGGCGGCGTGTGATATTGTCGGACACGGTTGGTTTTGTTTCTGAGTTGCCCACGCAGCTTGTGGCAGCGTTCCGCGCAACCCTTGAAGAGGTTCTCGACGCCGATCTGATTGTGCATGTGCGCGATATTGCCCATCCGGAAACCGAGGAACAGGCCAAGGATGTGCTGGATATTCTGCGCGATCTTGGCATCGACCCCGAACAGGGCGAGCGGATGGTCGAACTGTGGAACAAGGTTGATTTGCTGGATGCAGAGGCGCGCAGCGCGCTTGAAAACACCGCCGGTCGCAATGGTGATACCGTGGTGATGTCGGCCATGACAGGGCAGGGGATGGATGCGCTGTGCGATGCGATCGACAGCCATTTGGCCGAAGTTGCCAGCGAAGAAACCATAACCCTTGGCTATGATGCCGGCCAGCGCCGCGCCTGGCTTTTCAGCCGCAAACTCGTGCAAGACGAAGCGCAGGATGAGGATGGGTTTACGCTGACCGTGCGCTGGACCGAACGGCAGAAAAACCAGTTCGCAACGCTGTAGTTATTCGCCGGCCGGGTTTTGCGCGGGGTTCAGGCGGTTGTAACGCAGGCTCGACCAAAGCGCGACGAGGATGAGCGAAGCCCCCACAAGCCCGGTAAACACCTCTGGCACATGCGCAACGGATTCGACATACATCACGATCGACAGCGCCAGAATCGAGTAAAACGCGCCATGTTCCAGGTAGCGAAACTCGGTCAGCGTGCCGCGCTCGACCATTAAAATTGTCATCCCGCGCACATAGAATGCGCCAATGCCAAGGCCGATTGCAATCAACAGCAGATTGTTGGTCAGCGCAAAGGCCCCGATCACCCCGTCAAAGGAAAAACTGGCATCAAGCACTTCGAGGTAAAGAAACGCCCCAAACCCGCCACGCGCAAGGTCGGCCGATCTGGATTCGCGATCGAGGATATTGCTGAGCAATTCGACCGCCAGAAAGGTGACCATGCCGCCGATTGCCGCAAACAGGAAGCTGGCCGATTCCTCGTCGGGCAGAATGGCGGAGAAGGTCAAGACCAGCGCCAGCACCAGCCCGATTTCCAAGCCCCGCACCGAGGCCCAGCGGCGTATGCGGCATTCAAGCGCCTTGATCCAGTCGACCTCTTTTTGCTGGTCAAAGAAGAAGGTGAGGGCGACCATCATCAGAAATGTGCCGCCAAAGGCCGAAATTGAAATATGTGCATCACTCATGATGCGGCCATATTCAACCGGGTCGCGCAGCGCCAGGTCAAGCGCGGCCCAGGGGGTAATCTCGGCAGCGACGACCACAATCGCCAGCGGAAAGATTATGCGCATCCCAAAGACGGCAATCAGAATGCCCCAGGTCAGAAAGCGGCGTTGCCAGGCGGGTGTCATGTCCTTCAGCTTTGAGGCGTTGACGATCGCATTGTCAAAGGACAGCGAAATTTCCAGCACCGCCAGAACCGCGCCGATGAACAGGAAGGACAATCCGCCACTAATGCCGCCAAGCGTGCGATAGCCAAGCCAGAAACTCAGAACCAGGCCAATGATTGTTATAATTATCGGCCATTTCAAATAGGTGGCGGTGGATTTCATGTTCGGGCCGGTTGGGGGCGCGGTTGCGCCGTGAATGCACGTATGCAGACCTAATCCGCATATGGCCGGAATTCAATATCTGACGCCGAAAATAGGTTGAAGGGCAGCAGGGCCGCACCCATTTCGCGGCCATGTCATTAACGCATAATCAATATTATGTTAATAAAGCCTGACGATACCGTGCGCAGACTTCATACATCATTCATCAATTCCACCAGTTTTGCCTGTGTATCCGGGTCGACAAACACTTCGGCCGTGCCAAAATAGTCGACCAAGGCGTAGCCCTTGGACTCCATCGCCTGGCTTAACGCATCATCGCCGCGCGCGTTTTCAATGCTGGCGGCGCGGATCTGGTATTTGGCAAAATCCAGATCATTGACCAGCGCAACTTCACCACCCGCAAGATTGACCGCCAAAAAGTCGATCGCGCCGATCTGGTGTTCGGAAAGCACATCATTGATGGACCGGGTCGTTACCAACTCGCGCGTTTCCGAATAATCGGTTTGCGAACAAAGGCTTGCAAGCCAGTCTTTATCCAGTATTTCAGCCAGTCCATAGGCGTGGCCGGCGCTGGAGCTTGCCGAAACAAATTCCCCCTCCTGCCCCGCAGCACCTATAACGGCTTGCACAACCGTGCTGCGCCGACAGTCTTTAGCAGCCAGAACCGCTGCTTCGCGCGCATCGACAAGCAGGCCGGACCATTGGCGAAAAACCTCCAAATAAAAGCTGTTAGATGCCGTAGCTCCGTCACCGCAGCCAATGTCGACAAACGTGCCGCCACGCTGCTGCGGGAAAATGTGGGACGCCAGCAACATATCTTGCCCGGCGGCTGAAAAATAATGCGGCACAAGCCCCAGCGCCTGCTGTGCGTGCCACAGCGTTTGGTTCAGGCCGCCGCGCGCCCGCGTGACATCTTTGCCAAGCGCATCAGAGGTTTGTTTCAACGTTTCCAGAATGATGCTGCGCGCGGCAGCCAGGGTCGGGCGTGGGGCGTGTGACATGCGATCCTCGAACTATTGGCCGGACCAGTCTTAGGGCCAATTGCCGCAAGATTGAACCGAAAATGCCCGTAATCTGCACAATGCCGCTGCCAATGGGCTGTTTGGTGCCTGTAGCATAACGAAGCGTTGACGAAATCAGCTTTTTCGCGCTACCCTGTCTGTGAGCTAGAGCAGTATAAAGGAAATTCCATGCGTTCACTCATTCTTGCACCCGCAGCAGCCGCTGCAATGGCCACCGCCGCCAGCGCCGGTTCCGCCGTTTATGTCGCCCCCGAAGTTACAATGGTTGAAGAGCCAATGCGCAACGGCTCCGGCGGCTGGCTGATTCCGCTGGCAATCATCGCCATTCTGGCGCTGACACTGACTGGCGGCGATGATAGCAATTCGTCAATTCAGGCATCGTCGGTGCCAAACTAAGTCAGAATGAATTATCGTTCAAACAAACGGCCCGTATTGCGGGCCGTTTTTTTGAGGGTCTATGGACGTAAACCAACAAGCCCGCACGTTTATTGCGCAATCGCAAACCGCGTTGGATGAAAACCGCACGCCGCTCGCGACCCGTTATCTGATGTTGGCGGCATCGCTGCCGATCAGTGATGCCGAAGTACTGGAAGATCTGCTTGCCCGCGCAGCGTCGCGCAACGCGACCGATGTTGCCCAGCAGGCGCTGTCGCGCTCGCCCTTGCGCCAATCCAGCCCGAAATTGCAGCTTCAATATGCCGAAACGCTTTCGCGTCGTGGCCAGTATGACGCCGCGCGCGCTGGTTATCTTGCGCTTGTAAAAAGCGATGAACACGGGCCAGACGCGCTATTGGCCCTTGGGCATCTGGCCATGTGCAAGGGCGAGATTGCTGAGGCCTTTGACTTTGCCGAAAAATTGCAGGCGCGTGTGCCCGACAGCACGGTCGGCCTGTCGCTGACCGCGCGGATAGAAACCGAAATCGGCGCTTATGACCGCGCACAGGCCGCGCTAGACAAGGCCAATGCAATTTCACCCCTGAAGGCCCCGCCGCATTTCCTGCTCCAGCGCCGCGCGATTGCGGCTGGCGATATTGGCGAGATGTTTTTCAGGCTCTACCAACGTGAAAAACCACCAAACCCCCTGCCCGCGCTCGATGTGCCCTTTCTGGGCGATCTGAACGATGCGCGCGGCAAGAATATCGTCGTGTTTGGCGAACAGGGCTTTGGCGACATTCTCCAGTTCTGCCGCTATCTGCCGCATATGGTTGGAATGTCCGACTATCTGGGCTATTTGGTTCATCCGAAACTGAAGCGGATCGTGTCGGCGCTTGGGCTGTCCGGGGTTGAAATCTTCGATATGGATTTGAGCAGCCGCTGCCCGGATTATGTTGTGCCGCTGATGGATCTGCCGCATCTTCTGGGTGTCAAAACGATCGACCCGGCCCCATATCTGACCGCCGAACCCGCAGCATTGGAACGCTGGCGCAAGCGCATTGGCGCGGGCGGCTTCAAGATCGGCATCGTCTGGCAGGGCAATGCGCAAGCGGCAATAGATTATGGCCGCTCGATTCCACTGCACCATCTGGCGCGCCTGGCCGAGCTTGAGGGCGTGCGGCTGATTTCCTTGCAAAAGGGCACGGGAATCGAGCAGATCGCCGCCCTGCCCCGGCATGAGATAATCGAGGTTTTTGAAGACCTTGACAGCGGGCCGGATGCCTATATCGACACGGCCGCCGCAGCAAGCTGCCTTGATCTGATCGTGACGATTGATACTTCGGTGGCGCATCTGATCGGCGCGCTTGGCCTGCCCGGGGTGCTGCTGGCCAAATGCTACCCCGATTGGCGCTGGACATTTCCGCCGATCGACCGCAGCATCTGGTATGCCAATACCAAAATCATCCGCCAGCCCGCGCCCGATGATTGGGCCGCCTCGGTTGATATGCTGATGGATCATGTGAAAGAAAGACTGCAAAATGCCTGACCTGCCGCGCATCGAAATTTCATGGGGCGAGGTCCATGACCGGCTGAGCATACTGGAACTCAAGGCGGCCAAGTGCAAAAACATAAGCGATTCCAGGGTGATATCGGCTGAAATTGAAGGGTTGAAACAGGCGCTTGCGCCAATTGCGCAAATCGACCTTGGCACCCTGCCCGACCAGTTGCGCAGGGTAAATGCAACCCTGTGGGATGTGGAAGACGCGCTGCGCGCCGACGAGGCGGCTGGCAATTTTGACGCAGGTTTTGTGGCCCGCGCCCGTTCGGTTTACAAGGTCAACGACCAGCGCGCCGCGCTGAAACGGGCGATCAACGATGCAACGGGTGCGGCGCTTTACGAAGTGAAAATCTACAGCACAGGCGCGTAAATGCCTGAAAAGAAGCCCATTTTGCTTGCAGGTGCCACGGCGTCGGGCAAATCGGCGCTGGCGCTTGAACTGGCGGACAGGCTTGATGGGGTCATCATCAACGCCGATGCGCTGCAGGTGTATGACTGCTGGCAATTGCTATCCGCGCGCCCCGATGCCGCCGATCTGGCCACAGCGCCCCATGCGCTTTATGGCCATGTCGCGCATGATGTCCCCTATTCCGTGGGCGCATGGCTGCGTGACGTGGCGCCGTTTTTGCAGGAACCGGCGCAAAGGCCGATCATCGTCGGCGGCACGGGCTTGTATTTCTCGGCACTCACCGATGGCTTGGCCGATATTCCGCCCGTGCCGGATGATGTGCGCCGCCGTGGCAATGATTTGCGCGAAACACTCGGTGCCGCCGGCTTTGTTGAAATTCTGCAAAAATCCGACCCCGGCAGCCTTGCGCGGCTTGATGCGAACAACCCGATGCGCCTGCAACGCGCCTGGGAGGTGCTGGCGGCAACCGGCAAGGGGCTGGCCGCGTGGCAGGCAGATGCGTCACCTCCGCTTCTGCCGATAACCGCCTGTAATACCTATGTTATCAACGTTGAAACATCGGTGCTTGATGCGCGAATTTCCCGGCGCTTTGACCAGATGCTCGCCCAGGGTGCAATGGAGGAAGTGCGCGCCGCCGTAGTGCGCGGCTGGAACCCCGCCTTGCCGTCGAGCCGGGCCATCGGGGCGGCAGAATTGGTTGAGGTGCTTGAAGGCAAGCGCGACCTTCCCGCCGCCGTATCCGCAGCTAAGCTTGCCAGCCGGCAATATGCCAAGCGCCAGCGCAGCTGGTTTCGTAACCGTTTGGGCCACTGGCCGCAGCTTGCCTATACGACAGGGGCCGAGCGCAAAGCCGCGCTGGAAATGATTGCCGCGCAATAATTGTTGATTTAGTGCTAGAAACTTGGCATTTCTTGTTGGTTTCGATCATATGGCGCGCCAATGGATACTGTTGAGAAGCTCGATTTGAATGAATGCGGGGGGCGTGTGCGCTCGCTCGCACTGGCGGGCGTGGGGCCGATGGGTGGCACACGCGTGCAAAGCCCGCGCCATGACAGCAGCCATCAGTTGATTTGGGTGAACCGCGGCGGCGGGCGCATCATGATAGACGGTGCCCAGCACGGGTTTGGCCCCAACAGCGCCATTTTCGTGCCGGCCAACACGGTTTATTTGCTCGACCTTTCGCTTGGCGCTGCCGGCTGGCAGGTTTCCGTGCCGGTCGATCTGCCCGCCCCCCTGCCCCTTGCGCCGGTTCTGGCCAGCGTTACCAAGCCCCTGGCGCAGAATATGATGACCAAGGCCTTTGTCGGCATTCAGGATGAATTTGTCAGCAATGACCCGTTTCGCGGGGCGGCTATGGCCTATTCGGTGGGAATGCTGGCGGTGCTTTATGCGCGCATGGACCAGAATGCCACGCGCAAGGATGTCGGCAAGGATTCTGCCCGCCGCCGCCTGATGCGCCGCTTCATTGCGCGGCTGAACGCCCGGTATAACAGTGCCGATACGGTTAAGGATTATGCGCGCGAGCTTGGTGTCACCACCACGCATCTTACCCGTGTGTGCCGCGAAACGGCGGGCAAACCCGCCACGCAGCTCATTCAGGACCGCACGCTTGAAGCCGCCCGGTTGATGCTGACCCGCTCCTCCACACGCATAGGTGAAATTTCAAACGAGCTTGGTTTTTCCAGCCCGGCCTATTTCACGCGGCTGTTTTCGGAAAAAATCGGCCAGTCGCCAAAAGCATACCGCCGCACACATCGTGGCCAGCCCCGCGCGAACTGAGATTTCGGCCAAACGAAATTGCGATCTGTCGTAAAATTGCGATAAGCGGTCGCATTCAATATCGGTTTCCGCTAGCATTGCTGGTGACCTGAGCAAAACGATAATTGCATGTTTCCGGGCCAACCGGAGCAAAGGGACAAAACAAAATTAACCGGGAGAAGATGATGAAAGACAATAACCACACCACACCACACAGCGCCGCAGGCATGTATGCCGAGGAATATCGCGCAGGCCAGTTGAGCCGCCGCGAGTTTCTGACACGTGCCAGCGCGCTTGGTGTCGCCTCGACGGTTGCTTATGGCATGATCGGGCTCGACAGCCCGGTTGCCGCCGCCGCCCATGCCAAGTCTGGCGGCACCTTGCGTGTCAGCATGGAAACCAAGGCGCTGAAAGATCCGCGCACCTATGATTGGTCGGAACTGGCGAATTTCAGCCGCGGCTGGCTGGAATATCTGGTTGAATACAACAATGACGGCACGTTCCGCGGCATGTTGCTGGAAAGCTGGGACGTGAATGACGACGCCACCCAGTATACGCTGAATGTGCGCCCCGGTGTTACCTGGAGCAATGGCGACCCGTTCACCGCTGCCGATGTTGCCAACAACATTACCCGCTGGTGCGAAGGCGATGTCGAGGGCAACTCGATGGCTTCACGCATGTCCTCGCTGATCGACCCGGAAACCAACATGGCGCGCGAAGGCGCGATCGTGGTGCTTGATGATCAGACCGTTCAACTGAACCTCAACGGGCCTGACATTACGATCATTCCGGGCATGGCCGATTATCCGGCTGCCGTGGTTCATGCCAGCTATGACAATGGCGACCCGAGCATGAACCCCATTGGCACCGGCCCCTATATGCCGGAAAGCAACGAGGTGGGCGTCAAGCAGGTGCTTGTAAAATCTGACAGACCCTGGTGGGGCACCGAGGTGTATGGCGGCCCCTATCTTGATCGTGTCGAATTCATCGACCTTGGCACCGATCCTTCTGCGCTGGCCTCGGCGGCCGATGCCGACGAAATTGACATGACCTATCGCACCGATGGCGACTTTGTCGATGTGTTCGACGGGCTCGGCTGGGTGAAAACCGAAGCCGTAACCTCGGCCACGCTGGCCGTGCGCTTCAACCAGTTGAACGCGCCTTATGACAATCTTGCAGTGCGCAAAGCCTTGCAAAAGACCGTGAACAACGAGGTTGTGCTGGAGCTTGGCTATGCCGGGCTGGGCTTGCCTGCTGAAAACCACCATGTCAGCCCGATTCACCCGGAATATGCCGAATTGCCGCCGCTTGTCTTTGATCCGGCTGCGGCCAAGGCGGAAATTGATGCTGCGGGCCATGCGGATACCGAGTTCGAGCTGATCTCGATTGACGATGCCTGGCAGTCCGGTTCGTGCGATGCGGTTGCCGCGCAAATCCGCGATGCGGGCATCAACATCAAACGCACCATTCTGCCCGGCTCGACCTTCTGGAACGACTGGACGAAGTTTCCGTTTTCGGCAACCGAATGGAACATGCGCCCGCTTGGTGTGCAAATTCTGGCACTGGCCTATAAATCGGGTGTGCCGTGGAACGAGGCCGCCTATTCCAACGCCGAGTTTGACAGCCTGCTCGATGAGGCGATGGCAATTGCCGATGCCGATAAACGCCGCGTGGTCATGGCGAAAATCGAGAAGCTGTTGCAGGATGACGGTGTGCTGATCCAGCCCTACTGGCGCTCGATCTACCGCCATGCGCGCGAGGGCGTGATGGATGCGCCCATTCACGCCACATTCGAGATGCATCACTACAAGTGGTGGCTCGAAAGCTGAAACTCGGGAAAGGGGCTGCAGAAATGCAGCCCTTTTTCACCTGGCGACACCAATAAAAATTGCGCATCGGGTGCGCAGAGGCTGACACTGTTGCACCCCGGAAAGGATCGTGGATGCTGCCATTCCTGCTCAGGCGGGTCGCAACGATGATTTTGACGGCTCTGTGCCTGACCTTCATCGTGTTTTTTCTGACCAACCTCGCCCCCAATCTTGAAAAGCTGGCCAAATCCGAAGGCAATGCGCGCATGTCCGATGCGCAGGTCGAAAGCTGGCTCGATAAGCGCGGCTTCAACCAGCCGCTGATCATCCGCTATGGCGAATGGCTTGGCGTGGCCCCCGGCTGGCGCACTGTGGCCGATGACGGCACGGTAACGGGGCGCTGCATTGATGCGGGCCAGAACCCGGCGGAAGCGCCGCGGTTTTGCGGCGTTTTGCAGGGTGATTGGGGGTTCTCGTCGGTTTTCAAGGAAGATGTCAGCACGATTATCGGCAAGCGCCTTGGCCTTACGGCCATTCTCATGTTCTGGGTGATGGTGCTTATGGTGCCGGGTGCTTTGCTGTTGGGCGTGCTTGCGGGGATGCGCGAAGGCTCGCGCACCGACCGCACGCTTTCGACCTTTTCCATCGCGACCACGGCCACGCCCGAATATGTGTCTGGCGTCATTTTCGTGGTGATTTTCGCCTCCTCCGCCGTGGGGTTGAAGTGGTTCAAAGGCACGGCCACCAGCGCAATGGATGGCGTGACGTTTGAAAACTTCTTCCTGCCGGTGCTGACCATCGCGCTTTACGGCATGGGCTATATCGCCCGTATGACCCGCGCCAGCATGACCGAGGTGATGACCAGCCAATACATCCGCACGGCGCGCCTCAAGGGTGTGAGCTTTCGCAACATCGTCATGAAACACGCGCTGCGCAATGCGCTGATTGCGCCCTTCACGGTGATCATGCTGCAATTCCCGTGGCTGCTGAACGGCGTGGTGATCGTCGAAACCCTGTTCAACTACAAGGGCTTTGGCTGGACGCTGGTGCAGGCGGCGGGCAATAACGACATTGAAACCCTGCTCGGCTGTTCGGTCGTGGCGGTGTTCGTGGTGCTGGTCACGCAGCTGATATCCGATATCGGCTATGTGTTTCTAAATCCGCGCATCCGAATTTCATAGGAGACCACGATGGAAGATCTGTCCTGGGGTGGAATCCTCGCTGGAATGTTCGTGCAGTTTTGGCCCGTCTGGCTGGCGATGGTGGCGATCTATGCGCTGTCCATGATCTACAAGCGCAAGCTTGGCCTTTACGGCAAGTTGTTTGACAGCCCGATCGGCATGATCGGCCTTGGCCTGGTGCTGTTTTGGGTGCTGACCGCCTTTATGGCCGATATCATCATCACGCATGACCCATTGGCGCTTGGCAGCGGCATGAAGAACAAACCCCCCGGCACCGCCTTGCGCGATGGCGGCCATTATCTGCTGGGCGGCGACAGCCTGTCGCGCGATGTGTTCTCGCGTATGGTCATGGGGGCGCGCGACGTGCTTAAAATCGCCCCGGCGGCCACGCTGTTTGCCTATATGGTCGGCATTACGCTGGGCCTGCCGGCGGGCTATCGCGGCGGGCGGCTCGACACGGGCCTGTCCTTCCTTGCCAATCTCGTGCTGGCCTTTCCGGTGATCTTGCTGTTTTACCTGCTTGTTACGCCCGAAATCGTTGAAACCGGCATTCCGATGTATCTGGCGGCGGTGTTGTTCCTGTTTCCCATCCTGTTCATCGTGATCCTGATCAACAGCAAATATTACACGCAGCCCCCAAAGCGGAACCTTTATGTGGGCATCACGCTGGTCATCGGGTTCTGGCTTTATGCGGGCCTTGCCTTTAACGCCGACCCGCTTGGCCTTGTAGTGATGGCGCCGAACATCCTGATTGTTTTCGTCTCGGTGGTCTTCGTGAATGCGCCAACGGTGTTTCGCGTGGTGCGCGGTCTGGTGCTGGATATCAAGACCCGCGACTATGTGGCCGCCGGGCAAACCCGTGGCGAAGGGCAATGGTATATCATGCTATGGGAAATTCTGCCCAATGCCCGTGGCCCCTTGATTGTCGATTTCTGCCTGCGCATCGGCTATACGACCATTCTGCTTGGCACGCTTGGGTTTTTCGGGCTTGGCGTTTCGCCCGAAAGCCCGGATTGGGGTTCAACCATCAACCAGGGCCGCCAGCTCATGGCGATCTATCCCCATGCCGCGCTGGCCCCCGCCCTTGCCCTGATGAGCCTTGTTCTGGGCCTGAACCTGCTGGCCGATGGCCTGCGCGAACAAAGCCTGAAGGACTGAGCTATGGTAAAAGAAAAATATGACGGGCCGATCCTTGAAATCGAAAACCTGTCGATCAGCTTTTTCACCCGCGCGGGCGAAATTCCGGCGGTGATGGATTTTTCCTGCACCGTCATGCCGGGCGAAGCGATGGGGCTGGTTGGCGAATCCGGTTGCGGCAAGTCGACCGTGGCACTGGGTGTCATGCAAGACCTTGGCGTGAATGGCCGCGTGGTTGGCGGCTCGATCAAGTTCAAGGGCCGCGATCTGGCCAAGATGAGCCAGGCCGAGTTGCGCCAGATACGTGGCAACGAAATTGCCATGATCTACCAGGAGCCGATGGCCAGCCTCAACCCGGCCATGAAGATCGGCAAACAGCTCATGGAAGTGCCCATGCTTCATGCCGGTGCCAGCAAGGCCGAGGCACGGCGGCTGGCCTATGAGGTTGTCGAGGCTGTGCGCCTGCCCGATGCCGAGCGTATCTTGAACAGCTACCCGCACCAGCTTTCGGGCGGGCAACAGCAACGCATCGTCATTGCAATGGCGCTGATGGCCGAACCTGCCTTGCTGATACTGGACGAGCCGACCACCGCGCTGGATGTGACGGTGGAAGCCGGTATCGTCGATCTGGTCAAGGACCTTGGCAAGAAATATGGCACCTCGATGCTGTTCATCAGCCATAACCTTGGGCTGGTGCTGGAAACCTGCAACAGGCTATGCGTGATGTATTCGGGCGAGGCGGTTGAAACCGGCTCGATTGAAACGGTGTTCGACAAAATGCGCCACCCCTATACGCAGGCGCTGTTCCGCTCCATCCCGCTGCCGGGGGCTGACAAGAATGCCGCGCCGCTGGTGGCCATTCCCGGCAATTTCCCTCTGCCGCACGAGCGCCCCAAAGGCTGCAATTTCGGCCCGCGCTGCGATTATTTTGCCGATGGTGTGTGCAATGCGCGCGATATTCCGATGGATGAGCTTCAGGGCAAGGCCTTTGACCGCCACGAAACCCGCTGCCTGCGCCACAAGGAGATTGACTGGAACGCCAAGCCACCCGCGAAAACCGAACACGAAGCCGCCCCGCCGGGCGAGGTGATCTTGCGTGTCGAAAACCTGCGCAAATATTACGAGGTTGCCGCAAATGCCATTTTCGGCGGCGGCGAGACGCGCGTTGTCAAAGCCAATGAGGATTTGAGCTTTGTTGCGCGCGAGGCCGAAACGCTGGCGATTGTCGGTGAATCGGGTTGCGGCAAGTCGACAATGGCCAAAATTCTGCTGGGGCTGGAAACCGTCACCGATGGCTCGGTCAACCTGTCGGGCAACGATATCGGCGCCGTGCCGATCCAGCAGCGCAAAACCCGCACGATTGCCGATTTGCAGATGGTGTTCCAGAACCCGTTTGACACGCTGAACCCCAGCCACACAATCGGCGCGCAAATCATGCGTGTGCTGGAGAAATTCGACATTGGCAACAGTCAGGCCGAGCGCCACGAGCGGATGCTACAGCTTCTGGACCTTGTAAAACTGCCGCGCGAATTTGCGACCCGCCTGCCCCGCCAGCTATCGGGCGGGCAAAAGCAGCGCATTGGCATTGCGCGGGCCTTTGCAGGCTCGCCCAAGGTTGTGGTGGCCGACGAGCCTGTCAGCGCGCTCGATGTTTCGGTGCAGGCGGCGGTGACCGATCTGCTGATGGACATCCAGCGCGAGGCGCGCACCACGCTGATATTCATCAGCCACGATCTGTCGATCGTGCGCTATCTGGCCGACCGTGTGATGGTTATGTATCTTGGTCATGTGGTTGAAATGGGCACGACCGATCAGGTCTTTTCGCCCCCCTACCACCCCTATACCGAGGCGCTGCTTTCTGCCGTGCCCATTGCCGATACGCGGGTGAAGAAAAAGCGGATTGTGCTGGAGGGCGACATTCCCTCCGCGCTCAACCCGCCGCCCGGCTGCCCCTTTCAAACCCGCTGCGCGCGCAAATCATCGGTGCCGGGGAACCTGTGCGACACGACCCTGCCGCCCATGCGTGACCTTGCCTCGGGCCATCAGGTGAAATGCCATCTCGATCAGGAAATTCTTGACGCGATGGAGCCTGTGATTACAATTGAAGCTACGACTTAAGTCCATTTGAAACGTGGATTGTATTTAGCCGGCGCGTGTAGTGCGCTGGCTATTTTTTTTGGCAAATCACCGCTTTCATTCGCGGCTGTAAGCACTTTGCATGACATAGTTTTTGCGCGGCCCTTTCACCCGCCAAGTGCTTGTCCAATCGCCTGCCTGGCGGAAGTCAAAGCGCACGTCGTAATGATCATCGCCGCATAGATGCGCCGAATCGACCACGCCAAACGGGGCGGCAAGCGATATGAACGGGCGGCCATCGGCATAATCCATCCAGGCCTCATCCGCCTCGAACCGCCAGATATAGCTTTGCGCCGCTTCAATGCGCTGGCCATCGGGCAGGCAAAGCTGGCCCGCATCGCGTTGCAGCAAGCCGCCATCATAGGGCGTAAAACTGGCCGTGCCGGCCAGCGTTACCACCTGCCCTGCAAGATGGTCATCGATCTTGCGCGCCAGCCGCCACGGCCCGGCAAGCATATCGCGCAGCATTTCTGCCTGTGTTTGGCTTGAGACTTTCATGCGCGCAGTCTATCAGGGCGGCAGTGTTTCACCAGCCCGCAAGGATATGCCAATGATCCCCCGCTATTCGCGCCCCGACATGGTGGCCATCTGGTCGCCTGAAACCCGGTTCCGCATCTGGTATGAGATCGAGGCCCATGCCTGCGATGCGCAAGCCGCCCTTGGCGTTATTCCCAAAGACCATGCCGAAGCGGTGTGGACGGCGAAAGACGCCACGTTCGATGTGGCGCGGATTGACGAGATCGAAGCCGTAACCAAGCATGATGTGATCGCCTTCCTCACCCATCTGGCCGAAATCATCGGGCCGGAAAAGGCGCGCTTCGTGCATCAGGGCATGACCAGTTCCGATGTGCTGGACACCGCCTTCAACATCCAGCTTGTGCGCGCCGCCGATATTCTGATCGCCGATCTTGACGCACTGCTGGCTGCCCTGAAGCGCCGCGCGCTGGAGCATAAGGACACCATTCGCATTGGCCGCAGCCACGGCATTCATGCCGAGCCGACAACAATGGGCCTGACCTTTGCGCGCTTTTACGCCGAGATGGACCGCAACCGCGCCCGCCTTGTGGCCGCGCGCGCCGAAATTGCCACCGGTGCGATTTCCGGCGCGGTTGGCACCTTCGCCAATATCGACCCTGCGGTTGAAGAGCATGTTTGCGCCAAGCTTGGCCTGACACCCGAGCCGATTTCCACACAGGTTATTCCGCGCGACCGCCATGCCATGTTTTTTGCCACGCTTGGGGTGATTGGCAGCAGCATTGAAAATATTGCCACCGAAATTCGCCATATGCAGCGCACCGAGGTGCTGGAGGCCGAAGAGTTCTTCAGCCCCGGCCAGAAGGGTTCTTCCGCGATGCCGCATAAGCGCAACCCGGTTCTCAGCGAAAACCTGACGGGCCTTGCCCGCCTTGTGCGCATGGCCGTGGTGCCTGCATTGGAAAACGTAACCCTGTGGCACGAGCGCGATATCAGCCATTCGAGTGTCGAGCGCAATATCGGCCCCGACACGACCGTCACGCTCGATTTCGCGCTGGCGCGTCTGACCGGGCTGGTCGACAAGCTGGTGATCTATCCGCAGAACATGCTCGACAATATGAACAAGTTCCGCGGTCTGGTGATGAGCCAGCGCGTGTTGCTCGCCCTGACCCAGGCCGGTGTATCGCGCGAAGACAGCTACAGGCTCGTGCAGCGCAATGCCATGAAAGTGTGGGAACAGGGCAAGGACTTCAAGGAAGAACTGCTGGCCGATGCCGATGTGCTGGCCGCGCTCAGCCCCGATGAGATCGAGGAAAAATTCGACCTTGGCTACCACACAAAGCATGTGGATACGATCTTTGCGCGGGTCTTTGGCGCAGGCTAGGGGGTGGCCATGTCGCGCGTCATGAAGCTGGCCGTTGGGTCCATGTTTGTCAGCTTCTTTGTGCTGGGGCTGAAACTGCTGGCCTGGTGGGTGACAGGTTCGGTTGCGCTGCTCTCGGATGCGCTGGAAAGCACGGTGAATGTGGTCACGGCGCTGGCGGCATTGCTGGCCATTCGCGTGGCCGCCCTGCCCGCCGATGCCAACCACCCCTATGGCCATCACAAGGCCGAATTTCTGAGTGCGGTGCTGGAAGGCGTGATGATCATCATTGCGGCGCTGGTTATTCTGCGCGCTGCCTATTTTGATTTTCTGGACCCCGCGCCGCTGGATGCGCCCGCGCTTGGCCTTGCCTTTACCTTTGTTGCGACGCTGATAAACGGCGCCTGGTGCTGGACGCTGATCACCTATGGAAGGCGGTTCAGCTCGCCCGCGCTGGTCGCCGATGGCAGGCATTTGCTGTCCGATGTGCTGACCTCGGTCGGCGTGGCCCTGGGCCTGGTTCTGGTGCTGCTCACTGGCTGGTGGCTGCTCGACCCGCTAATGGCCAGTATCGTGGCCCTGGTCATTCTGTGGTCCGGGGCCAAGGTTGTCAGACAATCGCTCAGCGAATTGCTGGACGAGGCTTTGCCAGAAGAAACCCTTCAGATCATCCGCAGCACAATTGCCGCCCATGCCACGGGCGCCGTTCAGGCCCATGACATTCGCACCCGCAATGCCGGCCAGCGCATTTTCATCGACTTTCACCTTGTCGTGCCGGGTGAGGCGACGGTGAATGAAGCCCATGCAATGTGTGACGTGGTGGAGGCGGCGCTGATGGCAGCCGTTGAGAATGCCAATGTGACCATTCATGTCGAACCTGAGGACAAGGCAAAACGTCATGGCTTTGTGAAGGTTGACGATGCATAGCAGGTTCAGCGTGCCAGACCGCCCCGGGCCTGACCCGGGGCCTCTCGCTTGAGGCGAAGGCGAGGTCCCGGGTCAAGCCCGGGACGGCGCGGTATTTGACACCAGGCGCAGCGCGCCGTTAAAGCTCGTCCATCAACTGGCGCTTGGCTTCAATCATCAGTTCGGCCATTTTGGTGCGGATCGTGGTTTCATCGCTGGCGCCGCCCAGATCGCCGGCAAGCTTGCGATACACGTCTTCATCGCCCGCCTCTTCAAAATCGGCCTTCACCACTTCCATTGCATAGGCTTTGGCATCGGCCTCTGACTTTCCCAGCAATGTGGCCGCCCAAAGGCCAAGCAGTTTGTTGCGCCGGGCTTCGGCCTTGAACTGCATTTCAGCGTCATGCGCGAATTTGTTTTCAAACGCGTTTTCGCGGTCATCAAAGGTTGTCATCCGGCTCTCCTCAATTTCGGTTGGCTATAGATAATCACCCAAGGGCGGGTGCGACAAGGGCTGCGTGTGCGAATCCTTGCCCATTGCTGGATAACTGCCTATAGGGGGCACCAAACCCGACCCGGCGCAACCGCGCCCCATCGGCATTGGTTGGAGAGTGTTATGGCCCGTCGCCGCATGATTTATGAAGGCAAAGCCAAAATTCTGTATGAAGGCCCGGAGCCCGGCACCCTTGTGCAGTATTTCAAGGATGACACATCGGCTGGCGATGGCGCCAAGAAAGATGTGATCGAGGGCAAGGGCGTGTTGAACAACCGCCTTTCGGAATATTTCATGAACGGGCTGAACAGCATTGGCGTGCCAACGCATTTCATCCGCCGCCTGAACATGCGCGAACAGCTTGTGCGCAGTTGCGAGATCATTCCGCTCGAAGTGGTCGTGCGCAATGTGGCGGCCGGGTCCATCTCCAAGCGGCTTGGCATTGACGAGGGCACGCCCCTGCCCCGCCCGATTATCGAGTTCTACTACAAGGACGATGCCCTGCATGACCCGATGGTCAGCGAAGAGCATATCACCGCCTTTGGCTGGGCCAGCCAGCAAGATCTGGACGATATCGTCGCACTTGCGCTGCGGGTGAACGACTTCATGTCAGGCACGATGCTGGCGGTTGGCATCAAGCTCGTCGATTTCAAGATCGAGATCGGCCGCATTTATGATGGCGACTATATGCGCCTGCTGGTGGCCGATGAGATCAGCCCCGATAGCTGCCGCCTTTGGGATATTGCCACCGGCCAGAAGCTTGATAAAGACGTGTTCCGCCGCGACCTTGGCTCGCTGTCGGATGCCTATTCCGAAGTGGCGCGCCGCCTTGGCGTCTTGCCGCCCGCCAATGCTGGTAAAACCGGCCCCAAACTCGTTCACTAAAGGAATTCAGCATGAAAGTTCGAGTCGACATTACCCTGAAAACCGGCGTGTTGGACCCGCAAGGCGAAGCCGTGCGCCATGCTTTGGGCGCGATCGGGTTTGCCGGGGTGAATGCGGTGCGCCAGTCCAAGATGCTCGAACTTGATCTGGCCGAAACCGACCCGGACGCCGCGCGCAAATCTGTGGCCGAAATGTGCGAAAAGCTGCTGGCCAATACCGTGATCGAAAATTACAGCATCCATATCGGCTAGGGCGTCATGGAACAGGACAGCGTTTTTGTAACCACAGGGCCAGACGGCGTTCGCCGCCCTTCGGCCGGCGTCAGGGTGCTTGTGTTCATGGTGCCCTGCATGTTTCTGGCGCTTGGAATGGCACTGGCCTTTGTATCATATACCTTCGTTTCAAACGCCGTGACAGCAGAGGCGAGCGTTGTCACCTATGCCGCGCTTCCCGGTGGCGGCTATACGCCCTTTCTGGAATTCACCACCGATGGCGGCGTGGTTTCAACCGAGCTTGGCAGCCCGATAGATGAGGCGAGCCTGCCCACGGGTTCGGATGTTCCTGTATTGTATGACCCGGAAATGCCCGCCAATGTGCGACTGACCGGCTTTACCTATAACTATGGTTTCGCGCTTATGGTCATTGGCATCGGGGTTGTGCTTTTTCTTGTTGCCTGGCTTGGCTGGATCATACTTTCGCGCCGTGCTGCACGCCACGTGCCACCTGCAAAATAAGGAATTGCGCCATGAAATCGGCTGTTATCGTATTTCCGGGTTCCAACTGCGACCGTGATATGGCCGTGGCGCTGGAACGCGCTTCGGGCCGCCCGGCACATATGGTCTGGCACAAGGATGCAAGCCTGCCGGAAGGGCTTGATCTTGTGGCCATTCCCGGCGGGTTTTCCTTTGGCGACTATCTGCGCTGCGGGGCGATTGCGGCGCGCTCGCCCATTATGCGGGCCGTGGTGGAATTTGCGCAAGCCGGCGGCATGGTGCTGGGTGTGTGCAACGGCTTTCAGGTGCTGCTGGAAACCGGGCTTCTGCCGGGCGCGCTGATGCGCAATGCCGGGCTGAAATTCATTTGCCGCGATGTCGAGCTTGAAACCGTAACCACCAACAGCCCCTTTACCAACGCGTTGCAAAAGGGCCGCGTGCTGCGCGTGCCTGTCGCCCATCACGATGGCAACTATTTCGCCACGCCCGACGATCTGGCGCGCTTGCAGGGCGATGACCGCATTGCCTTTCGCTATGTCGACAACCCCAATGGTTCCGCCGGGTCCATCGCCGGAATCCTTTCGGAAAACCGCCGGATTCTGGGGATGATGCCCCATCCAGAGCGCGCCAATGATGAAGCCCTCGGCGGCACCGATGGTGCCTTGGTGTTTCAATCATTGGTCGGCGCAATGGCCAACGCCTAGGCCAGCTTTCGGCGGCTTCCCGCAATGGGGTAATCATACTGGCTTGAGGCGGGCTGTTGGCGGGCATAGGTTGGCCGCATGACAAACCCGCCCGTTGCAGCACAAACCACCCCAAGGCAGGCCCGGCTTATCCGCTGGGGCATCGGGCTTGGGGTTGCGGCGGCATTGGTGGTGCTGTGGGTCTCGAATATCTACCTGACCGCCAGCTTCACGCAAACCCAGCGCGCGCAGGCCGAACTTCGCGCGGCCCTTTATGCGGGCAACCTCAAATCCACGCTGGAGCGTTTTGCCGTTGTGCCCACGCTTTTGGCGCGCGATGCAACGCTGATCACCGCGCTGTCGACGGGCGATTATATTTCAACCTCGCAGCGTTTGCAGGGCTTTCAGGAAGAAACCGGCGCTGCAAGCGTGTTTCTGATGGACCTGACCGGCAATATCGTCGCCGCGAGTGACAGGCGGATGCTGGGTGAAAGCCGTTCGGATAGCGAGTTTTTCAGCCAGTTGCTGCGCACGCAAGGCACCCTGTTTTCAGCCGTGACCGACCCGGCCTCGGGCACCACGCGGTTCTACTATGGCCAGAAGGTTGAACTTTTGGGCAGCATCATGGGCGCGATTGTTGTCGAGGTCGGGCTGAACCGCGCCGAAGACCTGTGGCGCCGCTCGAATGTGCGCGTCAGCATGGCCGATGCGCAAGGCACGGTGCTGATCTCGTCCGATCTGGGGTGGCGGTCTCAGAACCTGACCAGCATTATCGAAACCGCGCGCCGCCCGACCACGGCGCAGCGGGTGTTTGGCCTGCTCCAGCAAATTCCGCTGTCAGAGCTTGTGTATATTGATGGCGAGCGTTTCATGGTCAGCGAAGCCACGCTTGGCTTTCGCGGCTGGAAGCTCAGCTATTTCGCGCCGATGGATGGTGTGGATGCGCGGGTCAATGCTGTCATCGCGCTCGAAATCATGTTCATGGCCATTGCGGCTGCGGCGTTGTTTTACATAGCCAGCCGCCGCGCCACGCGCGAAAGCCGCCGCAGCCACCGTGAAAGTGCTGAATTGCGTGCCCTGAATGCCCGCCTGTCGGCCGAGGTTGAACAGCGCATCCGTGCCGAGCGCAGCCTGCAATCGGCCGAGCAAAGCCTGGAACAGGCGGCCAAGCTCGCAGCCCTCGGCCAGCTTAGTGCCGCCGTCAGCCACGAGCTGAACCAGCCGCTTGCCGCCATGCGCACCTATCTGGCCGGCGCGCGCCTGCTGGTAAAGCGCAACCGCACCGAAGAGGCGCTGTCCTCCATGCAACGCATTGATGACCTGACCGAACGCATGGGCAACATAACCAAACAGTTGCGCAGCCATGCGCGCAAGGCCGGCGATGTGGCGGTGCTGGTCGATCTGCGCAACTGCGTCACCGATGCGCTGGCCATCATGTCACCCCGTTTGGGCAAGCAGACGGTCACGCTTGTGCAAAACCTGCCCGATGCGCCCGCCTATGTGCTGGGCGATAGCCAGCGCATTGGCCAGGTAATTGTGAACCTGATCAGCAATGCGCTGGATGCCGTGGCCAAAGTGACCGAGCCGCGCATTGCCGTTACGCTGGAATTGGGCGAAACAATTTCTTTGCGCATCGAGGATAACGGCTATGGTATCGAAGACCCTGAAAGCGTGTTCGAGCCGTTTTACACCACCAAACAGCCCGGCGAAGGTGTCGGGCTTGGACTGGCAATATCAGCCGGAATTGCCACCGAAATGGGCGGGCGGCTGATTGCCCGCAACGGCGTGCCGCTTGGCGCGGTGTTTGAATTGCAACTGCCCCGCGCTGACGGGGCCAAAAAGGCAGCGGAGTAAACCATGCCCAACAGTCTGACCGTCGCAATCGTCGATGACGAAGCACATATGCGCGATTCCATTAGCCAATGGCTGGAACTATCAGAAATTCCTACACAATCCTTTGCCAGCGCCGAGGCGGCCCTGGCCGAGATCGGCTCGGGTTTTCCGGGGATCATCGTATCCGATATCCGGATGCCCGGCATGGGTGGAATGGCGCTGCTCAAACGCGTGCAGCAGCTTGACCCGGCGCTGCCGATCATTCTGATCACCGGTCATGGCGACATTTCTATGGCGGTCGAGGCGATGCGCGCCGGCGCTTATGATTTTGTCGAAAAACCGTTTGACCCTGACCGGCTGGCCGATCTGTGCAAACGCGCCATCGAAGCCCGCCGCCTGACACTGGATAACCGCGCCTTGCGGCGCGAATTGTCCGATGGCACGGTGCTTTTGCGCAAGCTCATGGGCCGTTCGGCGGCTGTGGAACGGTTGCGCGAAGATATTCTGGATTTTGCGCAGGCCGATGGCAATGTCATGATCTGGGGTGAAACCGGCACCGGCAAAAGCCTGATCGCCCATGCCATCCACGCTTGCGGCACCCGTCAGGGCCGCCCGTTCATTGTGCTGAACTGCGCCGCGATGAGCGATGACGCCATCGAGCAACGCCTGTTTGGCCCGTCCGACACCGCCGAAATTCGCCCGATCATGGAGATGACCGTGCCCTGCACCCTGTGCCTGGAGGAAATCGAGGCGCTCAGCCCCGCCATGCAGGTGCGGCTGATGACCATGCTCGACAGCCTCGCACAGGAAGCGGCGGAAGGCGAAGCGCCGCGTGTGCGGCTGATCGCGGTTTGCGGGCAGGCCGAGAATGATGCCACCATAAAGGAAGCCTTGCGGCAGGATCTGTTTTTCCGCATCGCGGCGATGGAAATCACCGCGCCCAGCCTGCGCGACCGTGGCGAAGATGTGCTGCTGCTGTTCAACCGTTTCGCCCAGCTTTTTGCGGAAGATTACGGCTGCGAGCCGCCGCAGCTTACCCCGAATGATGCCGCCAACCTGCTGCGCGCCGACTGGCCCGGCAATATCCGGCAATTGCTGAACCTTGCCGAACGTGCGGTGCTGCAATCGCGCCGCGGAGGCGAGGATGTTTCGGCCCTTTTGGCCAGTGAAACCAGCGAAGAGGCCGAGGTGATGGTGAAGCCGCTCAAAGAGCATGTGGAAGCCTTCGAGCGGATGCTGATTGAAAACTCGCTCAACCGGCACAATGGTTCGGTCGCGCGGGTGATGGATGAGCTTGCCCTGCCCCGGCGCACATTGAACGAGAAAATGGCAAAATACGGGCTAAGCCGCGCCGATTTTGTCTGAAACCAATCCGGTCATGGCGGTTGCAAGATCGCCATAGCCGGTAAACCGGCGTTCATAGGCCAAGCCCAGCCTTTGGGCCGCGTCCTGTGCCATTGCGTCAATCTCTGGTGCCTCGGTCTGGGCAAGATAGACCAGTGTGGTGTAATTGCCAAATATCATGTCGATCAGCTCTGGATGCCGGTCAAACCCCATCGGTTTCCACACAAAGGCATCAAACTGGCGGGCCAGAAAATCGGTCAGGTAAAAGGCCGTTACCTCGCCATGCGCCGCGAAACGCGCGTTGCCTTCAAAGAAGGAATAACAATGCGGCCCGGCAATCATGTCCACGCCGAGCCTGGCACAGCGGGCTTGCAGCAGCCCGCCGGTGCCGCAATCGGCATAGACCACGAAGATCTGCGCATAACGATCGCGCGCCTCAAGCACCGCCGCCTCAACCGCATCGGGAATTTTGTCGGGCCGAAGGTGCAATTGCGCGGGCAGGCATTGCAGCTCCATATGCTGCCAGCCATTCATGGCTTTCAGCGCCAGAATTTCGCGCGCCAATGCCCCGCAGGCGATGAGCAGAATTTTTTCGTTCATATCCATAGCCCAAGCCTACCACGCCGGTTTCCAGCAAAAAAGGGCGCCATGCTATCCAGCGGGCGCCCTGTTTCTTTCGTTTGGCCCGCTCAGCCCGCTTTGGCGCGGTTGTGCTTGCGCAGCACAAATTCTTTCGCGGTTTCCACAGCAACGGCGGCATCGCGGCAATAGGCATCGGCGCCAATCGCCTTGCCGAATTCCTCGTTCAGCGGGGCGCCGCCCACCAGAACGATAAAGTCATCGCGCATCCCTTTTTCGACCATCGTGTCGATGACAACCTTCATATAGGGCATGGTCGTGGTCAGCAGGGCCGACATGCCCAGAATGTCGGGCTTTTCGGCTTCGAGGGCGTCCAGATAACTGTCGACCGAATTGTTGATGCCAAGGTCGCGCACCTCAAAGCCGGCCCCTTCCATCATCATCGAAACAAGGTTCTTGCCGATATCGTGGATATCGCCCTTCACCGTGCCGATGACCATTTTGCCAAGCTGCGGCGCGCCGGTTTCAACCAGCAGCGGCTTCAGAATATGCATTCCAGCCTTCATGGCGTTGGCGGCAAGCAGCACTTCGGGCACAAACAGGATACCGTCGCGAAAGTCGATACCGACAATGCGCATTCCCTCGACCAGGGCCTTGGTCAGAATGTCATAAGGTGTCCAGCCGCGTTCCAGCAGGATATGCACGGCTTCCTCGATTTCGGGTTTCATCCCGTCATAAAGGTCGTCATGCATCTGCGGGACGAGTTCGTCATCGCTGAGGTCTGCCAGGATCAGGTCGTCATTCTCGTCGGCCATTGGGCACATCCTTATTCAAGCCGTTGTCTTAAGGTCCATTTGTCACGGTTTATGCTGCGAATCGCTAGGAATTGCGACCTGCTTGGTCGTTTCCGCGACCTATCGGCGGCGGCGGCTGCGCTCGCGGCCCCCTTCCGTTGGCCCGGTGCTGCCATCATCGGCGGATGTAAAGGCGCCAAGGGCGGCGACAATCGCCTCAAGGCTGGGCGCTTCGGCTCGCGGGCGGGTTTCAAGCGCGTCGCGCATATGGCGCAAATGTTCGGGCTGGGTGCCGCAGCAGCCGCCAATAATTTTAGCCCCGCAATTGCGCGCCATTTCGGCGTAATCGGCCATCAGTTCCGGCGTGCCGTTATAGTGGATATGCCCATCCATATATTTCGGAATCCCGGCATTGCCCTTGGAAATGATTGGCCGTGTGGTGCCGGTGGCCGCAAAGCCAAGCACGGTGCGCAGAATATCGGCGGCCCCGGTGCCGCAATTGGCCCCAAAGGCCAGCGGTGCATTCGGCAGGCTTTCTACCAGCGCAACCATAGCCGGGCTGGTCACGCCCATCATCGTGCGCCCAGCCGTGTCAAAGCTCATCGTGCCAACCCAGGGCGCGTCGAGGTTGGCAAAAGCCTCGGCGGCGGCCTTGTATTCTTCGGGGGCGGAAATGGTTTCCAGCCACAAAACATCGGCCCCGCCATCCAGAAGCGCGCGGCCCTGTTCTTCAAACATTTCAACGGCTTCGGCATGGGAAAGCGCGCCGACCGGCTCCATGATCTCGCCCGTCGGGCCAACCGATCCGGCCACGATGATCTTGCGGTTCGACGCGTCGGCCACCTCGCGGCCAATTTCGGCGGCGATGCGGTTGATCTCGCCCACACGGTCTTGCAGATCATGCAGCTTCAGGCGCGCGGCATTGCCGCCAAAACTGTTGGTCAGGAACAAATCGCTGCCCGCATCAACCGAGCCCTGATAAAGTGCTGCGATCTTGGCGCGCTCGGTCAGGTTCCAGGTTTCGGGCGACTCGCCGGCCTCCAGCCCCATTGCAAACAGGTTGGTGCCGGTGGCGCCATCGGTCAAAAGCCAGTCGCGGCTGGCAAGCAATTCGGAAAAAGCGTTTGTCATGTTCAGGCTCCGCTGGCCGCGCCGGTTACAGGGGCGGGCTGGTTGTCATTCAGGGCGGCGGCAAGGTCGGCCAGCCGTTTGCTCATGGCGCGCAGCCCGTTGGAGCGTTGCGCAGAAAGATGCTGGTCAAGCCCAAGGCGGGCAAGCTCGGCACTCGCGTCGATTTTGGCGGCTTCGGCGGCGGTGGTTCCACTGTAAAGCGCGTGCAGCACGGCGATCAGCCCGCGCACGATCATCGCATCGCTATCGCCCTCAAAGCCAATGCGCGCCGATGGCCCCTGCCCTTCGATTAGCGGCCAGATCCAGACATTCGAGGCACAGCCGATGACCCGTGTCGCTTCGGATTTATGGGCATCCGGCATGGCGGGCATGGCGCGGCCAAGCTCGATCACATGACGATAGCGGTCTTCCCAATCGTCAAGGAATTCAAAATCATCGACTAGTGCTTCAAATTTCGGGCTGGCCATGCTGTTCCCTTTGCTTGCCACTGATTTAGGGCGCATATGGCGGAAGGTCCAGCCCCAGCGTGCTGCGCAGATGCCGCCAGAGCGTTGCAACATCATCAAACGCGGTGCCAGCGGGCCAGTCGGGGCGGCGCAACAGCACCACCGGCAGGCCAAGCGCACGCGCGGCGGCAAGTTTCGGCCAGCCACCCTGCCCGCCCGCATCATGAGCAACCACCGTTGTAATGCCGTGCTTGCGAAAGGCGGCGATTTCGCTGGCTTCGCTGAATGGGCCCGAGTCGACAATGACTTCGCCCAATGGCGGTTGTGCCGGATGCGGCGCCTTGCGCGAGCGGATGACCAGCGGTGTTGATGTCAGCGCATAGAACGGCGCCAACCGCTCGTTGCCAAGCGCAACAAGCACCGGTCCGGTCGCATGTTCTGCCAGCCAGTCAGCCGCCTGTTGCGGGGACGCCACCCAATGCCAGTTATCGCCCCGTGCAGCCGCCCAACCGGGGCGGCGCAGCATGATGCAGGGCGTAAAACGCGCCTGAAGTGCTGCCACATCCTCGGCAAACGGGTGCGGCGCGACAATGTGCAGCTCGGCGGCGCTATCCGCTGCCAAAGCCCCAGCTTGCGCAAGCCGTTCGCGCAACTGGCGCGCCTCGCGGCTGTTGCCATGCACAGCAATCCTGGGCTTACCGCGCGACAATCTCCACCCCGTTCGGGCCGGCCGAAAGCGCGATCTTGCCCGCCTTCAGGCGCAACGCATCTTCGCCGAACACCTCGCGCCGCCAACCCTTCAGGCAGGGCAGATCGGGGTCGTCATCGCTGGCCAGTGCTTCAAGGTCGGCGGCATTGGCCAGAAGCTTCGCCGCCACATCGGTTTCTTCCGATTTAGCCTTGAGCAGCACGCGCAGCAAATCGCCTAGCGCGCCGCTGCCCTGTTTGCGCTGGGGGGCTTCGGCCACTTTCGGCTGCTCTTTGCCGGGCGTTGCCATACCGCGCGCGATTGCGGCCAAAATCGCCTCGCTTACCGCCGGCTTGCGCCCTTCGCGCTGCAACAGGCGGGCGCGGCCAAGCTCTTCCAGCGTGCCGGGGCGCAAAGCGGCAAGCTCCAGAATGGCGTCATCCTTCATCACGCGGCTGCGCGGCACGTCGCGGCTTTGCGCATCTGCCTCGCGGAACGCCGCAAGTTCGCGCACGATCGCCAGAAACCGGCCATTGTTGTTGCGGGTCTTGATACGCTGCCACGCGGTTTCAGGGTCCACCTTATAGGTGGCCGGATCGGTCAGCACGGCAAGCTCTTCCTTTACCCAGTGGCTGCGCTTGCGCCGCTCCAGCTCGGCGGCCAGATATTCGTAGACATCGCGCAAATGGGTTACATCGGCCAGCGCATAGGATTTTTGCGCATCACTCAGCGGGCGGCGCGACCAGTCGGTGAAGCGGCTCGATTTATCGATATTCGCGCGGGTGATCTTGCGCACAAGCGTGTCATAGCCCACCTGATCGCCAAAGCCACACACCATTGCGGCAACCTGCGTATCAAAAAACGGCGTGGGCATAACCCCCGCATTCAGCACGAAGATTTCAAGGTCTTGCCGCGCGGCATGGAAGACTTTCAGCACATTCTCATTGCGAAACAGCGCATAAAGCGGCGCAAGGTCAATGCCTTCGGCCAGCGTGTCGATCAGCACGCCGCTGCTGTCATCCGCGCCCGGATAGGCCATTTGCACAAGGCAAAGCTGCGAATAATAGGTCCGCTCGCGCAGAAACTCGGTATCGACGGTTACATAGGGGTGTTTTGCACAAATGTCGCAAAATTCGGCCAGCGCCGCAGTGGTGGTTATGGTTTTCATGGCATTGCTATAACGCTTGCGTCATGCAACGGCCATGCAAAAGTTGCGAATGGGAAAATTTGCACGCGCTTGGTGGCTCCGGCGGTAGGGATCGAACCTACGACCAATTGATTAACAGTCAACTGCTCTACCGCTGAGCTACGCCGGAATAGCCGCCAATTGGCGTGCGGGGTGGATATAGCAAAGGGCTAAAACCCTCACAAGAGGAATATGGCGAATTTGCGCATCTATTTGCTAAAGTGTTGGGATTGTATGAAAAAAACCGCATCGGATTTCAACGCGCCGCTATGGGTAATGCGGCCTTTCGCCAGTTCATCAAGCAAATGCGCCAGCACATTGCGCGCCGCTGCCCCGTGCAGGGCCGGGGGGATGTCGGTATAGATGCGTGCAACCAGTTCTGCGGGCGTTGCCGGGTGCGCGGCAAGTGCTGTCAGGATCTGGTCTGCCCGGTTGCGGCGATGCGCGGCCAGGTGGCGCGCAATGGCCAAGCCATCGGCCACAGGGGCGCCATGACCGGGGTAATACCGATAGCCGGGCATTGATTCGAGCCGCTCCAGACTGTGCATGAAGGCGGCAAGGTCGCCATCGGGCGGAGAGATGAGCGTGCTGGCCCAGCCCATGACATGGTCGCCCGAAAACAGCGTGCGGGCATCATCCCATGCAAAGCACAGATGGTTGGACAGGTGGCCGGGTGTATGCATTGCGCGCAAGGCCCAGCCCTTGCCGCTGATAATATCTCCATCGGCAAGGGTTTGATGCGGGGTGAAGCCTGCGTCAATCCCCTCGGCCCCGCCAAGTTCGGCTGCACTGGCAAGCTGTGCCATCAGCGGCGAGCGGCCCGCATGGGCGGGGCCAAAGCCAAGCACCGGCGCATCGAGCCGCTGGCTCAGGCGTTGCGCCAATGGCGAATGGTCTACATGCGCATGGGTTACAAGAATATGGCCAACTCGTCGCCCGCCAAGCGCGGCCAGAAGGGCAGTTTCATGCGCGGCATCCAGCGGGCCGGGGTCGATCAACGCCACGTCATCATCGCCCAGAATATAGCTGCGTGTGCCGGTAAAGGTCATCGGGCTAGCATTGGGCGCGGTAACCACCTGCAAGCCCGGCGCCAGCGTTTCTGCCATGCCGATAGGCGGCGCATGGGTCAAATCAAACGGTGTTTGCATGTCACCCTCTCTTGCCAGCGGCGCTTTGCCTGATTATCGCTGGTCTATGGCAAAGCATGGTCTTAAAAATTATCTGCCCAAACGGCTGTTTTTCCGAACACTGCTTATATTGATCATGCCGATGATCAGCCTGCAACTGATTGTCGGGCTTGTCTTCATCAACCGCCATTTTGCCGGTGTCACGCGGCAGATGACCGAAGGCGTGGTGCTGGAACTGAACCACATCATCGACCAGGTGCGCGCCGAGGGCGGCGCGCCGCTGGCCGATCTGGCGCAGGATTTCGGGCTTGAGATTGCGCTGGGCGACGGGCCACTGCCGGCCGAGAACCTGCATAACTGGTATGACCTTTCGGGCCGCGTGCTGATACGCGAGCTTTCCGCCCGGCTGAAAGCCCCGGTGCGCATCGACCTGACACAGAGCGAATTCCTGGTGCGGCTTGTCATCGATACGGGCGATGTGCGCCTGTTTGTCGATTTGCCGCGCAGCCGGGTTTCGGCGCGCAATGCCCACCAGCTTTTGGTGCTGATGATCTTTGCATCCATTCTGCTCATTCTCATTTCGATGGCGTTCTTGCGCTTGCAGACACGCCCCATTCGCCGCCTGGCCGAAGTTTCCAGCGCCTTTGGCAAGGGGCAGGTTCTGCCGATCACCCCCAGCGGGGCCGAGGAGGTGCGCCGCGCGATCTTTGCCTTTTTGGCCATGCGCACACGGCTGGAACGGCAAATGGGCCAGCGCACGGCCATGCTCAGCTCGATCAGCCATGATTTGCGCACACCGCTTACCCGGCTCAAGCTGGCCGCCGAATTTCTGGAAGATGACGAGGATACCGCCGCCATGCGCCGCGATCTGGCCGAGATGGAAGCCATGCTTGACGAGTTTCTTGCCTTTGCCAAGGGCGAGGCGGCCGATGATTTGCGCGAGACCGACGCGCTGGCGCTGGCCGAAGCCGTGGTCGAGGCAACGCGGCGCGGCCTGCCCACCACCGGAATGCCCGAAGTGACAATGCAGGTCTTCAACCCGACATCTGAAAGCGCCATTACCACGATGCGCAGCGGCGCGATCGAGCGGGCTGTGCAAAACCTTGTGAACAACGCCGTGCGCTATGGCACCCGCGTGCGGCTGACGCTGCGGCTTTTACCAAAAGCAGTGGAATTTGTGGTGGAAGATAACGGCCCCGGCATTGCCGAGGCCGACCGCGCCCGCGCCGTGCGGCCCTTCACGCGGCTGGATGAGGCGCGCAACCAGAACAAGGGTGGCGGTGTCGGGCTTGGCCTGTCAATCGCCACCGACGCGGCGCGCAGTCATGGCGGCGCGCTTGAACTGGGTGTCAGCATCGAGCTTGGCGGGCTGCGCGCCAGCCTGCGCCTGCCGCGCTAATGGCTGCCAAGCCGGCCAAGGCGCACATCGTAATCGACCGCCAGCGCATAATCCGGGTCATCATCGGCATCGACAATCAGCTGCCCGGCCGAGCTTAACAATTGGTGGCAATCATGCGTCAGGTGGCGCAATTGCAGCCGCTTGCCTGCTTCGGCGTATTTTGCGGCCACCGCCTCAATCGCCTGAAGGGCCGATTGGTCAACCACGCGCGAACCCATGAAATCGACAATCACCAGCTCCGGGTCATTTTCGATATCGAACAATTCCTGAAAGCGCGTGGCCGAACCAAAAAACAGCGGGCCTTCAAGCTCGTATACCCGCGCGCCGGGGCTGGTGGCCGAATTGCGCACACGCGCATGAATGCGCGAGGCGGCGTTCCAGGAATAGACAAGCGCCGAAACGATCACACCCACAACAACGGCAATGGCCAGGTCTTCATAAACGGTGACGGCGGTCACCAGAACAATCACGAAAGCATCGGCGCGCGGGATGATGCGCAGAATGCGAAGGCTCTGCCATGCAAATGTGCCGATCACCACCATGAACATCACGCCGACAAGCGCCGCCAGCGGAATTTGCTCGATCAGCGGGCTGGCGAACAGAATGAAGCTAAGCAAGAACAGCGCCGCCGCAATGCCGGCAAGCCGTGTGCGCCCGCCGCTTTTGACGTTGATCATGCTTTGCCCGATCATCGCACAGCCGCCCATGCCGCCGAAAAACCCGGTCACGGTGTTCGCCACGCCCTGCGCCACGCATTCCTGGCTGGCCCCGCCGCGCTTGTTGGTAATCTCACCCACAAGATTGAGCGTGAGCAGGCTTTCGATAAGCCCGATTGCCGCAAGAATAATCGAATAAGGCAGGATGATTTTGAATGTTTCCCAAGTGAACGGCACGCTGGGCACAGCAAATTCGGGCAATCCGCCCTTGAGGCTGGCCAGATCACCCACGCGCGGCACGGGGATATCGAGCAGGATGACAAGAACCGCCACCGCGCCAATCGCAGCAAGCGGTGCCGGTATGGCACGGGTCAGCTTGGGCGTGAGCCAGATCAGCGCCATTGTCAGCACGACAAGGCCAAGCATAAGCGCCAGTGTTGGCAGGTCCATCCACTCGGTTCCGCCGGTGGCATCTGGCACTTTGAACTGCTCGAGCTGGGCCAGAAAAATGACGATTGCCAGACCGTTTACAAAGCCGAGCATAACGGGGTGCGGCACCATGCGGATGAACTTGCCCAGCCGCAACACACCGGCGGTAATTTGCAAAATGCCCATCAACACCACGGTTGCGAACAGATATTGCACACCATGATCGGCCACCAGCGCGACCATGACCACCGCCAGCGCGCCGGTTGCACCCGAAATCATGCCCGGCCGTCCGCCGATGAGGGCGGTAATCAGCCCCACGATGAAGGCCGCATAAAGCCCGACCATTGGCTGCACGCCGGCCACAAAGGCGAAAGCCACCGCTTCGGGCACCAGCGCCAGCGCCACGGTCAGGCCCGACAGCACATCGATGCGCGCCTGAGTCGGCGTAAGCCGATCACCCGTCAGGCTTGGCAGCGCCATACGTTTGGCAAAATCGGCAATCGTGGTCAGTCGGTCCATTTCTGGCCTCTTTTTGTGGCTTGGGGCGCCCGTCTAGGGGGTTTGGCGGGAAATGGAAAGCGAAATGGTAGGCCCGGAGGGATTTGAACCCCCAACCAAAGCGTTATGAGCGCTCTGCTCTAACCGTTGAGCTACAGGCCCGCCGGCGCAATGCATAGCTGTTTGAGCCGCGCCGTCAAGTATTGTGTCGGCTTTGGGCGCATCGAATATCTTTACCGTATGGTAAAACTATTTTAGCATGTATCAAGTGCAGTAGGAGCGTAACAATGGCCAAGTTGACCGAAGAAATGATGCATGAAATTCTGGCCCCGATCGCCGCAGGGCAAGACATTTCGCAAGCCGCCTATGGCATAAAGCAGCCCAACATTCTGTATATGTTGCCATTCTTTGCGCTGGCCATCGTTCCGGGCGTGTTGATGACGCAAAAGTTAACCAAACATTATATCGTTGGGCTGACATCTTCGCATATACTTGTGGCAGAGGTTGCGCCAAAATGGTCGACCTTGGCGGTGGCCGTTGACTCGGTGAAATCGGCTCAGGCCATTGCATTGGCGGGCCTTCGCGGGAAAGCCGTGCGCGGCGAAAGCGGTGCCATCTTCACGAATATCGCGTTTCCGCATGACTCTGGCCAGTTTACGGCCAAGTTCCACCGTGCCTTTTCACGCACCAACCGCCCGGCGGCCGTGGCAATCGGCAAGGCCGTTGTCGCGGCGGCTGGCTAAATGTAGCGCGCCACGCACGCACCACATTGAACCCCGCGCCGCGATGGGTTAACCCATCGAGAAGCGCAGCGATGGGGTGACAATGACCATACCAAACGGAATGACCTATGCCGATGCAGGCGTCGATATTGATGCCGGCAATGCGCTGGTCGAGCGGATCAAACCTGCCGCAAAAGCAACCGACCGCCCCGGCACGATGGCCGGGCTAGGCGGGTTCGGCGCGCTGTTCGATCTAAAAGCCGCCGGATATTCCGACCCGGTTCTGGTGGCGGCCACCGATGGTGTTGGCACCAAGCTGCGCATTGCGATTGATACCGGCATTGTCGACACCGTCGGCATTGACCTTGTCGCCATGTGCGTGAACGACCTTGTCTGCCAGGGTGCCGAGCCGCTGTTCTTTCTCGATTATTTCGCCACCGGCAAGCTTGCGGTGGATGAGGCGGCCGCCGTCATCAACGGCATCGCTTCTGGCTGCAAAGCGGCTGGTGCGGCGCTGATCGGCGGGGAAACCGCCGAAATGCCCGGCATGTATGATGCGGGCGATTTTGACCTTGCAGGTTTTGCCGTTGGCGCGATGGAGCGTGGCACCGCCCTGCCCGCCAATGTAGCGGCGGGCGATGTTTTGCTTGGCCTTGCCAGCAATGGCGTGCATTCCAACGGCTATTCGCTGGTGCGCAAGATTGTAGAAACAACCGGGCTGGGCTGGGATGCCCCCTGCCCCTTCGACGACCAGGCCGAAAGCCTTGGCGCCGCCCTGCTTGCACCCACGCGCATTTATGTGGCCGCCGCGCTGGCCGCGATCCGCACTGGTGGTGTGCATGGTCTGGCGCATATCACCGGCGGCGGCCTTACCGAAAACCTGCCGCGCGTATTGCCCGAAGGTCTTGGAGCAGACATCAACCTGGAAGCCTGGACGCTGCCGCCTGTTTTTGCATGGCTGAACGCAACCGCGGGGCTGGAGCAGGCCGAATTGCTCAAAACCTTCAACTGCGGCATTGGCATGATCGCGGTTGTTTCGCCTGACGAGGCGAATACGCTGCGCGCGGTGTGCGAGGCGGCGGGCGAAAAAGTGGTCACGCTGGGCACGGTCACGGATGGCGAAGGTATTCGCTATGCCGGGGTGCTGGCATAATGCGCAAACGGGTTGCCATCCTCATTTCGGGCGGCGGCTCGAACATGCTGGCGCTGCTCAACGATATGGCTACCGAAGATCACCCCGCCGAACCGGTGCTTGTCCTGTCCAATAACCCCGACTCGGGCGGGCTGGCGCGGGCCGCGGCGCGCGGTGTCGCAACTGCGGTGGTCGATCATCGCAACTTTCCCAAGAACCGTGCCAACTTCGAGGCGGCGTTGCACACAGAGCTGAGCCGCGCAAAGCCCGACATTATTTGCCTTGCCGGCTTCATGCGCATCCTGTCGCCCGAATTTGTGCGCAACTGGGCGGGCAAGATTCTGAACATCCACCCCTCGATCCTGCCGCTCTTTCCCGGGCTGCACACGCATGAACGGGCATTGGCGGCAGGCATGGCCGTGCATGGCTGCACCGTGCATCTGGTCGATGAAACGCTCGATGGCGGGCCGATCCTTGGGCAATCGACTATGGATATCGACCCCGATGACACGCCGGAAACCCTTGCCGCCCGGCTGCTCAAGCGCGAACATATGCTCTATCCGCAGGTGCTGCGCGAATTTGCGGCCGGTCTGAGCGGAACCGCCTTTCCCACCAAATGAGCGCGATTTCCACAATCCGCAACCTTGGTCCGGCATCCGAGGAGGCGTTCAGGCGCGCGGGCATTACAACAGCCGAAGAAATTCAGGCAATGGGGGCCGATGCCGCCTATCTGGCCCTGCTTGAAAGCGGCGCGCGCCCGCATTTCATTGGCTATTATGTGCTGGTCATGGGCCTGCAGGGCCGTGGCTGGAACGACCTTGACCCGAAGGAAAAGGCCAAGCTGCGCAAACAATTCGATGCGCTGGTGACATCCAGCAAAGCAAAAAGCCGCCCCGATATCGAGGCGGCTTTGGACAAGCTCGGAACGGGTAAGCGGCGTTAGCCGACCAGTTCCAGACCCGAGAAGAAATAGGCAATCTCTTCGGCGGCGGTTTCAGGTGCGTCCGAGCCGTGAACCGAGTTTTCGCCAACCGAAAGCGCAAATTCCTTGCGGATGGTGCCTGCATCGGCATTGGCGGGGTTGGTTGCGCCCATCACTTCGCGGTTTTTGGCAATGGCGCCTTCGCCTTCCAGAACCTGCACGACAACGGGTTCCGATGCCATGAACTCGGTCAGCTCGCCAAAGAAGGGGCGCTCGGCATGAACGGCATAAAACGCCTGTGCCTGTGCAATGCTCAGATGAATGCGCTTCTGTGCGACAATGCGCAGGCCTGCATCTTCAAACTTGGCGTTGATCTTGCCGGTCAGGTTGCGGCGGGTTGCATCGGGCTTGATGATCGAAAGTGTGCGTTCGACGGCCATTGTAATCTCCTGGGTTTTGGCCCCCTTGGGCCCTGTAATTGCGCCGCCCAATAGCATGGCAGGGCTGGGCAGGAAAGGGGCAATTCGCCCCATTTTGCTACGCATTGACTTCGCGCGCGCGCCGCGCAATACCCCGCCCCATGCTACATATACGCGACATAACATTTCTGATGAACGGCAACCCTTTGCTGGTGAATGCCAATGCCACAATTCCAACCGGCCACAAGGTGGGGCTTGTGGGCAAGAACGGCACGGGCAAAACCACGCTTTTCAGGCTGATCAGGGGCGAGCTGACACTGGATGACGGCAGCATCGAGTTCCCGTCGCGCGCGCGCATTGGCGGCGTGGCGCAAGAGGTGCCAAGCTCCTCTACCAGCCTGCTGGACACCGTTCTGGCCGCCGATACCGAGCGCGCCGCATTGCTGGCCGAGGCGAAAACCGCAACCGACCCGCACCGCATTGCCGAAATTCAAACCCGTTTGGCCGATATCGAAAGCCATTCGGCGGAAGCGCGCGCCGCTTCAATCCTGTCCGGACTTGGCTTTGATGCTAAAGCCCAGGCCCGCCCCTGTTCCGATTTTTCCGGCGGCTGGCGGATGCGCGTTGCGCTTGCAGCCGTGCTGTTTTCCAAACCCGATTATCTGTTGCTGGACGAACCAACAAACTATCTGGACCTTGAAGGCGCGATCTGGCTGGAAAACTATCTGGCCAAGTATCCGCATACGGTCATCATCATCAGCCATGACCGCGGTTTGCTGAACCGCGCGGTGACGCATATTCTGCATCTGGACCAGAAAAAGCTTACGCTTTACGGCGGCAATTACGACACGTTCGAGGCCACGCGCCGCGCACGGCTGGAAGGGCAGATTGCCGAAAAGGCCAAGCAAGATGCGGCGCGCGCGCATATGCAAAGCTTTGTCGATCGTTTTCGCGCCAAGGCCAGCAAGGCGCGTCAGGCCCAGTCGCGCCTGAAGGCGATCGAGCGTATGGGCCCGCCGATTGAAATTTACGGCGACACGGTCGCGCCCTTCAACTTTCCCAGCCCAGAAGAGCTTTCGCCGCCGATCATCCGGCTGGAAGGTGTCGATGTCGGCTATGGTGGCGCGCCAATTCTGCGCGACCTTGATTTGCGGATAGACCAGGATGACCGTATCGCGCTGCTTGGCGCGAACGGTCAGGGCAAATCCACCCTTGCCAAACTGCTATGCGAGCGGCTGGAGGCGCAAAAGGGTCAGGTGTTTCGGGCCTCCAAACTGCGCATCGGCTATTTTGCCCAGCACCAGATTGACGAGCTTTACCCCGACGAAACCCCGGTGCAGCACCTGCGCCGCCACCGCCCCACCGAGACACCCGCCAAGCTGCGCGCACGGCTGGCGGCAGGCGGTTTGGGGGCCGAGCAGGCCGAAACGCCGGTGGTCAAGCTATCCGGCGGGCAAAAGGCGCGGCTTTCCATGCTGCTGGTCACGCTCGAAGCACCGCATCTGATTGTGCTGGACGAGCCGACAAACCACCTTGATATCCAATCGCGCGAGGCACTTGTCACCGCGCTGACCGAATATAACGGCGCGGTCATTCTGGTCAGCCACGACCCGCATCTGGTGGAGCTGGTGGCCGACAGGCTGTGGCTGGTGAAAGACGGCAAGGTCCGCCCCTATAACGATGATATGGAGGCGTATCGCAAGCTGCTGCTCAGCCAGCGCGGCGGCGCGCCCGTGCGCGATACAGCGGCCCAAAAGCCCAAAGCCGCGCCCAAACCGGCGGCACGCAACCTGTTGGCCCCGCTGCGTGCCGAGGTGACAAAAGCCGAAGGCCGCATCACAAAGCTTGACGAAATGCGCGCCAGCATTGATCTTCGGCTATCAGATCCGGCGCTTTATGCCAGCAATGATGTCGAGGAGATCGAGAAGTTGCAGAAAAAACGCGCCGAGATCGACACGGCCATGCAGCGCGCCGAAAAGTTGTGGGAACAGGCGCAACTGGCTTTGGAAAAGGCCCAGTAATGCAGGAACTCGAACTCGCCTTCGCGGTTTTTGTAACGCTTTTCGTGGTGGTCGACCCGATCGGCCTTGCCCCGCTTTTCGTGGCGCTCACCGACGGTATGGACGTTCAGAAACGCCGCCGCATCGCGCTGCGCGCCTGCCTTGTAGCGGCGGCGATTTTGGCCCTGTTCGGGCTGGTGGGCGAAGATCTGCTTGGCGCGGTTGGCATTTCCATGCCGGCTTTTCGCATATCCGGCGGGGTTTTGCTGTTTATCACGGCGCTTGACATGTTGTTCGAGCGGCGCACCCAGCGGCGCGAAAACAACGCCAATTCCGAGAATGACCCGTCGGTCTTTCCGCTCGCCATGCCGCTGCTGGCTGGCCCGGGTGCCATGACCTCGATGATCCTGCTGACCGGCGAACACCCCGATGTTACGGGTCAGGCAATTGTCTTTAGCGTTATGTTTGCCATTCTCATATTAGTTTTTGCCATGTTCCTCGTATCGGGTATATTGGCCAAAGCAATGGGGCGCACTGGCATCATGGTAACCACGCGGCTGTTCGGAATTTTTCTTTCGGCCCTGTCAGTGCAGTTCATTCTTGATGGCTTGTCAGATTTTGGATTGGTGCCCGGATAATGTTAGGACTCGACTCAGACGGACAGGCGCGACTGGCCTATTTGGTGCTGTTGTTGCTGGTTATCGGCGGGTCGATGATATTTTCGGGGCACCGCCAGCTCAACCGCGGCCTGCAGCATCTGGGTATCTGGGGGCTGATCTTTGTGGGCGCCGTGGCCGCTTACGGGTTGCGCGACCAGCTATCGCTGACACTGCGCAGCGCAACACCGGCCGCCCAAAGCCAGCCCGGACAGGTGACATTGACCCGCAACTATGACGGGCATTTTTATGCGACTTTGCGCGTAGACGGGGTTGATGTTGATTTCGCCGTTGATACGGGGGCCAGCGGCATTGTGCTGTCGCGCAGCGATGCCGAGCGGATTGGCCTTGATGTGAACGAACTGCGCTATTTCGGCAATGCGCAAACCGCCAATGGCCCGGTGCAAACCGCGCCTGTGCGCCTTGGCCGGACGGAATTCGGCCCGTTTGTCGATACCAACCTGCTGGCCGAGGTGAATGGCGGCGCGCTCGATATTTCGCTGCTGGGAATGCGCTATCTGTCGCTTTTCAGCCGCATTGAAATTGAGGAAGACCAGATGGTGCTGTCGCGCGAGTGATCCAGATCAAAGTGCAAGGCCGCCAAAAGCCCCTATATATCAGGTAACACTCATAGAAGGGGGTCTATCATGTCTTACCAGAATATCCTTGTTGCCTATACCGCCACCGAGGCATCCAATGCCGCACTGGCCGTGGCGAAAAAGCTCGCCAAACCAACGAATGCGCATGTTACGGGGCTGCTGGCCCACGGGTTGCCCGCCAGTTTTTACAACTATGCAGCACAAGTGCCCCATACCACGGTGCTGACCGAGCTTACCGAATCTGATACGGCGCGCCGTGACGAGGTGCGCGCGGCGTTCTTTGCCCAGGCGGGAGATATGCCGGCCGATCGGCTTCATTTTCTTGATTTGCGCGGCGAGCCCGATCTGCGGCTGATCGAAGCCTCGCGCAGCTATGATCTGACCGTAATGGGCCCGACCGACACCGGTTCGGAATTTCCGCATATGGAGGGCCACCCCGATGTTGTGGCGCGCGAGGCGGGCCGCCCGGTGCTGCTGGCGCCGGTTGAACCCACAGCGCAGGCGCTGAATGGCCATGTGCTGATTGCATGGGATGGCGGCAATGCCGCCGCCCGCGCCGTGGCCGATGCGCTGCCGCTGATCAAGGACGCCAACACCGTGAGCGTGCTAAGCGTTGGTGCGCGCGAGGAAGACGCCCAGGCCATGAACAGGTTCACAACCCATCTGGAGCGGCACGGCAAACGCCCCAAGCATATTTCGCTGCCAAAGACGCGCGGGCGAATTGGCGATACCATCCTGTCCACGGCCGCCGATATTGGCGCGGGTCTGGTCATCATGGGGGCTTACGAGCATTCCAAATTTGCCGAAGACCTGTTTGGCGGGGTCACAAACCGGGTGATCGCCAAGGCCAATATCCCGATCTTGATGTCGCATTAGGTTTTGGCCGCGCTGGTGGCTTTTTGCTGCCAGCGCCCGCCTTCGCGCGCCCAGTATACCGCAGCGAAACCAGCCGCCGATACGGTGCGCCACTGCGCGCGCGCGCCATTCAGCATATCGGCGTCATTGCCATCAAACACGATGCACACACGTTCATGGGCCTCAAGCCCGGTCAGATCGGGTGCGCCGCCATCTATCAGCACCAGCATTTCGGCCTTGTTGGCCGCCGCACCCACCGGGCCAAGCAGCACGGGCTGGGCGGCATCATGCGCGCCGCCCGCCTGTGCATGGGGCAGGAAGGACTCTTTTTTATAGGTCCATAAATGCGCATCGAGAAAGTCGAGCCGCGCCGCATCCGGCCCCTGCACGGCAACCCGCCACCCCTGCCCGATTGCCTTTTCCAGCAATGCCGGCAGCAAGGCTTCGAGCGGCGAGTCGGTCAGTTGATAAAACAGGAATTCGGGCATTATGCCGCCTCAAAATTATCCCGAATGAACCGGTCCAGCGCCAGAACGCCCCAGCCGGTTGCCCCTTTGGGCGCAAAGGTGGTTTCGGCCCCCGGCAGGGTGACGCCCGCAATATCCAGATGGATCCACGGTGTTTCATCCTTCACGAACCGCCCCAGAAACTGCGCGGCGGTGATAGAACCCGCAGGCCGCCCGCAGGAATTGCGCATATCGGCGATGTGACTGTCGACAATCTTGTCATAGGCGGCGGAAAGCGGCATTCGCCACGCGCCCTCGCCTTCGGCCTTTGCGGCGGCCAGAAACTTGTCGGCCAGCGCGTCATTATTGGAAAACACGCCCGCATTCTCGGTGCCAAGGGCCACGACAACCGCGCCGGTCAGCGTGGCAAGGTCGATCATCCCGACGGGCGCAAAACGGTCTTGCGTATACCAAAGCACATCGGCCAGCACGAGGCGGCCTTCGGCATCGGTATTGATCACCTCGATCGTGTCGCCTTTCATGGATTTCACAATGTCGCCGGGGCGCTGCGCCAAACCATCGGGCATGTTTTCAACCAGCCCGACAACACCCACCACATTGGCGCGGGCCTTGCGCCGCGCAAGGCTGCGCATTACGCCCGATACCACGCCAGCCCCGCCCATATCGCAGGTCATTTCCTCCATTCCCGCGCCGGGTTTGAGCGAGATGCCGCCCGTATCAAACACCACGCCCTTGCCGACCAGCGCAAAGGGCCGCGCATCGCCCGCCCCTGTCCAGCGCATGACCACCACTTTCGACGGGCTGGCCGAACCCTGGCCAACGCCCAGAAGCGCGCGCATACCTAGCCGGGCGAGTTCCGGCTCGTCCAGCACCTCAACCTCAACGCCCAGATCGCGCAAGGCCTCCAGCCGGGCGGCAAATTCGACTGTGCCCAGCACATTGGCAGGCTCGCTGACCAGATCGCGGGTGAAATACACGCCCTCGGCGCGCGCCGCATATGTTGCCCATGTTGCCTGCAGTGCCGCCACATCCTTGCACAGCACCGAAATTCCGGTGCGGTTGTCTTCATGTTTGGGCTTGTAGGCGGTGAAGGCATAGCCGCGCAGAACCAGCCCCAGCAGAATTTCGGGTGTTTTGGCATGGGTGCCGACAAGATGCAGCACACCGCGCGTGTGCGCCTTGGCAATATTGGCCCCGGCGCGGCGCGCATCGCTTTGCGTGGCCCGCGCATCAAGCTTGGCAAGGATGATCGACTGCACGCCCATCCTGTCGGGAAAGGCAATGATGCGCGTATCACCAGCCTTTGCCTTGGCCCAATCCTCCGAGGCCACAAGCCGCGCCAAGGCGCCGCGCGCAAGGCTGTTGATCTTGCGCGCCGGAACGCCAAGGCTGCCATCGGCGGGCACGGTCAGGGCGATTTGCCCTTCGAGCGCGGAGAACGCAGCCGGATCAAGCTGCTGGAACTGGGTGTTGAGTGGGGTTGTCATGCTTTGCCCTCGGCAGAAAAATGTGATTACGCCAGACCTAGCGCGAATTTGCGCGCTTGACCAGTTGAGGGCACAGGCAAACCCTAGTAACACAGTCCAAAGTCTTTTTCCGAGGGCCGCGGGTGAACCGACTCGACCGATATTTCCTGATGCAGTTGCTCGGCCCGCTGGGTTTTTTTGCTTTGGCTCTGGTCGGCATTCTGTGGCTGGCCCAGGCCATGCCGCTAATTGATCGTGTTATTGAAAACGGGCAGTCGGCCGGCGTGTTTCTTGAGATTACCTCGCTGCTTATACCGCGCGTTGTGCAGGTGGTGCTGCCTGTCGCCGGTTTTGCCGCCACGCTTTACGCGCTGAACAAGCTTTATGGCGAATCCGAGCTGATCGTGATGATGAGCGCGGGCCATTCCCCGTGGCGCCTTGCACGGCCCGTGGCCATGTTCGGGCTGATCGTGATGGCCATGATGTTCAGCGTCACGCTCTATCTGGCGCCGAAATCTGCCACGCAAATGAACCAGCGTTTGCGCGATATCGAAACGCAAATCACCTCGACCATTCTGCGCGAAGGGCAGTTTTTGCATTTGGGCGACCGGCTCACGCTATATGTGCGCGACGCCTCGCGCGATGGTGAAATGGCGGGGGTGTTCCTGAACGATACCCGCAACCCCGATGTGCCGGTCACCTATTCCGCCGAACGGGCCTTGTTCGTGTCAGATAGCGAAGGCGCGCGCGTTGTGCTGATTTCCGGGCTGATCCAGCGGTATGAGCCACAGGGGCGCGCGCTGTCTTCGGTGTTTTTTGACCGGCTTTCGCTGGACATAGACAAGCTGATGCCAGAAGCCCTGCCCCGCAACCGCCGCCCCTATGAAATGTTTGTTGGCGAGTTGCTCTATCCAAGCGCCGAAATACGCGACAGCGATACCTACAAACCCGCGATCATGATTGCCGAAGCGATGGACAGGCTTGCCCAGCCGCTGAGCGCGCTGGTGCTGCCGCTAATCGCGCTTGGGGCGATTCTGGCGGGCGGGTTCCGGCGCGGCGGTTTTGCCGGGCGCGTTGTTCTGGCGGTCGGGCTTGGCGTTGTGCTGCAATCCGGCGTTAGCGCCATGCGCCCGAATATCGAGGCGAATCCATCGCTTTTTGCCATTGCGGCCCTGCCGGCTTTGGCGGGTGTTCTGGTGTCTTTTGCGCTTTTATATGTCGCAGCCCGCTCCAAACGGTTGAAACGGGGGGCGGCATGACCCTGGCGCTTTACATTGTGCGGCGCTATTTATGGAATATTCTGCGCGTGCAGATTGCGCTGCTTTTCCTGATTTTGCTGATTGATACCGTTGAAGTGCTGCGCGTCATACCCGAGCTTGACGGCTCGTTCGCCCGTGCGCTGCAACTGGCGTTGCTGCGCGCGCCGGCCATTGTCATCCAGATCTTGCCGCTGGTCATTTTGCTGGCGGCGCTGGCAACCTTTCTGGGCTTTGCGCGGTCGTCCGAACTGGTGATCGGGCGGGCGGCCGGGCAGTCGGCGCTGCGACTTATCACACCGGCGATTGTGACCACGCTTGTGCTGGGGGCCATCATCACGGCCGTGTTCAACCCGATTGTTGCGGCCACCCAGCGCCGCGCCGCCACGCTGACAGAGCAATACAGATTTGGCACAACCACGCTGTTTTCACTGGGCGAACAAAGCATCTGGCTGCGCCAGGGTGTGGGGGAATCGCAATATGTCATCCAGGCCGCCCGCGCCAGTAATGATGGCACAAGGCTCTATCAGGTGCGGTTTTTCCAGTTTGACCGCCGTGGCCGCATTCTCAGCAGAATCGAAGCGGGCCGTGCCGAATTGTCCAACGGGTTCTGGCTGCTCTCTGACACGAAGCGCTGGCGCTTTCTGGAAGAGCTGGACGAAGGCGCAAGCGATATCACCGAGCAAATCCAGCTTCGCCTGCCCACCGAATTGACCAGCAATGAAATTCTGGATTCGTTTTCGGCCCCGCGCGAGGTGTCATTCTGGGATTTGCCCGGCTTTATCGACAGGCTGGAACGGTCTGGCTTTTCAGCGCAGCGGCACAGGGTTTTCTACCAGTCCGAACTTGCCCGCCCGCTGTATTTGACCGCGATGATGCTGATCGGCATCGGCTTTTCGATGCGCCACTCGCGCTTCGGGCAAACCGGGGTTATGGTGCTGTCGGCGGTCATGTCGGGGTTTATCGTCTATGCGCTCAAAAGCCTGTCGGAAAGTATGGGCTCGGCGCAGGAAATTCCGGTCATCGCCGCCGCCTGGGGGCCACCATTGGCGGCGGTTCTACTTGCGCTCGCGCTGATTTTACACCTGGAGGATGGTTGATGTTCAGACTGCTCGCCAGCCTTGTTTTTCTGCTGTTCTCCACCAACATGCTTGCGGCGCAGGCCTATGCCGGGCTGATCGCCGACAGCATAACCTATGATGCCGACAGCGCCGATCTGCGGGCAAGCGGCAATGTTGTCGTCAGCTATGAAGGGGTCACGCTGGAGGCTGTCAGCATCAGCTACAATTCAGCCACAGGCCAGTTGCGCGCCGAAGGGCCGCTGCGCCTGACAACCGCCGATGGCACGGTCACGCTCGCCGATCTGGCCGAGCTTTCAAGCGATTTGCAAACCGGGCTGATCAGCGGCGCGCGCGTGCTGCTGGCCGACCAGTTCCAGCTTGCCGCGCCCGAAATCCGGCGCACGGGCGGGCGGTTCACGGCCTTTTACCAGGTGGTCGGCTCAAGCTGTCAGGTTTGCGGCAAGCGCCCAACCCCCATTTGGCAGATCCGCGCCTCTCGCGTTATTCATGACCAGGAGGTGGGGCGGTTCTATTTTGAAAACGCGACTTTTGTGGTCTTTGGCCTGCCCATTCTGCAAATGCCGCGCATGTCCATCCCCGACCCGAGCATTACACGCTCCAGCGGGTTTCTGTTCCCCGAGCTTGCCGTTTCCAACAGCTTTGGCAACGGTATAAAAATGCCGTATTATCTGGTGCTGGGCGATCATTCCGACGCAACATTCACACCCTTTGTCACCACCAACGGCGCCTTTGTCATCGAGGCCGAATATCGCAAGCGCCTGATCAATGGCAGCATCGATATTCTGGGCGCCTTTGCGCTGACCGACCCTGTTGGCGGCACCGGCGGATTTCTGAAAGCCAGTGTCAGCTTTGGATTTGGCGACAGGTATGAAGCCTTTGCCGATTTCAACTTCAGCTCGACCAACGGGTTCTTGCGGCGGTTCGACTATGATGAATCCGACCGGTTGGTCAGCGAAATCGGGCTGCGCCGCTATGGTGACAGCGGGTTTCTCAATGCCAGCCTTGTCTATTTTCAAAGCTTGCGTGAAGGCGAGCTGGCCTCGGAAATTCCGATCGTTCTGCCCGAAGTCACTTGGCGACGCACATTCGTAGAGCCGCTGACCGGCGGCTCGACCGCCTTCACGCTTGAAACGGTTGGGCTTTGGCGCAGTGGCGGGCGCGATATGCTGCGCGCATCTGCGTCGGGTGATTGGCGGCGTGACTGGTCGGCACCGTTTGGAATGCGCCTGACCACATTCGCCGAAACCCATCTCGACCTTTACCGTGTTTGGGATGACGGCGCCTATTCCGATAATGTTCTCAAGGTCTTTACCCCCATTATCGGGGCCGAGCTGCGCTGGCCGCTATCCATGACACGCGGCGAGGTCTTGCACATGCTCGAACCCGTTGCGCAGTTCATTTACACCGTGCCCTTTGGATTTAACGATGATGTGCCGAATGAAGACAGCACACAGCTTGAATTTGACGAAACCAACCTCTTTGCCGTCAACCGTTTTCCCGGCGCCAATGTTTACGAAGCCGGGTTTCGCGCCAATCTGGGTGCAAGCTATCGCCGGTTTGATCCGGATGGCTGGATCTTCGGATTTGACGCCGGGCGCGTCTATCGCTTCAAGGATAATGGCCAGTTCACCACGGAATCCGGCCTTGGCGGTGCGGTCTCCGATGTGTTGGCGGCCGTGCGCTTTGAATTGCCGCCGCATGTGCGGGTGATCAACCGTTTTCTTATTGGCGGCGGGTTCAACGTCAAGCGTGCCGAGGTTGAACTCAGCCTTGATTATGACCGGTTCAATATTGAATCGAGCTATGTCTATCTGGCCCCGAATGTCAGCGCCGATGCGCCCGATGCGCGGTCCGAAATTCAACTGGCAGCCGATTGGCGCATGTCGCAAAACTGGAAAATCGGGGCGGAATGGCGCCATGACCTGATTGCACAGGAACCCGTCTATGGCGCATTGGGGCTGACTTATGGTAACGAATGTATCGAAGTAGAGGTCTCTGTCGCCCGCAGATTCACCGATTCTGCGAATTTTCCGGCGGGAACGACCTATAATATCGCCATCAAGCTTGCAGGTTTGGGGGCAACATTGCAAACTGAGCAGCCGGCACAACGATGCATGCGCAGCTATTAAGTATAACGAGGTCGGGCGATGATTATGAATTTTCTGCGCGTTTTGGTGGGTGTAGCGGCATTCCTTGCCGCTGGCGTGCCTGCGCTTGCGCAAAACCCCTATTCCGCTGCCTGGCGGGTCAATCAATCCATCATCTCGAATTACGATATCGACCAGCGTGTGCGCCTGATGCGTGCGCTTGGCGCCCCGTCTGACAACCTGCGCCAGACTGCGGTTTCCGACCTGATCGACGACCGGCTGCGCGTAGAGCTTGGCCGCCAGATGGGGCTTGAGGCGACGAGCGAAAATATCGCGCGCGCTATCGAGACCTATGCCGCACAGCGCAATCTGACCGGGCCGCGCCTGCTGGCGCAGTTGCGCAGCGCCGGGGTCAGCCAGGAAGCCTTTGAGGATTTTCTGGCCGCAAGCCTGATCTGGCGCACCGTTCTGAACCTGCGGTTTGGCGACCGGGCCAACCCCACGGAAGACGAGCTTAACGCCCAAGTTTCAAGCATCGCATTGTCAAGCTCGCGCAGCATCCAGCTTGGCGAACTTGTGCTGCCCTATCTTGGGCGTGGGCAAGATGAAACCGTGGCCCTTGCGCGCCGCTTGCAGGCCGAGCTTGATGCCGGCGGCGACTGGGCGGCCGCCGTTGCCCAGTATTCGCAATCCGGCACGGCCGCGCGTGGTGGCGTGATCGGCTGGGTCGACCCGAACCGATTGCCCGAACAGATTGGCGCGGCCGTGCGCGGTGTGCGGGTTGGCGGTGTATCGCAGCCAATATTCGTGCCTTCGGGCGTGATCCTGATCAAGGTTCTGGATGCGCGCACCGTTACACAACAAATTACCGTGCCGATCAATGTCAGCGTAAGCTATGCCGAAATTCTGCTTCCCAACCCCGGTGGCACGATGCGCGCGCAAATGCGCGAAGCCGACCGTTTTCGCCGCACGCTTTCGGGCTGTCGCCAGTTGGAGCAGCGTGCCGCAGCGGCGAATGGCAGCGTATCGCTGAGCGGGCTGGTTGATCTGGATGCCCTGCCCGCCGATACCGGGCTTGCCTTGTCGCGCCTTGATCCGCGCGAAAGCGTCGCACTGCCGCAGCCCGAAGCCCTGCGCATTCTGGTGCTGTGCGAGCGGCAATCCTCGATGGATGAGACCGCGCGCGAAATCATGCGCAACCAGTTGCGGGGCCGCGCGCTCAGCGCCATGTCCGACGGGCTTTTGCTGGAATTGCGACGCACGGCGCTGATCGAAGAGCTATGAGCAACGCCCCTGACGGGCTGCCGCCCCTGCGCGAGGTCATTGCCGCGCATGGGCTTTCGGCCAACAAGGCGCTAGGCCAGAACTTTTTGTTCGATCTGAACCTGACAGGCAAGATTGCCCGCCGCGCGGGCGATCTTGCGGCCTGTGATGTGCTTGAAATCGGCCCCGGCCCCGGCGGGCTTACCCGCGCATTGCTGATGGAAGGCGCGCGCAAGGTGGTGGCGGTAGAGCGTGACGCGCGCTGCCTGCCGATCCTTGACGACATATCAGCCGCCTATCCCGGCAGGTTGCAGGTGCTGCACGGTGACGCGCTCAAGCTTGACCCTGCCGCGCATCTTGACCCACCTGTGCGTATTGTCGCCAATCTGCCTTATAATGTGGGCACTGAATTGCTGGTGAACTGGCTCACACCGCCAAGCTGGCCGCCTTTCTGGCAATCGCTGACGCTGATGTTCCAAAAAGAGGTGGCCGAGCGCATTACCGCGCCGCCGGGCAGTCGCGCCTATGGGCGGCTGTCGCTGCTGGCGCAATGGCGCTGCGATGCGAAGATCGTCTTTGAAATTCCGCCGCAAGCCTTTACGCCGCCGCCCAAGGTCACCTCGGCGGTTGTTCACCTCACCGCCCTGCCCGCGCCCCGCTTCCCTGCCGATGCCGCCATTTTGCAAGAGGTGATTGCCCGCGCCTTCAACCAGCGGCGCAAGATGCTGCGCGCCTCGCTGAAAGGCATGGTGCCGAATATGGAGCAGGAACTCGTGGCCATCGGGCTCAACCCGCAAGAGCGGGCCGAGCAGCTGACATTGGCGCAATTCTGCACGCTTGCGCGCCACGTTCAGGCGCTGCGCGCGGCTTAAGCGTCGGGTGTGGCCGCGGGCTGGCCTTCGGCGGCGGGCTTGGCCGGGCGGCGTGCCCGGGGTTTGCGCGGCGCGCGGGGCGCGGCGGCTTGCACGCCTTCGGGCGTTTCCACAAGCGACGAGCTTTCGGCAATATCCGGCTGCGAACTGTCGCCATTGTCAGCCTTCGGCGCGTTTTCGCGGTTCTCGGCCTGGCGGCGGTTGTCATCCTGATCAGAGGGTTGGTTGTTGTTTTGCTGGTTCTGCTGTTGGCGTTCATTCGCCTCGGCGGCGCGTTCGGCCATTTCGCGCTGCGCTTCTCCAAGCATCCGCAGATAATGCTCGGCATGTTGCGCAAAGTTTTCAGCGGCAACACGGTCGCCCGATAGCTGGGCATCGCGCGCAAGTGTCTGGTATTTCTCGATAACCTGCTGCGGCGTGCCGCGCACCTTGCCTTCGGGACCAGCCGAGTCAAACACCCGGTTGATCACATTGCCCAGGCTATTGCGACGGTTGTTGTTCTTGTTGCGCGAGCGCGACTTGTTTGATGATCTCATGTAAAAATTCACTGCCTTTTTGGCGGGATTTGGACAAATGGCCCGTGAGCGGTTTCAAATGCGCCCGATTTTTAGTTGACCATTGTCTGTCGAACCGGGCCGTGCCCCGTTCTGGACTGACGCCTAACGCTATAGCGTTCCATGCGCTGAAAACAAGACATTTTTCACCTTTCAGCGGGTTTTTGCGCTGAATTCGGGCTATTCTGCACCAATATGACACGATCTTTACCATTGATGTCCGGAATGCAGGACAGATTGGCAAAACCGGCGCTTTGAAACAGCGCCAAGGCCGCGGCGCCCTGCTGGTGGCCAATTTCAAATATCGCGCGCCCGTTTGGGGCAAGATAGTGCGAAAGTCGCCCCGCGATGTGCCGATAGGGCGCCAGCCCGTCCGCGCCGGGGGTGAGCGCAATTTTCGGCTCAAATTCGCGCACATCACGCGCCAGGGTTTCCCATTCGGCGGCGTCGATATAGGGCGGGTTGCAGATGATCAGGTCAAACCGCCCGTCAACCGCATCAAACCAGTCGGAAATGCGCAGATCGAGCCGCTTGGCTACGCCATGCCTTTGGGCATTCAGGCGCGCCACCGCCAGCGCCGCCGGGCTGATATCGACCGCCACGGCCTGCGCATGGCAGCGTTCGGCCAGAAGCGTGACGACAAGCGTGCCCGAACCTGTGCCAAGGTCCAGCACCGTTTCATATGGGCCATCCAGCGCCCGCTCGATCAGCGTTTCGCTATCGGGGCGCGGGTCCAGCACATCGGGGGTGACATGCATCTTGCGGCCCCAAAACGCGCGCCAGCCCCGAATTTGCGCCAGCGGCTGGTGGCGTGCGCGCGCCTGCACAAGGGTGTTGAACGTCGCAGCGGTATCGGGTGCAAGCGCGTCATGCGTAAGGTGAAGCAGCGCACTGCTCTCTACCCCCAAAGCATGGGCCAGCAGCAGGCGCGCATCGCGCATGGGTGCGTCTATCCCGGCGCTGTCAAGACGCGCGGCAGCATCGCGCAATGCCTCGGCCCCGGTTGGCATTTACAGCGCCAGTTCGGCCAGTTTTGCGGCCTGATCGGCGGCGCGCAAACCTTCGACAAGTTCGTCAATATCGCCGGCAATCACCGAATCGAGCCGGTAAAGCGTAAGGTTGATACGATGGTCGGTCACACGGCCCTGCGGGAAATTATAGGTGCGGATGCGCTCGGACCTATCGCCACTGCCCACCTGCCCCTTGCGCGCGGCGGAACGTTCATCATCGGCCTGCTGGCGCTGCAAATCATACAAGCGTGTGCGCAGCACCTGCATGGCGCGGGCGCGGTTCTGGTGCTGCGATTTTTCCGACGATGTCACCACGATCCCGGTTGGCAAATGCGTGATCCGCACAGCGGAATCAGTGGTATTCACATGCTGGCCACCCGCGCCCGATGCGCGCATCGTATCAATGCGAATATCGGTTGTGGGAATTTCGATATCCACCTCTTCGGCCTCGGGCAACACGGCCACGGTGGCGGCCGATGTATGGATGCGCCCGCCGCTTTCGGTGGTTGGCACACGCTGCACACGATGCACACCACTTTCAAACTTCATGCGCGCAAACACGTTGTCGCCGCGTAAAACGGCGATGATTTCCTTCACGCCGCCAAGCTCGGTCAGCGATTCTTCCAGAACCTCAACCTTCCAGCCGCGCCCTTCGGCATAGCGTTGATACATGCGAAACAGGTCGGCGGCGAACAGGGCCGCCTCGTCACCGCCAGTGCCGGCGCGAATTTCCAGAATGGCGGGGCGGCTATCGGCGGCATCTTTGGGCAAAAGCGACAGCATGACAGCGCGCTCGATCTCGGGCAATTCGCCTTCAATCTCGGCAAGCTCGTCCTGGGCCAGCGCCTTCATTTCCGGGTCGGCCAGCAGCGCCTTGGCCTGGTGTTTGCGCGCGTTCAATGCGCGCAGCGCCTGGATGGTTTCCACAACCGGGCGCAGCTCGGCATATTCCCGCCCCATGCTGGCCAATTCGGCTGGCGTGGTGACGGTCGCCATTTTCGCTTCGAGAAAGGCAAAGCGCCCGACGATCTGTTCAAGCCGTTCTTCGGGGATCATGTTACTGGCTGGCCGTTTCGTCTTCAGCCGTGCCGGGCAGCACGATCGGCTCGGCGGGCCGCTCGAGCGATTGCAGGCTGGCAAGCCAGCTTTCGACCCGCGCCGCGTTCACGCCCATATCGCCATAGCCAAAGCGCGAGCGTGACCAGATGATAATGGTTGAGGCGCCCCCTTCCAGCGGCACGAATTTCACCGAAATATAGTCGGGGATTTGCCAGAACCACGAGCGCTGCACATAGGTGATCATCAGTTCTTCCGGGCTGCCGGCTACGACCGTAACCTTGTTCTGGCGGATGACATAATCATCAAACGCCTTGGCCAGCACATCGGCCGAAACCTGGTATTGCGGTGCTTCACGGTCAACCGTGGTGATATGCAGCACCTGCGGCGCCACCAGATAGGTGTTGGGTGTGACCGGGCGTTCTACAAGCTGCGGGTCGACATGCCAGACCTGCGGGTCATGCGTGGCCGAAATAAACCGATACATCGTAAACGCCATCGCCAGTAAAAAAACGACGAAAAGAACGATAAGGATGCGTAACATTAGCTCTCCGCCGATTCTGCCGCGGCAATTGCAGCTGCTTTTTCTTCAACAAGTTCAACAATATGCGCGATCATTTGCGCATTGTCCATTTTATGTGTCTGTTTTCCGGCCAAATACACCATGCCGTGGCCGGCACCGCCACCCGTAAAGCCGATATCGGTCATCAAAGCCTCGCCCGGGCCGTTGACCACGCAGCCGATGATGGAAAGTGACATGGGCGTGTGAATATGGGCAAGCCGCTTTTCAAGCTCGGCCACCGTTGAAATAACGTCAAACCCCTGTCGCGCGCAGCTTGGGCAGGAAATGATGTTCACCCCGCGGTGCCGCAACCCGAGTGATTTCAGAATTTCAAAACCCGCCTTCACCTCTTCCACAGGGTCTGCCGACAGGCTTACGCGGATGGTGTCGCCAATGCCTGCCCAGAGCAGGTTGCCAAGGCCGATGGCACTTTTGATCGTGCCGGAAACCAGCCCGCCCGCCTCGGTTATGCCCAGATGGATCGGCGCGTCGGTGGCCTCTGCCAGCCCCTGATAGGCGGCGGCGGCAAGGAACACATCGCTGGCCTTCACGCTGATCTTGAAGTTGTGAAAGTCGTTATCCTGCAAAATGCGGATATGGTCGAGCCCGCTCTCGATCATCGCTTCGGGGCAAGGTTCGGCGTATTTCTCAAGCAGATGCCGCTCCAGACTGCCGGCATTCACGCCAATGCGGATAGAACAGTTGTGGTCCTTGGCGGCCTTGATCACCTCGCGCACACGTTCAGCCGAGCCGATGTTGCCGGGGTTGATGCGCAAACAGGCCGCCCCCGCCCTGGCCGATTCAATCGCGCGGCGATAGTGGAAGTGAATGTCGGCGACAATCGGCACCGGGCTTTCGCGCACGATCTCGGCCAAGGCGGCGGTCGAAGCCTCGTCCGGGCAGGACACGCGCACAATATCCGCCCCGGCTTCGGCACAGGCCAGCACTTGGGCGATTGTCGCCTTGGCATCGCTTGTCAGCGTGTTGGTCATGGTTTGCACGCTGATCGGCGCATCGCCCCCCACCGGCACATTGCCCACCATGATCTGGCGGCTTTTGCGCCGGTCGATATTGCGCCAGGGGCGGATGGGATTATGGGTCATTGTGAAATACCTGCGGGGCTGGCTGATTTTGCACACTGAATACTGCCAAGACGGGGCAGTGTCACGGGCTCAATACCCGATTGCAATTTTGGGTGGCTAATTCGCGGCGCCGGTTTCAGCCGAAGCAAGCGCGACCAAAGCGCGCTGCATTTCCGCCGTTGGGTTGCCATATTCGGGAAAGCTCGACGGGATTTCGCTGGCGGCAAGCGATACGTTCTTGGCGACCGCGCCCGCAGTGCCAACCGGGCCATAGGCCAAACCATCGACCATAAGAAACACCGCCGTTGCATTGCCCGCGCGCAAGGTTGCGCCCTCCAGCCCTTCGGGCAGAACATAGCTTTCGCCGGCATCCAGAATGGTTTCGCGCAGCACGGTGCCATCGGCTGCGGTTACGCGAATCCAGGCCGGGGCCTGGGCAAAAACGCCAGTCACCTTTGCGGTGGGTGCGGTATTGATCACCGGTTCGGGCGGCTGCACGGCTTCGGCGCTGGCCACGGTATTGGTGGTTTGCGGCACATTCACAACCGTGCCGTATCTATCCGGGTCGATAAAGGCAATCGGGCCATCGCGCGGCACAACGAAGGGCGCGTTGCTGTTGGCCCCGGTATAAAGCCGCGTAATATCGGCCACATGTTCGTTGGCGCGGTCCAGTGCGATATTTTCCAGACTGGTGGCGAAATTGCTGCTGTCAATCTGGTCAAGCACTTCGGGCGTGTCATCAATCGGGGCGATGTCAACGCGCTGAATATCCTGCACCATCATCCAGCCGCCATAGCCAAGCCCTGCAATCACCGCGATCAGCACCAGAAGCGGGCCAAGTGCTGCCAGTGCGGGCGCAAGAATGCCGTGATTTGGCACACGCCCCTGAATGGCGCGAATGCGACCGCCATCATTGCCCGCCCACAGCGCCGAAGTGGCGCCGATGCTGCTTTTGCCGTCGCGGCGGCGGCCCAGTTCCGGGTTTGCGCCCTGAAAGCCCGCCTCTTTGCAGAAACGGCTGAAAATTTCCTCGGTATCAAGCTGAAGGTAGCGCGCGTAAGAACGCACGTAACCGGCTATGAATGCACGGTTTTCAAAGACATCCAGGTCGCAGTTTTCAATGGCGGCGATGTAAACTGCCTTGATCCGCAGGTCGCGCTGCACATCAAGCAGGGATTTCGACAATGTGGCACGTTCACCGCGTAGCAAGTCGCCCAGCTTGTCCTCAAACGAGTCAAAGCCCTGCAAATCTTGCACGTTTTGGTTTTCTGCCATCAAGTCCGCCCGTTTTATGGCCGCTCGTCTCTGCGTTGTGGCCAAGTCACATCTATAGCAATTACGCGAGCCATACGCGTTTGTGAAAGGAATTTATGCGAGTCGGGCCCGAATTTGGCCATATTTGGCGGAATAACGCCGGTTTAACCCGCCATATCCATACGATTCAGCGCACAAGCCTGCCACAATCCGTCAAGTGCGCCGACCAATCCGTCGATCAGCGCCGAATCATGCACGGGCGATGGGGTGAAGCGCAGCCGTTCGGTGCCGCGCGGCACGGTGGGGAAGTTGATGGGCTGCGCATAGATCCCGTGATCCCATAACAAGCGGTCCGACAGTTTCTTGCAATGCACCGGGTTGCCCACCAGAACCGGCACGATATGGCTGGGATTGTCCATTACCGGCAGGCCAGCGGCGCGAAAGCGGGTTTTAAGCACGCTGGCGGCGGCCTGGTGTGCCACGCGCAATTCCGGATGCGCCTTCAGATAGGCGACCGAGGCGGCGCCACCTGCCGCAAGGGCCGGTGTCAGCGATGTTGTAAAGATGAAGCCCGGTGCATAAGACCTTATGGCATCTACCATTTTTGCGCTGGCCGCCACATAGCCACCCATCACGCCAAAGGCCTTGCCCAGGGTGCCGTTCAGAATGTCGATGCGCTGTGACAGGCCCCATTCCTGTGCCAGCCCGCCGCCGCGCGCGCCATACATGCCCACGGCGTGAACCTCGTCCAGATAGGTCAGCGCGCCAAATTCCTCTGCAAGGTCGCAGATTTCGGCAATCGGGCCAAAGTCGCCATCCATCGAATACACCGATTCAAAGGCGATGAGCTTGGGTGCTTTCGGATCCGCCGCTTCAAGCAATGCGCGCAGATGCGCAACATCGTTATGGCGGAAAATATGCTTGGGCGCGCGGCTGTGTTTCACCCCCTCGATCATCGAGGCATGGTTCAGCGCATCGGAAAAAATCACCAGCCCCGGAAACAGTTTCGGCAGCACCGACAGCACCGATTCATTGGCGATATAGGCCGAGGTAAAAACCAATGCCGCCTCTTTGTCGTGCAAATCGGCCAGTTCCGCTTCCAGCTTGCGGTGGTAGATGGTTGTGCCGGAAATGTTGCGCGTGCCGCCCGAGCCGGCGCCGGCCACGTTCATCGCATCGGCCATTGCATCCAGCACAATCGGGTTCTGGCCCATGCCCAGATAATCATTCCCGCACCAGACGGTGATTTCGCGCGTGCTGCCATCGGGCTGCACCCAATCGGCATAGGGAAAGCGGCCGCGCTGGCGGCGAATGTCCAGAAATATCCGGTAACGCCCCTCGTCATGCAATGCGTTCAGGGCGGTATCAAGTTGGCTATCGTAATTCATCAGGCACGTCCCAGGCCGGTAATTGCCCCCTTTATAGACTATCCGTTGCGGGTTTCGACACAACAAATTGCCGCATCCGGGCGGATTGGCCGGCAAGCGGCATAAATTCTGCTAAATGCACGGGGCTGCGGGGCGAGTTGCGGGGCTAATAGATAAACCGAATCTGCTCTGTCCAGAACCGTTCGATCCGCCGCATCACGTTGTTATGGTCTTCAAGCTGGCTGGGCGAAACGATATTCTTTTCGCGCAATGTGTTTGCATGGCGGGCAAAAAGCTCTGCCACCATCTGGCGCACGTCGCGGCCCTTGGCCGTTAGGCGCACCCGCACGGCGCGCCGGTCGACCGCGCATTTCTGGTGGTGCATATAGCCCGCTTCGACCAGCTTTTTAAGGTTATACGACACGTTCGAGCCCTGGTAATAGCCGCGCGACTTCAATTCGCCCGCTGTCACCTCATGCTCGCCGATATTGAACAACAGCAGCGCCTGAACCGAGTTGATGTCGATAATCCCGACCCGCTCGAACTCGTCCTTCACCACATCGAGCAAAAGCCGGTGCAGCCGTTCGACAATGGCCAGGGTTTCCAGATAGCTGCCTTGAAACCCCTTTTCATCAGCGGGTTTTGGGCTGGTCATGGTGTGCGCAGTCATGGTGCATCCTCCGAATCTCGCGATTTCGGGCAAGACTGGCGAAAGAATCGCAATAAGACGTTAAATTTGGCGCAAACTTCGCCTAATTTCGTGATTTCTGGATGCGCGCAATAATTGCCGCATGGTCGTCTGGCATGGGGCTTGCGCCGCTGAACCACCGATAAAGGTCTTGGTCATTTTCTTCAAGCAGCGCCTCATAGGCGTCCAGCTCGGTATCGCTAAGCGCCGCAATCGGCCCGTCTGAAAAGGGGCCAAGCAGCAAATCCATCTCTTTCATGCCGCGCCGCCAGCTACGAATGCGCAGGCGTTTCAGGCGGATATCATGGGGTTCAGCACTCATATGGCCCTCGCTTTCCTGCCTGCTGTTACAAATTTTCGCCGTGCATACAATGCAATTTGACGGCTGCACAAAAGGGTGCAAAAAGCAGCCAAACCCCTGAAGGAGCCGAAAATGCACGATATTCGCATGATCCGAGACAACCCCGCCGCTTTTGACGCCGCCCTTGCGCGCCGTGGTGTGGCCCCGGTGTCATCCGAAATTCTGGCCGCCGATGATGCCCGGCGCACGGCCATTGGCGCCGCCGAAGCCGCACAGGCTGCACGCAACGCGGCCAGCAAAGACGTGGGCGCCGCCAAGGCACGCGGCGATGATGCCGAGTTCGAGCGGCTGCGCGCGCTTGTTGCCGCCAAGAAAGACGAAATCGCCGCAATGGAGGCCGCTGCTTCTGAGGCCAGCGACAGGCTCACCGCCTTGCTGGAGGTGCTGCCAAACCTGCCGCATGACGATGTGCCAAGCGGCGCCGATGAAACCGAAAACGTTGAAGCGCATCGCTGGGGCACCCCGCGCAATTTTGCTTTTGCGCCGCGCGAACATTACCTGCTGGACGCGGCTGAAAACCATATGGATTTCGCCACGGCCGGCACCATTTCCGGTGCGCGCTTTGTGGTGCTGAAAGGCGCAATTGCCCGCCTGCACCGCGCGCTGGCGCAATTCATGCTTGATACGCATATCAACGAAAACGGGCTGACCGAGGTGAACGCGCCGGTGCTGGTGCGCCGCGAAACCATGTATGGCACCGGGCAATTGCCTAAATTTGCCGAAGACAGCTATGAAACCACCAATGGCTGGTGGCTGATCCCGACATCTGAGGTGACGCTTACCAGCATTCCAACCGCCACGCTTGGTGCATCGGGCGCGCTTGATGGCGCGGACCTGCCCATTCGCATGACCGCGCATTCGCTATGCTTCCGCTCGGAAGCCGGAAGTGCGGGCAAGGATACCGCCGGCATGTTGCGCCAGCACCAGTTTGAAAAGGTCGAAATGGTCTCGCTCACCAGGCCCGAAGATAGCCGCGCCGAGTTGGACCGCATGACCGCCTGCGCCGAGGGGATTTTGCAAAAGCTCGACCTGCCCTACCGCACGCTGGTGCTTTGCACGGGCGATATGGGCTTTGGCGCGGCGCGCACGCATGACATCGAGGTCTGGCTGCCGGGGCAGAACAGCTATCGTGAAATCTCGTCCTGCTCGGTTTGCGATGCGTTTCAGGCCCGCCGCATGAATGCGCGCTTTCGCCGCGCCGATGGTGAAAAGCCCGAATTCGTGCATACGCTCAACGGCTCGGGCCTTGCTGTGGGGCGCTGCCTGATTGCGGTTCTGGAAAATTACCAGAACGAGGATGGCTCGGTCACCATCCCCGAGGTGCTGCGCCGCTATATGGGCGATAAAACCCAGATCACGGCAGCGGGCGAACTTGCCTAATCGGCATTGGGAAAGAACAGTTGCTGCCCGTCAACCTGATAGGCGGCAATATGCGCCTGCCCTGCCCCCAGCATCCATTCGATAAAGGTTTCGGCATCGGCGCTGTTCACATGCGCAAAGCGTTCGGGGTTGAGCGCGATAATACCGTATTGGTTGAACAGGGCCGGATCGCCCGAAAACACAATCGCCGCATCGCGCTTTTCGCCATAGCTTACCCATGTGGCACGGTCGCTTAGCGTATAGGCCTGGCTTTCAATCGCCACGCGGATTGTGGCGCCCATACCCGCGCCCGCCTCGCGATACCAGGCGCCTGCCGGGGCAATTCCCGCCGTCGCCCAATAGCCAAGCTCGGCGCGGTGGGTGCCGCTGTCATCGCCACGGCTGATAAAGGGCGCTTCTGCGCTGGCGATTGCCTGCAGGGCGGCAGAAAGGTTGGGGGCCAGTTGCACCTGCGCCGGGTCGGCTTCGGGGCCGATCAGCACAAAGTCGTTATACATCAGGTTATAGCGTTCCAGCCCGTAGCCCTCGGCCACAAATGCCTCTTCGGCGGCCTGGTCATGCACCAACAGCACATCGGCATCGCCATTTTGCGCATTGCGAATGGCCTGGCCCGTGCCAACCGCCACAACATTCACCTCGATCCCGGTTTCTGCGGTGAATATCGGCAGCAAATAGCTGTAAAGACCCGAATTTTGCGTTGAGGTGGTGGATTGGATAAGTATGGTTCCAGCTTGCAGCGGCGCTGCAATCAACGATAGTGCAAGGATGAGGCTGCGCATGATATTCCCGATATGCGTTACTGTGCATAACGGTTCTAACCCGCGCCGAACGAGGACGTAAGATGAAAACGAAGCGTGGGCGCCAAAAGACGACCCTGCCGCCCGATGACGATAGATTTGCCCATCCCGCCGCGCGGTTTCGGGTGTTTGTGCGCGAAGATATGATCGGGGCTGGCAAGATTGCGCTGCTGCAAAAGGTGGCCGAAACCGGGTCTATTTCGGCGGCGGCGCGCGAAATGGGGCTTGGCTACCGGCGCGCGTGGTTCCTGCTGGAAACGCTGCAACGCTGCTTTGCCGAACCCTTGCTTGAAACCTCGCGCGGGGGGGCTGCTGCGGGGGGCAGCAGGCTTACACCGCTGGGGGGCGAGCTTGTCGCGCGGTTCCAGGCGCATGAAGAGGCGGTGAATGCGGCGGCGCAACCCCTGCTCGACTGGCTTGAATCCAGACAAAGAGACGCATGATTGCAACGCTTTGTGGCAATAATACCCCGAAACGCCGCTTAGGCTTTACGCCCCCGCTTGCCTTTCCTAAAAGAAGCGCAAACCAAGCGGGGGATTTATGCGCATTCTGATCACGAACGACGACGGTATCACTGCCCCCGGTCTTGCCGCTGCCGAAGATATTGCGCGCAACCTGGCCGGGCCGGAGGGCGAGATTTGGGTTGTTGCCCCGGCAACCGAACAATCCGGCGTTGGTCATTGCATCTCATATATCCACCCGATGCGGATTGAAGAACGCGGCCCCCGCCGCTTTGCCGTTGAAGGCGCACCAGCCGATTGTGTGCTGGCCGGTCTGCACCATGTTCTGCGCGGCAAGGCGCCCGATTTGCTGCTTTCGGGCGTGAATCGCGGTTACAATGTAGCAGAAGATACAGTGTATTCCGGCACGATCGGTGCCGCGATCGAAGGTGCCTTGCACGGTGTGCGCTCTATCGCAATGTCGCAATATTATGGCATGGAGAATGTAAACCTGCCCGACCCGTTTGCCGCCGCCCGTGCCCACGGCCCGGCCATCATCCGCCGCTTGCTGGAAGCGGCCACATGGCAGGACGGGCCTTATGGAGTGTTTTACAACGTCAACTTCCCGCCCCTGCCCGCCGATCAGGTGAAGGGGCTGAAGGCCACCGAACAGGGCGCGCGCAAGGGCGGCGGCTTCGGGGTGAAGCCCGAAATCTCGCCCAATGACCGCGAATTTCTCTGGGTTACACATAATGCCGACAATGCGCTTGCCGCGCAGGGCTCTGACGCATGGGAATCGCGCGATGGCTATTGCACCGTCACCCCCTTGCGGGCAAATTTGACCGCGCGCGATGTGCTGGCCGATCTGGGCGCTGCGCTGAAGGGGGCAATTTGATCGACGAAAACACCATGCAGTTTCTGCTGACCCTGCGCCAGCACGGGATTACCGACAAGAATGTGCTGGCGGCGATGGAATCGCTGCCGCGCGATGCGTTCCTGTCGGGTGTTTTCAAGGCGCGCGCGCATGAGGATGTGCCGCTGCCCATTGCCTGCGGGCAAACCATCAGCCAGCCTTCGGTTGTGGCCTTGATGACGCAGATGCTGGAAATCACCCCGCGCTGCAAGGTGCTGGAAATCGGCACGGGCTCGGGCTATCAGGCGGCGATTCTGTCCAAACTGGCGCGGCGTGTCTACACGGTCGAACGCCACCGCCCGCTGGCCCGCGCCGCCACGCGCGTGTTGCAGGAATTCGGCCTTGTGAATGTGGTGGTCATCGCCGATGACGGCTCGCGCGGGTTGCCCGAACAGGCCCCGTTCGACCGGATTTTGCTGACCGCCGCCGCCGAAGACCCGCCCGCCCCCCTGTTGGCACAACTCCGCGTAGGCGGGATTATGGTGCTGCCTGTTGGCCAGTCCGACACTGTGCAAACGCTCATAAAAGTGGTAAAAACCGAAAGCGGGCTTGAATATAGCGAGCTTGGCGAAGTGCGTTTCGTGCCGCTGATGGAAGGCGTCGCGGCGGATGTCGAGTAAGCAGACCGGATAACCGGCGGATCATTGAGGCAAGAAGAGGCAAGAAAAGATGACCAGCATGAAATTTTCCAAACTCTGTATGGCAGGCGTCTCGGTTCTGGCCCTTGGTGGCTGTGCGGGCGGGTTTGATCTTGGCGCGGCCAGCGATGTGTTCCGCCGCGACCCTATCGCCGTGCCCTCGATTGACCGGCAAACGCCCGATGCGCGCGGCGTGATCACCTATGAAACCTATCAGGTGGTTGTGGCGCGGGCGGGCGATACGATTACCACGCTCGCCAATCGCGTGGGCATTTCGCCCGAGTCCCTTGCCCGCCATAACGGCCTGCCTTTGACCTATGCGCCCAATACCGGCGAGGTTCTGGCCCTGCCCGTCAATGTGGGCGGCGCGGTTGCCGCCGGACCTTCGGGTTGGTCAGAGGATATTGCGGTAAGCGCGATTGAAAATGCCGGTGGCTCGTCTGGCAGCGTAGGCAGCCCGACAGACCCGATTCGCCACAGGGTGGAATCGGGCGACACCGCCTATTCGATTGCGCGGCAATACAATGTTTCGGTGACTGCGCTGGCCAGCTGGAACGGGCTGGGCCCCGATCTGGCCGTGCGCCCCGGCCAACAGCTGATCATTCCGGTGCCCGATACCAGCATTGCCGCAACCCCCCCGGCAACACCGCCTGCCGCGACACCGCCCGCAACCACGGCTGTGGCACCCCCGCAGCCGCCTGCCAGCACGACAACTACAGCCACCGCCACCCCGCCTGCCGCGACAACACCGCCGCCCGCCGCAAGCACTGCGCGCTTTGCTCAGCCGGTTGATGGCACGGTGGCGCGCGGCTATTCGGCCAGCAACGAGGGCATCAATTATAGCGCGCGCGCGGGTGCCGAAGTGCGCGCCGCCGCTGCGGGCACCATTGCGCTTATCTCGAATTCCACCGGCGGTTTGGGCACAATCGTGCTTGTGCGCCATGATGACAATTTCATCACGGTTTATGCGCGCGTTGCCGATGTCAAGGTTTCACAGGGTCAGTCGGTCAGTGCCGGACAGGTGATCGCCGTGGTCGCCCCTGCCGACAACCCGACCTTGCATTTTGAAGTGCGGCGCGGGAATACGGCTGTAGACCCGGCGCCCTTCATGCGCTAGGCGCGGTTCAGGAAAGCGACTGGCCGCGCCGGCCAGCCAGATCCTGCACATATTGCCAGGCCACGCGGCCCGAACGTGCGCCGCGTGTCTGCTGCCATTCAATGGCTTCGGCGCGTAAATCCTCGTCGGAAATCTCCAGCCCGTAATGCGCGCAATAGCCGCGAATCATGGCCAGATACTGGTCCTGACTACAGGGGTGGAAGCCGAGCCACAGGCCGAAACGGTCGGATAGCGAAACCTTTTCTTCCACCGCTTCACCGGGGTTTATGGCGGTAGAGCGTTCATTGTCGATCATATCGCGCGGCATCAGGTGGCGGCGGTTCGATGTGGCATAGATCAGCACATTTTCGGGCCGGCCCTCGATGCCGCCATCCAGCACGGCCTTCAGGCTTTTGTAATGCGCATCATCATGCTCAAAGCTCAGATCATCGCAAAACAGCAGGAATTGCGCCTTTGCCCCGCGCAGATGCGTGAGCAAGCGGCCAATGCTTGGCAGGTCTTCGCGGTGAATTTCGATCAGCTTGAGCGTGCCAAACTCATCGGCCGCCGCATGAACCGCCTTCACAAGCGAGGATTTGCCCATGCCGCGCGCACCCCACAGCAGCACGTTATTGGCACCAAAGCCGCGGGCAAAATGCCGGGTGTTGGTCAGCAAAGTGTCGCGCGCGCGGTCCACCCCGTGCAGCAGGCCAATGTCGACGCGCGATATTTTGGGCACCGGGCGCAGATTGTCTGGCTCCACCTCCCAGACAAAGGCGGTGCTGGCGGCAAAATCGGGCGTGGAGACCGGCGGCGGGGCCATGCGTTCAAGCGCGGCGGCAATGCGTTTTGTGGCCTTGCTCATTCTTCGGCCTTGGCACCGGCTTCGGTTTCCGCCTCGTCCTCATCATCGTAATAACCGTCTTCGCGCAGTTTTTCCTCGCGCTTTTTCTCGACCATTTTGACAAGAAGAATCGAAATTTCGTAAAGCCCGTAGACGACAGAAAACAGGATGACCTGTGTCACCACATCGGGCGGGGTTACGATGGCGGCAAGCAGCAAAATGCCCACAACCGCGTATTTTCGGGTATTGCCAAGCCCGGCAGATGAGACAAGCCCCGCCTTGCCCATAAGGGTGAGCAGCACGGGAAGCTGGAAGCACAGCCCGAAAGCCACGATCATTTTCAACGTGATATCAAGCGTTTCGTTGACCTTGCCGTTGAAAACGATGTCAATTCCGGCATCGGTGACTGGCATGGTTTCGGGCAGGGTTTCAGCCGTGCCCACAAGGGCTGCAAGCAGTGAAGGCACATCGGCAAAGCCCAGAAAGAAGGTCATCGCCAGCGGAATGACCACGTAATGCGCAAAACTCGCGCCCAGCAGGAACAAGGCGGGCGATGCGATGAGGAAGGGCAAGAACGCCCCCTGCTCGGAGCGATAAAGCCCCGGCGCCACAAAGCGCCAAAGCTGGTAGGCAATTACCGGAAAGCCAAGCGCCAGCCCGCCCACCATAGAAATGCGGATGAGCGTGAAGAAATATTCCTGCGGCGCGGTGTATTGCATGACCGGATTGTCATTGCCAAGCGAACGCATGGTGCTTTCAATCGGCATGAGCAGAAAGTCGAGGATCTGGCTGCCGAAGGTGAAGGTGACAATCATGCCAACGATAAAGGCAATCACCGAATAGATGAGCCGTTTGCGCAGCTCGGCCAGATGCTCCATCAGCGGCGCGGCGGTATCGTCAATCTCGTCCTTGACGGCCATTATGCATCCTCACCGCGGGCAACGGGGGCCGTGGCCGCCTTGGGTTTTGCTGTTTTGGGCTTGGTGGCGGTTTTTGCGGCCGCTTTCGCGGCTGGTTTTTTGGCCACAGTTTTTGGGGCGGTTTTGGCTGCTGTTTTGGCCGGAGCCTTTTTAGCCGCGGGCTTTTTCGGTGCGGGCTTTTTCGGTGCGGGCGTTTTCGGTGCGGGCGTTTCAGGCGCGGGCTGTGCGGCGGGTTCTTTCACCTTGGGGGCGCTTGTTGCGGCATTTCCCGCCGCAGCCGGTGTGGCGGCAGTGGCTTCTTTTTCGGCCTTTTCGGCGATTTTCGCCTCGCGCGTGGCCAGAATGCTTTCGGTGTATTTCTTGTTGCTGTCCTTGATGGCGTTCAGCCCCAGCGGGTCGGCCTTTTTCAGGTTCGAAATGCTTCTGGTGGCTTCGGAAATTCCCGCCTCATCGGCGGCATCTTCCATCGAGCGCTGAAATTCGCGCGCCATTCGCCGCGCCTTGCCAACGAATTGGCCAAGCGTGCGGAACATGTTGGGCAGGTCCTTGGGGCCGATCACGATCAGCGCCACAATCCCGATCAACATCAGTTCGGTCCAGCCGATATCAAACATCTCTCAAGGCTCCCGCCAATCAGGGCGCCTTAGGCTTTGTCTTTTTCCGGTTCACTGGCCGGTGTCACATCCACCGCGTCATCGGCGGCGGCGGCTTCAATTTCGCTATTGCCCTCTTTGACACCTTTTTTGAAGCTGGTGATCCCCTTGCCGATTTCGCCCATCAGCGACGAAATTTTGCCACGCCCAAACAGGACCAGCACGACAACGGTGATAAGCAGCAGGCCAGGAAGGCCGATATTGTTCAACATGTGTTTTCTCCCAACCGGGCCAGTTGGCCCGTTCACATCAACTATCTAAGGCTTCATGCGGGCGGGTTCAAACCCCAATTGGCGCGCAACACCACTTTATGAACGAAATTTGCGCCCTAGCTGCGTGGAAATACGAAACAGCGGTCGCGCCGCAGGCTTAGCCAGAGCCGCGTGCCGGCGGCGGGCATAAATACCCCGGGAACCGAGGCGCGCAACACCGCCCCGTCATGTTCCATGACCAGATCCACCAGCGAGTTGCCGCCCAGAAAGCGGGCACGCTGCACATGGCCACAGGCGGGCACGCCATCTTGCGGGGTGGGCAGCGGGCCTTTGCCCGAACGGTCAAAGTCGATTTTCAGGTGCTGGGGGCGGATGACGATATCCACTGCCGTGCCATCGGCCAGAGCGGGGGTGAGGAAGTGGCCAAAGGCGGTTTCGGTTTGCATGTTGCGCACCGCGCCGGGAATGACATTGATATCCGAGAAGAACGCCGCCGCCTGCCTGTCGGTTGGCGCATTGTAAATATTATAGGGCGCGCCCTGCTGCACGATGCGCCCGTCGCGCATAAGCGCAATATTATCGGCCATGCGCATGGCCTCTTCGGGCTCGTGGGTGACAAGCAGCACCGCCGCGCCCTCGTCTTTGAGAATTGTCAGGGTTTCATCGCGAATCCCGTCGCGCAAGCGGTTGTCGAGCCCGGAAAACGGCTCATCCATCAGCATGATGCGCGGGTTTGGGGCCAGGGCACGTGCCAAAGCCACGCGCTGCTGCTCGCCGCCTGAAAGCGTGTGCGGATAGGCGCTGGCCAGATGTTCCAGCCCCACGCGGCGCAATTCCTGCATGGCGCGCCCGGGCTTGCCCGCCCCCTTCAGCCCGAAAGCCACGTTTTGCAAAACGCTCAAATGCGGGAAAAGCGCGAAATCCTGAAACATCATGCCAATGCCGCGCAATTCGGGTGGCATATGGGTTGTTGCATCGGATATCAGCGTGCCATCGACCAGCACATCGCCGCTGTCTTGCTGGTCAACCCCGGCGGCAATGCGCAAGGTGGTCGATTTTCCGCAACCCGAGGGGCCAAGCAGGCAGGTCACCTGCCCCGGCTGAAGTTCCAGGTTCACGCCATCCACCACACGCCGCCCGCCAAACTGGCGGCAGATATTGCGCAGCTCCAGGCGCGGCGGTGCGATGGTTGCAGCCTGCATAGCAATTCCGATTCATTTCATCAGGTAAGCTGATAGCAAGCCGCCAGCCCAGGCACAAGCAGGGGCTACATTGTGGAATTGAACCCGCCACCGTCGAGCAAAATATTCTGCCCGATCATGTAACCGGCATATTGCGAACACATGAAGGCACATGTGGCGCCAAATTCCTCGGCAGTGCCATAGCGGCCTGCGGGGATTGTGGCTTCGCGCGCGGCGCGTGCCTCTTCAATGGATTTTCCGGTGTTCCTGGCAACCCCGCCGTCAAGCTGGATGGCGCGGTCGGTTGCATGAATGCCGGGCAGCAGGTTGTTGATGACAACCCCCTTGCCCGCAACCTGCCGCGATGTGCCCGCCACATAGCCCGTAAGCCCGGCGCGCGCCGCGTTTGACAGGCCCAGCACGCCAATCGGCGTCTTGACCGACTGGCTGGTGATATTCACAACGCGCCCCCAGCCGCGATCGATCATCCCCGGCAGCACGGCCTTCATCAGCGCGATGGGGGTGAGCATGTTGGCATCCAGCGCCTTGATGAAATCCTCGCGCTCCCAGTCGCTCCACAGTCCCGGGGGCGGGCCGCCGGCATTGGTGACAAGAATGTCAGGGGCCGGTGCAGCGGCCAGAACCGCCGCGCGCCCCGCTTCGGTGGTGATATCGGCGGCAACCTCAACCACATCGGCCCCCTTGGCGCGCATCTCGGCGGCAGTGCGCGCCAAAACCTCGGCATCGCGCCCGTTCAGCACGATTTTCACACCGGCATCGGCCAGCGCCTCGGCGCAACCCCGCCCCAGCCCGCGCGAGCCTGCGCAGACAATTGCGGTTTTTCCTGAAATTCCCAAATCCATCTTCATTCCTTTCGTGCCGATATGCGTGGTGCCGCGTCTATGGGCCCAACATCATCGACCTTCATATAGGCTGCAAGGTCTATTATCTGATCGGCCACATCATAGGGTTGGCCACGGCGCACCCGCAAGCGGCGCGGCCACCAGTAAAACCCGCCAAAGGCGCGCACGGCAAGCCACATTGCCCAGGCCCAGGGTTTTGGCGTGTTCAACTCGCGCATCGCATCAAAGAAAATACGGTCGGCCTGGCGGCGCGTTCCGGACCAGACCACATCGACATAGAGCCAGTCATGCAGGGCGGCCGCGGCCATATAAACCGGATGCGACCGCGGCAAAAGCAGCGTAATGCCGGGCGGAATTGACGCGCCATCAAACATGAACCCGCTGGGCACGGTAATCTGTTCCTGCGCAGTGGCGTCGCTATGCACATTATAGACCAGCGGATAGGCAACGATCCAGCGTTCCGCCCGCCAGGCAGGGGGCAATAATTGCCACCAGAGGGATTCCTGCGCCGTGCCACGCATCTTGTAGCTCATCGCAAAAACGCTGATCGGATGGCTGAAATTGACCATGTCACATTCCTTTTCTCTGCGCGTGAATTGGCACCATTGCCCTTCGATACGACCTCACATATACCGCAATCATGTTGGACAATGCCAAAAACACCCCCGAATTGCCGCCGGAAATTGCCCGGCGCCGCACATTTGCGATTATCAGCCACCCGGATGCGGGCAAAACCACGCTGACCGAGAAGTTCCTGCTTTATGGTGGCGCGATTCAAATGGCGGGCCAGGTGCGCGCCAAGGGCGAGGCGCGGCGCTCACGCTCGGACTTCATCAAGATGGAGCAGGAGCGCGGCATTTCAGTATCGGCTTCGGCAATGTCGTTTGAATTCAGTGACTTCTGGTTCAATCTTGTCGATACGCCCGGCCATAGTGACTTTTCCGAAGACACCTATCGCACGCTGACGGCGGTCGATGCGGCGGTGATGGTGATTGACGGCGCCAAGGGCGTTGAAAGCCAGACGCAAAAGCTGTTTGAAGTCTGCCGCCTGCGCGATTTGCCGATTCTGACCTTTTGCAACAAGATGGACCGCGAAAGCCGCGATACCTTTGATATTATTGATGAAATCCAGCAGAACCTTGCCATAGACGTTGCCCCCGCAAGCTGGCCCATTGGCATGGGGCGCGAGTTTCTGGGCTGTTATGACATGCTTCACGACCGGCTTGAACTGATGAGCCGGGGGGATCGGAACATCCGCGCGCAATCGGTGAAAATCAGCGGGTTGGATGACCCGAAGATCGCCGAGCATGTGCCGCCGCATTTGCTGAGCAAACTGCGCGAAGAGGTTGAAATGGCACGTGAATTGCTGCCAGCCTTCGAGCGGAAAGCCTTTGCCGAAGGCACGATGACACCGATCTGGTTTGGCTCGGCCATCAACTCGTTCGGTGTGCAGGAGCTTATGACCGGCATCGCCGAATTTGGCCCGGAACCCCAGGTGCGCCCCGCAGAGCCAAGGAAAATTTCCCCTGATGAAACAAAGGTTTCCGGCTTTGTCTTCAAGGTTCAGGCGAATATGGACCCAAAGCACCGCGACCGTGTAGCCTTTGTGCGGCTGTGTTCGGGCCATTTCATGCGCGGCATGAAGCTCAAGCATGTGCGTTCGGGCAAGCCGATGGCCATTTCCAACCCGGTGATGTTTCTGGCCAATGACCGCGAGTTGGCCGAAGACGCCTGGGCGGGTGACATTATCGGCATTCCAAACCACGGGCAGTTGCGCATTGGCGACAGTCTGACCGAGGGGGAAGATCTGAAATTCACCGGCCTGCCCTCGTTTGCGCCGGAACTGCTGCAATCGGTGCGCGCGGGCGACCCGATGAAAGCCAAGCATCTGGAAAAGGCGCTGACACAATTCGCCGAAGAAGGCGCTGCCAAAGTGCTGAAACCGCTGATTGGTTCGGGTTGGATTGTGGGCGTTGTCGGCCAGTTGCAATTCGAGGTGCTGGCCAGCCGGATTGAAACCGAATACGGGTTGCCGGTGCGTATGGAGCCAACGCAGTTCACCTCGGCCCGCTGGGTGCAGGGCGCGCGTGACAAGGTTGATGCCTTTATCGCCGCCAACAAGGGCCATATGGCCGCCGACCATGATGGCGACCCGGTGTTTCTGACCCGCCTGCAATGGGATATCGACCGTGTCGTGCGCGACTACCCCGACATTACCTTGCGCGCCACAAAGGAAATGCAGGTGTAGTGCGTGGAGGCATTCCACCTTCATATCGGCGTTCGGAAATCCGGCACCACCTATTTGCAGCGCTGGCTGGACCGCTCGACATTCGCGCCCAACACCCGTTGGGTCAACGAACGGGATGTGCGCGCAACCCTGACAGTAACAAAGGAAGCGCCTGACTATCTGCATGGTGATGCGGCGGTTGTCATGAGCGATGAGAACCTGCTGGGCGGCTTCAAGAACGGTGAGAAATTCGCGCGGCCATCAGCCGACCTGCGCATTCTTGCGCCTTTTGCGCCAAGAATATTCCTGTGCTTGCGCAACTATGCCGACTATTTCACCTCGTCCTGGACAGAGGCGATCAAGCGCCAGAGCTTTTGGGCCTTCGACCCCGGTGTAAAGCCAACCCGGCGTTGGGGCGATGTGTTGCGCGAGATTGCCGCGCGGCTTCCGAACAGCCCGGTTACCGTTTGGGATTATGCCGATTTTCGCGGCAATGAAGACGCAGTCGCGCAGCTTGTAAGCGGGAACCGTATCGTAGAATTCGGCGCCCGGCCCCCGCGCCACATCAACAAGCGGCTTTCGGTCAGCGCGGTTGCGCAACTGGCATTGTTGGCAGAACCCCCCAGCAAGGGCGGGCCTTTCAAAGCGTTCTTCGAGTCAAACCGGGTAAGCGAGGCCAATCCGCGGTTCGAGGCTTTTACCGCCGAAACCCGCAAACCGTTTGACGAAGCCTATGCCGAAGACTGGGACGAGGTTGCGAAATTCGCGACCATCTGGCGGCCTAGTCCACAAACGCCTTCTCGATGACAAAGGCGCCGGGCGCGGAGTTGGAGCCCTCGTCCATGCCGCGCGCTTCGCAAATCGCCTTGTGGTCTTGCAGCATGGCCATCGAGCCGCAAATCATCACACGGTCATCTGCAGCACCAAGTGCCGCGCCTGTTGCGGCTTCAAAACGGCCATCGCGCAGCCAATCGGTCATGCGGCCCATATGTTCGCTGTTTTCGCGCGTGGTGGTAGAAATAAGCTGCAAGCGCCCGTCAACCATTTCCGACAGCAGTTCGTCTTGCTGGATTTCGGCAAACAAATGCTTGCCATAATCAAGCTCGGCCACCTCGCGGCAGGTATGGGTCAGCACGACAGTTTCGAATTTTTCATAGGTTTCGGGGTCGCGGATGATGCTGGCAAAGGGCGCAATGCCGGTGCCGGTTGAAAACAGCACCAGCCGTTTGCCGGCAATCAGCGCATCATGCACAAGCGTGCCAACCGGCTTGGGGCGGATGAGGATATGATCGCCCACGGCAAGGTTCTGCAAACGGCTGGTCAGCGGGCCATCGGCCACCTTGATCGAGTAAAACTCCAGCTCTTCATGCCAATTGGGCGAGGCAATGGAATAGGCGCGCAGCAGGGGCTTGTCGCCATTTGGCAAACCGATCATCGCAAATTCGCCCGAACGAAAGCGGAAACTGGCAGGCCGTTCGCAGGTGAAGGAGAATGTATAATCTGTCCAATGGCGCACGCTCAGCACGCGCAGCGCATCGACCCCGCGATAGGTTTTCGGTGTTTCTACATTCAATTCAACATTCATGCCGCTCATCCATCTGCTTTGCCCCCCATATAAGCGGCAAATCGCGGCTGCAAAACCCCTTAAAGCTTTGTCGCATTGACGCAGCGCCGCAATGCGGCTAAACCCGCTGGCATGTGAGGTGGCAATCCGGCCGCCCGGCCGCGACGATCGTGCGGCACCCTAAATTCGCCGCAACACATATTCAGCGAGCCAAAATGACAGATTTCTCCGAACTTGGATTAGACCCCAAGGTGCTTAAAGCCGTAATCGAAACCGGCTATACCACCCCTACCCCCATTCAGGCCGAAGCCATTCCGCACGCCTTGCAGGCGCGCGATGTTCTGGGCATTGCCCAAACCGGCACGGGTAAAACCGCCAGCTTCGTGCTGCCGATGATCACCATTCTTGGCCAGGGCCGTGCGCGCGCGCGGATGCCGCGCAGCCTTGTGCTGTGCCCCACGCGCGAATTGGCCGCGCAGGTGGCCGAAAACTTCGACACCTATGCCAAATACACAAAGCTGACCAAGGCACTGCTGATTGGCGGGGTCAGTTTCAAGGACCAGGACCAGCTTATAACCCGTGGCGTTGATGTGCTTATTGCCACGCCGGGCCGCCTGCTTGACCATTTCGAACGCGGCAAGCTGCTGCTGACCGGCGTGCAGATCATGGTGGTCGACGAGGCTGACCGGATGCTTGATATGGGCTTCATCCCCGATATCGAGCGCATCTTCAAACTGCTGCCTTTTACGCGGCAAACGCTGTTCTTTTCCGCCACGATGGCGCCGGAAATTACCCGCATAACGCAGGAATTTCTGCACAACCCCGTGCGTGTTGAAGTGGCGCGGCAGGCCACGGCCTCTGAAACCATCACGCAATTTCTATGCACCCACATTCCCAGCCGCCGCGACCGTGCCGACAAGGAAAAGCGCGAGGTTTTGCGCCGCCTTATCGCCGCCGAGGGTGAGGGGCTGACCAATGCCATCATATTCTGCAATCGCAAGCGTGATGTCGATGTGGTTGCGAAATCGCTCAAAAAGCACGGGCTGGATGCGGCGGCCATTCATGGCGACCTTGACCAATCGGTGCGCACGCGCATCTTGCAAAGCTTTCGCGATGACAAGCTGCGCATTCTTGTCGCCTCTGATGTGGCGGCGCGCGGGCTTGATATTCCGGCCGTCAGCCATGTCATCAACTACGACGTGCCCAGCCATTCCGAGGATTATGTGCATCGCATTGGCCGCACGGGCCGTGCGGGCCGGCTTGGCCGTGCGCTGACCATTGCCGTGCCTGCCGATGCCAAGAACGTGGCCGCGATTGAAGACCTGATTGGCAAACCCATTCCGGCAATGGACGACCCGCTGGCGGTGGCCGCACTTGAAGCCCCCGCTGAAAAACCCAAACAGGCCGAGGCCGAAGACCGCCCCGCGCGCAGCCGCAGCCGCAAGCGCGCCGCACCGAAAGAGGCCGATGTGACGCCAGACAGCCCAAGCGCCGTAACAGAACAGGCCGAAACCGAAGCGGTTGCAGCACCCCAGCCGGAACCGGCTGCGCGCCAGCAGCCACGTGCGCGCAACGAGCGGCGCGGCAACCAAAGCCGGGGCGAACGCGTCATCGGCATGGGCGAGCATGTGCCGCATTTTCTGACGCTCGATTTCCGTATGCCGGTGATCAACGCGAATGACGATGATGAAAGCGCACCGGATGAACAGGGCGATGCGCAAGCCGAAGCGCCCGCAAAACCGGAAAAACCAAAGCGCAAACCACGCAGCCGCGCCAAAAAGCCAGCGGTTGACGCTGGTGCCGAAGCCGCGCCCGCAGCCGAAGCCGCGCCCGCAGCCGAAGCCGCGCCCGCAGCCGAAGCCGCGCCCGAAGCCGCGCCAGTTGCCCCTTCTGACGCGCCGGAACTCAAGGAACCGGCCGCCGAAAAGCCCAAGCGCCGCGTGCGCACCCGCGCCAAAGCACCGGCAGCAAAGCCCGATGCGGCCCAGGATGCAGATGCGCCCAAGGCCGACAACACGACAGACGCCTAGCGTTTCAGGCGGCGGATCAGGCTGGATGTATCCCAGCGCCCGCCGCCCATTTGCTGCACATCCTTGTAGAACTGGTCAACCAATGCCGTAACCGGCAGGTTGGCGCCATTGCGGTTGGCCTCGGCCAGGCAAATGCCCAGATCCTTGCGCATCCAGTCCACCGCGAAGCCAAAATCGAATTTATCGGCCAGCATGGTTTCGTGCCGGTTGGCCATTTGCCAGGAGCCCGCCGCACCTTTGGAAATGACATCGACCACCGCCTTGCCATCCAGCCCGGCTTTTTCGGCAAAATTCAGCCCCTCGGCCAGCCCCTGCACCAGCCCGGCTATGCAGATCTGGTTGACCATTTTGGCCAGTTGGCCGGCCCCGCTTGGCCCGAGCAGCTGGCAGGCTTGTGAAAACGCGGCGATGATGGGTGCAGCGCGCTCAAACGCCGCCGAATCACCACCGCACATCACCGTCAGCTTGCCGCTTTCCGCCCCCGCCTGACCGCCGGAAACCGGCGCATCGATAAAGGAAAACCGCGCGGCTTCGGCCTCTTCGGCCAGTTCGCGGGCCACTTCGGCGCTGGCCGTGGTGTGATCAACAAAAATTGACCCGGCGGCCATTGCCGCAAACGCCCCGCCCTCACCAATGGTCACGCTGCGCAAATCATCATCATTGCCCACACAGGCAAAGACCATTTCGGCACCCTGAGCGGCGGCGGCAGGGGTTGGTGCGGCGGTTCCGCCATGTTCTGCAACCCAATCGGCGGCTTTTGCCGCCGTGCGGTTGTAAACGCACACGCTATGGCCTGCGGCCTGCAAATGCCCCGCCATTGGATAGCCCATAACGCCAAGGCCAATAAATGCTACTTTTGCCATAATCGCTCTCCTCTCGTGCCATTGTTACGGGATTGATGGACTGCTATGTGACCAAGGTCAACAACCCTAACCCGGACCGTTTATGCTGCGCCTGTTCCGCTGGCTTTTCATTTCCCTCATTGCCGTTTTGGTGGTGGCTGCTTTCGGACTGGGGATGCTGTGGTATCTTGGCAGCCGTTCACTGCCGGATTATTCGCTGAATCTGGATGTGGCCGGGCTGCGGGCCCCCATTGAAATTGTGCGCGATGCGAATGCCGTGCCGCATGTCTTTGCGACCAGCGATGAAGATGCGCTGTTTGGCCTTGGCTACGCCCATGCACAAGACCGGCTGTGGCAGATGACCCTGATGCGCCGCACCGCCCAGGGCAAACTTTCCGAAATTTTCGGCAGCGACACGGTCGAAACCGACAGGTTGATGCGCGCGCTTGATATTTACAACATCTCCATCGCGGCGGTCGAGCAGCAAAGCCCGCAGACCCTGAGAATGCTCAATGCCTATGCGGCGGGGGTTAACGCATGGCTGAGCTATGTGCGCGAGAATGCGCGCGGGCGCGGCGCGCCGGAATTCTTTGTTCTGCCCACGGGCATAGCCCCCTGGACGGCGGCTGATTCCATTGCCGTGATGAAGCTGATGGCCCTGCAAATGACCGATAAGGCCGCGCTGGAAGTGCTGCGCGCGCAAGCGGCGCTGCGGCTGGATAACCCGGCGCGGCTTGACGATCTGTTTCCGCTTCTGCCGGGGTCACCCATTCGCAGCGTTCCGGAATATGCCGCCCTGTTCGGTGCGCCGTCCGAAACCTTTGCAGACAACACGCCCCCGCCCTTTTGGCCGCTGCGCGCGGTCGGCCAGGCCGGGGCAAGCAATGCCTGGGCTGCTTTGCCCGCGCGCACGGCAAACCAGGGGGCAATGCTGGCCAATGACCCGCATGTGCCGCTGACCGCCCCCGGCACCTGGATGCTGGCGCGTCTTGAGCTTGAAACCGGCGGTGTGATCGGCGCAACCATTCCCGGCATTCCCGCCATTCTGATCGGGCGCTCCAACACCTTCACCTGGGGGCTGACGGCCAGTTATCTGGACGACCAGGACCTGTTCTTGGAGCGCGTGAACCCCCAGAACCCCGACGAATATCTGACAGAAGACGGCGCAATCGCCTTTGAGACCCGCGCATCGGTGCTGAATATCAAGGATGCGCCCCCGATCACGCTGGACCTGCGCTGGACAGGCAACGGCCCGGTAATCCCCGGCAATGCCTTTGGCTTGCGTGATATTCGCCCGGCCGGACACGAGTTTTCCCTGTCATGGACCGGGCTTGCGATTGACGATTTTTCGGTTGCTGCGGCCATCGATCTGATGCGCGCCAATTCGGTGGATGAGGGCAAGCGCGCGGTGGCCGGGCTCAGCGCACCCTCGTTCAATGTCGTCATGGCCGATACGGAAAATATCGCTATGGTCAGCGCCGGGCGGATGCCCGCGCGCAGCCCTGCGAACGAAACCCTTGGCCGCCTGCCCGCGGCGGGTTGGGTTGGGGTGAATGCCTGGCAGGGCAGCTTTCCGGCCACCGATAACCCAGTCATCGAAAACCCGCCCGGCGGCATTGTGCTGAACACCAACAACCCGGTTTCCGAGGCAGCCTTCCCGCAGCATTTTTCCTATGACTGGGGTGACGGGCAGCGCATTTTGCGCGCCCGCGACCTGCTGGCGGCGCGGCAGTTCCACACAATCGAAAGTTTTGTGGAAATCCAGAACGACACCGTTTCAATTTCTGCCCGGCTATTGTTGCCGCTCATGGGGCGCAACCTGTGGTTTGGCGATCAGGATGCGCCGCCGGGCAGCCACGGCGCACAGCGGCGCGAGGCGCTGGCCTTGCTCAGCCAGTGGAATGGCGACATGTCGCAACACGATGCCGAACCGCTGATCTATGCCGCCTGGGCGCGCGCGCTACAGCGCCGCATTCTGGCCGATGAGCTTGGGCAGCTTGCCGCCAGTTTTCGCCAGGTCGACCCGCTGTTTCTGGAACGCGTTCTGCGCGACTTCAACGGCGCGGCAAGCTGGTGTGACCTGACCGCCACCACGGAACGCGAGACCTGCACACAAATGGCTTCGCTGGCGCTGGATGATGCGATTTACGAGCTGCAAGACGCGCAAGGCGACACGATCAACCGCTGGCGCTGGGGCGAGGCGCATCAGGCGTTTTATGAAAATCCGGTTTTCGGGCGGATGCCGATTGTCGGCTGGTTTGCAAATATCTGGCACGAAAGCAGCGGCGGTGATCAAACGCTCAACCGGGGTATCAGCATTGGCACGGGTGCAGCACCCTATACCAATGTGAATGGTGCGGGCTTTCGCATGGTGGTCAATCTCAGCAACCCCGACAGCTCGCTCTATATTGCCGCAACGGGGCAAAGCGGGCATATCCTTTCGCGCTTTTACGACGATATGAACCAGCTTTGGCGGCAGGGCGAATATTTGCAGATGTCGCTTGACCCGACGCAGGCGCGCGGCGGGGCTGCGGGCATTTCGAACCTTACGCCGCTAGCCGAGTAGCTCGTGGCAAAGCTCCAGCCCTGACACCAGCGCATCTACCTCATCGCGGGTGTTATACATGGCGAACGAGGCGCGGCAGGTGGCGGTTACGCCCAAAAACTGCATCAGCGGCTGCGCGCAATGGTGGCCCGCCCGCACGGCAATGCCGCGACGGTCGAGAATGGTTGAAATGTCATGCGCATGGGCCGCCCCCTGCATGGTAAAGGAAAAGATCGCCCCCTTGTCAGCGCAATCGCCCTGAAGGTTCAGCCAGTTCAGCCCGCGCAAACGGCTGCGGGCATAGTCGCGCAGATCGGCCTCATGCGCGGCAATCGCCTCCATTCCCAGCGATTGCATATAGTCGATCGCCACACCAAGCCCGATCATCTGCACAATGCCGGGTGTGCCGGCCTCGAATTTGTGGGGTGGGACGTTATAGCTGACCTCATCGCGGCTGACATGGTTGATCATATCGCCACCCCCCATGAAGGGGCGCATTTCGGCCTGGCGTTCGCGCCTTGCATAAAGCGCGCCGCTGGCGGTGGGGCCGTAAAGCTTGTGGCCGGTAATGGCATAAAAATCACAGCCGATCTCGACCATGTTCACCGGCATATGCACGGCGGCCTGGCTGCCATCGATGCAGGTGGCAATGCCGCGTTCGCGCGCCGCGCGGCAGATGGTTTTGACATCGACCAAAGCGCCGGTGACATTGGACATATGCGTGACCGCCACAAGCCTGGTGCGCGGTCCCATCGCTTCAATCACCCGCTGGGCATCAAGGCTGCCATCCGCCTCGCATTCCACCCATTTCAGCACCACGCCCTGGCGTTCGCGCAGAAAATGCCACGGGATGATATTGGCGTGGTGTTCCAGCACCGAAAGCACAATCTCGTCACCCGCCGCAAGATGCTGCGCCGCCCAGGCGTAGGACACAAGGTTCATGCCGTGGGTCGAGCCTGTGGTGAACAGCACCTCGTCGTCATGGGCGGCACCCAGAAAGCGTTGCAATGTGCTGCGCACGCTTTCGTATTTGTCGGTGGCAAGGTTGGACAGGAAATGCAGCCCGCGATGCACATTCGAATATTCTTGCGCATAGCCACGGGTCACGGCATCTATCACCACTTGCGGTTTTTGCGCCGAAGCACCGCTGTCCAGATAGACCAGATTTTTGCCATGCACCTGCCGCGCCAAAATTGGAAATTCGGCGCGCACTGCGTTGATGTCGAACATGGATAGCCTTTCTAGAAGACGCCGCGCGCCTGCAATACCAGTGCCCCGAACCAAACCACCATTGTGAGCAGGGTCATGCCCATAAACAGCGGGGCCGAGCGTTTGAAGCCATGCGCCTCGGCGGCACCAAGCGAGCAAAGCCATACGAAGGGCAGAAGCGACAGCCAATAGGGAATTTGCGCGATGAGCGAATTGCCAAGGAAGGGGATGCTGTCTTCCAGCCCCGAGAAGATGACCGTGACAATCGCCATCAGCAGGCCAAAGGGCGCGGCCACAAAGCTGCCCCAGAATATGCCGGTGCGCGTATCCTTCCAGCTGCCCGTGCCGCCAACCGCGCGCAAAACGGCGCCCAGAATGGCCGAGAAGATGTAAACGACCGTGGTGCGCAGAAACAGCGCCGCAATCAGCACCGAGCCGATGACAAGATTGGCTTCAACCGCATCGCCCTGGAACATGTCCTTGAAAACCTGCGTGGGGGCGACAATGGTTTTCAGCGCCCAGGACAGGAAGAACACCATGTCAGACATCAGCACATAAAACAGCAGCCGGGCTTCAGACGGGTTTTCCTCGATCAGGCGGCGCGTGGCCCCGCGCATATCGCTCCAGGAATCAATCAGCCGCGCCAGCAACCCGTTGCGCTTTTCCTGATATGCGCCGCGCGTGTGGTAATGCCCGTCGTCATGTTCTTCGCCAATTGTCATATGTCACCCATCAAAGACTCAGCCCGCGAATAGCAGCCCGATTACCAACGCAATGCTAGCGCCAACCACCCCCAAGGCCAAGCCAGCGCGCAACCTTGAGGCGACCCCCTCGGCGACATGCATCGTATCGGCCCAGATGACCAAAAAGACCAATAAAACCACATATTGCAAAGGGTTAGAAAGCTCTGGCCCCAGACTATTCCCGAAAGCCGCCGAAATTAAGGCAAGCGGGGCAACACAGAGCAGCGCCCAGAATAACCCCAGCCGTGCATTCAGAAATGGCCCGGTTGCACCCAGCAGGCGGGCAACAAGATGCGAAAGCGCCGCCAGTGCATAAAAGCTGAGCGGGGCCAGAAACAATGAAAACACCGCGATCATCAGCACCGCAATGGGCGCCTGTTCGGGCTGATCTATGTTTTGGGCTGCCGCCTTGTAGCTGGCGGGCATCTGCGCGGCGACCAGCATGACGGTCGCCACCATGACCCAGCCAAGCGCGCGCTCTTCGCCCGCGCCACTGGCCATCTGGCGGCGCAGGGCATTGCCCCAACCCTGCCGCCAGGCACCTATAATATCGGCCCCAAGGCTCATATCTGCCCTACTTTCTGTGGCGCGCCAGCCAACCGCCAAGCCGCGTGCGCAAGGTGTCGGCCAGATCGTCATCGCCAATTTCGGCAATGGCCTCATCCAGAAAAGCCAGCACAAGCAGGTCTTGCGCATCGGCCCTGGGCACACCGCGCGATGTCAGGTAAAACAACGCCGTTTCATCGACCGACCCGCAGGTCGAGCCATGCGAGCAGACCACATCATCGGCATAGATTTCCAGCTCGGGTTTGGCGAGGAAATTGCTGTCATCATCCAGCAGCAGCCCTTGCGAGATCTGGTAGCCATCGGTTTTCTGCGCGCCGGGCTTGACCAGAATCTTGCCCTGAAACACGCCATTGGCCCCGTTGCGCAGCACTTTCTTGAAAACCTGACGGCTTTCGCAATGCTCGGCATCATGGGTTATGAAAATCGTGTCATCATGCAAAAAAGCGCCATCGCCCACAGCGGCACCGGAAATATGCGCGCTTGCATTATCGCCAGTCAGGGTGATGACCGCCTCGTTGCGGCTAAGCAGTCCGTTCAGCGACAGGGTGAAGCTTTTGAACAATGCCCCTGCCCCCAGCCGCGCGAAAATATGGCTGGCCAGCACGCGCCCGTGGTCGCGGCCCTGGTTGCGGATATGGTCAAAGGCAGCGCCATCGGCCACATCAACCTCCAGCACGACATTGCTGCGCGCGGCGATCACGCCATCTTCCAGCAAGGTCAGCGACGCGCCAGCATCAAGCTTGATCACATGGTGCAGCATCGCCTCGGCATTTGCGGCACTGCGGATATGGCGCAGCAAAACCGGCTTGGTCGCCTTGCCGGAAACGCGGATCAGCACGCCCTGCCCGGCTGTGGCGGTATTCAGCGCCGCCAGCGGGCGCGGCACGGGGTTTTGGCCAGCGGTTTCCAGCGCACCGTAGCTTTCGGCGGCCCAGTGGATATCGGCATTGGCCGCATCGAGCGTTTGGATGCGCAGCGCCGGATCATTGCCAGGCTCGGATTGCGCGGCGTCAAAAACCCCGTCGACAAAGACCAGCGTATAGGCATCATCCGCCGCAAACAGCGGCGCATCTTCGACATGGGGCACAGCGGCGACATCGCCCAAAAACTGTGCGGGCGGGGTGTAGCGCCAGTATTCATCGCGCCCATGCGGGGCGCCCATTGCATTCAGCCGCATGGCGGCGCTATCGCGCGCAGCCTCCAGCCAGCTTAACGGGCGGGGCTGTGCATGGCGGGCCAAAAGCGCCGCCGCCCCGTCGGATTTATGTGCAGCAACGGCCATTACGCCACCTCGGCCAGCAGATCGGCGTAACCGTTGTTTTCAACTTCCAGCGCCAGTTCCGGCCCGCCGGATTTGATGATTTTACCATCGGCCATGATATGCACCACATCGGGTTTGATATGGTCGAGCAGGCGCTGGTAATGCGTGATCACAAGAAAGGCGCGGCCCGCGCTGCGCAGCGCGTTTACGCCATCGGCAACCAGCTTCATCGCGTCCACATCAAGGCCGGAATCGGTTTCATCGAGGATGCACATTTTCGGCTCCAGCACCGCCATCTGCAAAATCTCGTTGCGCTTCTTCTCGCCGCCCGAAAAGCCGACATTTACAGGGCGTTTCAGCATTTCGGCGTCGATTTTCAGCTCGCCGGCCTTGGCGCGCACCAGTTTCAGAAACTCCGCCGCGCTCAACTCGGCCTCACCACGCGCCTTGCGCTGCGCATTTGCTGCGGTGCGCAGAAAGGTCATATTGCCAACACCCGGAATTTCAACCGGATACTGGAAGGCCAGAAACAGGCCGGCTGCCGCGCGGTCTTCCGGCTCCATATCCAGCAGGTCGGTGCCTTCCAGCGTGGCGGAACCCTCTGTTACCTCATAACCATCCTTGCCCGAAAGCACATAAGACAGGGTCGACTTGCCCGACCCGTTCGGCCCCATGATCGCATGAACCTCACCGGCCTTCACCTCAAGGTTCACCCCTTTCAGGATAACCTTGTCTTCTTCTTCAAGTTTGACGTGCAAGTTATTGATATTCAGCATTTTATTTTCCTCTTCGCGGCTTTAGCCGACCGATCCTTCAAGCGAAATGGCGACCAGTTTCTGGGCCTCCATTGCAAATTCCATTGGCAAGGCTTGCAGCACTTCTTTGCAGAACCCATTGACCACCAGCGCCACGGCTTCTTCCTCATCCATCCCGCGCGAGCGGCAATAGAACAACTGGTCGTCATCCACTTTCGATGTCGTTGCTTCGTGCTCTATCCTGCTGGAATTGTTGCGGCATTCGATATAGGGCACGGTATGCGCGCCGCAGGTATCGCCGATCAGCAGGCTGTCGCACTGGGTGTAATTCCGGCTGTTTTTTGCCTTCGGGTGCATCGACACAAGCCCGCGATAGGTGTTTTGCGCCTTGCCCGCCGAAATCCCTTTGGAGACGATACGCGAGCGGGTGTTCTTGCCCAGATGCACCATTTTCGTGCCGGTATCGGCCTGCTGCATGTTGTTGGCAATAGCGATGGAATAGAACTCGCCCTGGCTGCCATCGCCACGCAGAATGCAGCTTGGATATTTCCACGTGATGGCCGAGCCGGTTTCAACCTGTGTCCACATCACCTTGGCGCGGTCGCCCCGGCAATCGGCGCGTTTGGTGACGAAATTGTAAATTCCGCCCTTGCCGTTCTCATCGCCCGGATACCAGTTCTGCACGGTGGAATATTTGATCTCGGCATCCTCATGGATGACCAGTTCAACCACCGCTGCATGAAGCTGGTTTTCATCGCGCATGGGGGCGGTGCAGCCTTCCAGATAGCTGACATAGCTACCCTTTTCGGCAATAATCAGCGTGCGCTCAAACTGGCCGGTGTTTTGCGCGTTGATGCGGAAATAGGTCGAAAGCTCTAACGGGCAGCGCACGCCTTCGGGGATGTAAACGAAGGAGCCATCGGAAAACACCGCCGAGTTCAGCGTTGCATAGAAATTGTCGGATACCGGCACGACCGAGCCAAGGTATTTCTTCACCAGTTCCGGATGGTCGCGCACGGCTTCGGAAATCGGGCAGAAGATGACACCGGCTTTGGCCAGTTCCTCCTTGAAGGTCGTGCCAAGCGAAACGCTGTCAAACACCGCATCCACCGCCACGCGGCGCTCGCCTTCGGGCATTTCAACGCCCGCCAGAAGCGCCTGTTCTTTCAGGGGGATGCCGAGTTTTTCGTAAGTTGCCAAAAGCTCCGGGTCCACCTCGTCAAGCGATTTCGGGCGTTTGGCCATGCTGGTGGGCTTGGCGTAGTAATACTGGTCCTGAAAATCTATTTCAGGGTAATGCACCATAGCCCATGTCGGCTCGGTCAGGTTTTTCCAGCGGGCGAATGCAGCAAGGCGCCACTCAAGCAGCCATCCCGGTTCTTCGTTCTTGGACGAGATCAGCCGGACAATGTCTTCATTCAGGCCCTTGGGCGCATATTCGGTTTCAATATCGCTTTCAAAGCCATATTTATAGCGCTCGCCAACCGTGCGAACGGCGGCAACCGTGTCGGCATCTACGCCTTCGCGGCTGTATTCGGCGGTTTCTGTCGTCATATTATTCCCCATTCTCGTCAGGCTGCACGCGCCTTGTGGCGCGCATATTCAGCCAGCCACGCGTCACAAAAACGCGCGATATCCGTTTCAGTCGTCTCCAACCCCAAGCTGATGCGCAAAGCACTGCTTGCGGTAACATCGTCAAACCCCATTGCGCGCAAAACCCGGCTTGGGCGCACCTTGCCGCTGGAACAGGCGGACCCCGCGGAAACCGCAAAACCGGCAAGGTCCATCTGCATGACCTGGGTTTCGCCCTTCCAGCCCGGCACCGCGAAATTCGAGGTATTGGGCAGGCGCGCTTGCCCCTCGCCAAACACGATCAGATCGGGCGCTGCCGCTTTCAATGCGGCTTCCATGCCGTTGCGCAAGCTTTCAACCCGCGCCCATTTGCCTGCCGCCAGATCGGCCACTGCCGCCTCGGCTGCCGCAGCCATGCCCGCAATACCGACAATGTTTTCTGTGCCCGCACGGCGGCTTTGTTCCTGCCCGCCACCCTTTGCAAGCGGCGCAATGTCAACACCATCGCGCAAAATCAGGGCGCCAACTCCCTTTGGCCCGCCAAATTTATGCGCCGAGACGATGGCCATGTCGGCCCCGCTCCAGCTAAAGGAAAACGGAATCTTGCCAACGGCCTGCACGATGTCGACAAGGTTTGCACCGTCGCTGTCATCAATCAGCCCGGTTTCGTTATTGGCATAGCCTTTGGCCTTCAGCGCAGCGCCCGGCATGTGATGCACCCACAGGCATTCATGCGCGCATTCATCCACCTCGGCGCCACCGGCCAGCACCGAGGCGGCTTCGGTCGCACCGCTGGTGAAAACAACCTCATTGGCCGTGCAGCCCAAAGCTGCCGCCAATTGCCCGCGCGCGCGTTCTACCAGCGCCCGCGCCGCGCGCCCTTCGCCATGCACGGATGACGGGTTGCCGGCCACATCCATTGCCGCAAGCATCGCCGCGCGTGCCTGCGCGCGCAGCGGTGTGGTTGCGTTATGGTCCAGATAAACGCGGCTCATGGCTCATCCACCAGCATAACAAAGGCGGGCACGGCGGGGCATGGGGCGAGTTGGTTTTCGATGACATCCGAAAGCCGCGTCTGGTGCAAAAACACATAGACATGCGCCGAAAGCTGTTCCCACAGCTTGTCGGTCAGCACCTGGGCATCGGTGCCGCCGCTGGCGCCCGAGGCACCTGCCCCGCGGCTGAGCGCATCCATCGTTTCATCGACAGCGCCAAGCACATCGATCACGCGGATCGCATCGGCCCCGCGCGCCAGCCGATAGCCGCCACCAGGGCCGCGCACGCTTTCCACGATTTCGGCACGGCGCAGCTTTACGAAAAGCTGTTCCAGATAGGCCAGCGAAATATCCTGCCTTTCGGCGATTTCGGACAGGGAGACAAGCCGATGCTGGGCTTCACGCGCCAAATCGGCCAGCGCGATCATCGCATATCGTCCTTTGGTCGATAGTTTCATGGTCTGGCCCCGACAGCAATGTTGACGCGCCCCCTGATTGGCCTTACTTGACCATGCAAGGCGGTGCGCCCGCTACTTTAGAATGCTTCTAGGTTGTCCGAGTGAAACTGTCAAGCATTCGACAGACACTGATTTGGCCCCGGACCGAAAATTCCGGTGGCGTTTACAAGGAGCGATTGATGCCCGAAGTTATTTTCCCAGGCCCCGAAGGCCGGCTCGAGGGCCGCTATCATCCGCAAAAGGAAAAGAACGCACCAATCGCCATCATCCTGCACCCGGATTCGCGCTATGGCGGCACGATGAACAACAAGGTGACTTATAACCTGCACTACGCCTTTTACCAGATGGGGTTTACCTGTCTGCGTTTCAACTTTCGCGGTGTCGGCCGCAGCCAGGGCGAGTATGATCAGGGGATAGGCGAGCTGTCCGACGCCGCCTCGGCGCTGGATTATTTGCAGGCGCAAAACCCCAATGCCCGCACATGCTGGGTGGCAGGCTTTTCCTTTGGTGCCTGGATCGGTATGCAATTGCTGATGCGCCGGCCCGAGATTTCGGGTTTCATTTCTGTCGCCCCACCGGCGAATATGTATGACTTTACCTTTCTGGCCCCCTGCCCGGCCTCGGGGCTGATCATCAACGGTTCAGCCGACCGGGTTGTGCCGCCCGCCGATGTTGAGGGGCTGACCGAGCGTTTGCAGCAGCAAAAGGGCATTACCATTACCCATGAAACCGTGCCCGATGCCGGCCATTTCTTTGAAACCGGCATGGACCCGATGATTGAGTCGGTAAAAGCCTATGTTACGCGGCGTTTGGGCGAGCCTGATATCCGTTAGGATATGCCTTGCCCGCCGGAGCCTCCGGCGGGGATATTTTCAAGCAAAAGATGATTTAGGCTGCGATGCGACCACCGCAGACGGGCCGTGCGCAGCCGGTGGTGGATGGCAGGCTTGTGGGCAGGCCGTGCAACACGCGCACGGCAAGATAACCAAAGGCCTGCGCCTCGATCATATCGCCGTTCAGGCCAAGCGCATCGATATCGCGCGGGGTTTGGCCCAGATGTTGCGCAAGCAACGCCATCAGCGTGGCATTCCTGCGCCCACCGCCCATGACCAGCCAGTCGGCGCCATCGGGCGCGGCCAGCGCAATGCTCGCGGCGGTAAAGGCGCTCAGCGTTGCGGCGGCGTCGGCATCGGGCAAGGATTGCACCTGCGCGAGAAGCCCGTGAAACTGGTTGCGGTCCGCCGATTTCGGGCCTGTGCGTGCAAACCACGGGTCGGCCAAAGCCGCGCTGACCAGACCTGTTTGCACCTGTCCCGAAGCGGCGAGCGCGCCGTTTTCGTCATATGGCCGGCCAAGGCGCGTGCGCATGAAGTCATCGAGCAAAGCGCTTGCCGGGCCGGTATCGCGCGCGGCCACGGCGCCGGGGGCGCCATCGGGTAAATTCGGCTCGATTATGCTGATATTGGCGACACCGCCAAGATTCAGGAACACGGTGCGCCGCGTCAGCCCCAGAAAGCGCGCCAAAGCATGGTGGTAGAGCGGCACAAGCGGCGCACCCTGCCCGCCTGCCGCCATATCGGCGCTGCGAAAATCCCATACGACCTTGCAGCCGGTCAGGCGGGCCAGCGCGGCCCCATCGCCCAGTTGATGCGTGCGCGCATTGGCGGGGTCATGCGCCAGGGTTTGCCCGTGAAACCCCACCACATCGGGTTTGGGCAGCGCGGCCACCGCCTGGGCGTGCAGGTGCAGCACATGCCGGTGGGCAGGCGCAAGCCTGGCCCCCGGCCAGCAGCCAAGCCGGGCGCGCAATTCGGCCTGCGCCTCAGGCGGATAGGCCAGAAACGCGGTCGCGCCAAGCGCATCGATTGTGCGTCCATCGGTGTCGATGATCGCCGCATCCACCCCATCCATCGAGGTGCCGCTCATCAGTCCAACTGCCCGCATGTCCGCCCTTTCATTCGTTCAATGAAAGCATTACAACCGCCCGCGACGACTGAAAAGGACAAGCCGATGCTGAGCAAACCGAAATCTGAATTCCTGCGCGTGATGATCGACCGTGGCTTCATGCAGGATTGCACCGATCTTGAAGGGCTGGACGATGCCCTGACGGCGGGCGTGGTGCCGGGCTATATCGGTTTTGATGCGACCGCCGACAGCCTGCATATCGGCTCGCTCGTGCAGATCATGATCTTGCGCTGGCTGCAGAAAACCGGCCACCGCCCGATCGTGCTGATGGGCGGCGGCACCTCGAAAATCGGCGATCCTTCGGGCCGTGACGAGGCGCGCCAGCTGCTCGACACTGCCGCGATCGACAAAAACATCGAGGGCATTTTCAAAGTCTTCAACCAGTATCTGGATTTTACGCCCGAAACCGGGGCCATCCGCGAGAATAACGCGACATGGCTGGACGAGCTGAAATACATCGCCTTCTTGCGCGATTACGGCCAGCATTTCACCATCAACCGGATGCTGAGCTTTGAGTCCGTGAAGCTGCGGCTCAATCGCGAGCAGCCGCTGACCTTTCTTGAATTCAACTACATGCTGCTGCAAGCCTATGATTTTCAGGAACTTTACAAGCGTCACGGCTGCCTGCTGCAAATGGGCGGGTCCGACCAGTGGGGCAATATCGTGAACGGTATCGATTTGTCGCGCCGCATTGCGGGGGCGCAGGTCTTCGGGTTGACCACACCGCTGATCACCAAGGCCGATGGCTCCAAAATGGGCAAATCGGCGCAGGGGGCGATATGGCTGAATGCCGACAAGCTGGCACCTTACGAATTCTGGCAATACTGGCGCAATACGGCCGATGCCGATGTCCATCGCTTCCTCAAGCTGTTCACCGAATTGCCGCTTGAAGATTGCGCCCGCCTTGCCGCGCTTGAAGGGGCCGAAATCAACGAGGCGAAGATCGTGCTGGCCAATGAAATCACCGGGCTGGCCCACGGAGCCGAGGCGGCCAGCGCCGCCGCAGCCACCGCGCGCGAGGTGTTTGAAGCCGGTGGCGTGGGCGATGATCTGCCCACCATCACGCTGAACGCCGCCGACCTTGGCGATGGAATGTCACTCGCCCAGCTTTTCGTGCGCGCGGGGCTTGCCGCCAGCGGCAAGGAGGCCAAGCGCCTTGTGGCTGAATCCGGCGCACGGCTGAATGACGAGTTGCAAACCGATGCCGGGCGCATGATCACCGCCGCCGACCTTGCCGAACCGCTGAAGCTTTCGGCGGGCAAGAAACGCCATGCCCTGGCACGACTCACCTAGCATCTTTTGCTTGAAAATATCCCCGCCGGAGGCATCTGCCGGCGGGGTCAGACCCGCCCGAACCTAGTCGCCGAGCATCCAGCGCCCATCGGGCACGAAGGCATGAAAGGCGAAGGCGAACACCACGTCATGCACAAGCGGTGCGCCGCTCTGCGCATCATAAACCCTTATCGCGCCTATATTGCGCCCCTGGGCGATGCGCGCTGTATCCAGCGGCGAGTTCATGCCGCTTTCCCATTTAATCCGCACGCCATCTTCAACAATTTCGGTTGATCGTTGCAGCCGATCAAGCAACCAGGCCCGCTTGCCCACCTGAATGACACGTGCAAGCGGCGGAATGTCAAAGGGCGGCATTTCGCCGGTATACAGAAACGGGCGCGCCGCGCTGTCATATCCGCCATAGGGGTTGGTGCCGTAATTACGCGCCACATCTGGGCGGGCCAGCACCTCGCCATTCGGGAACTCGGCCACAAAATCCTGCCATGACGACATCCAGCTCACCAGCACATCGAGCCGCGCACCGTTCATATCACCAACAATCCCCTGGCCGGTAAACTGTTGCCACCAGCTTTCGGTTTGGCGGTCATACATGACCAGGCCGGAAAAGCGCAGCTTTCCGGTTACGCCAAAATCCAGCACCTGCCCGTCGAGCCGCCTGTCAAACACAAGGCCGGCATTGCACAAAGGGCAGAAGGTTACGGCCACCGGCACGCCGCCCACTTCGGTATTGGCAATCTCGTGCCACATCAGATAGCGGATGGGAAAGGCACGGGCCTGGCCGTTCAACTCGACCACCATGACCGGTTCGGTGGCAACCAGCGCCGCATCGGCTGCGGGCTCATAGGCCGGATCGTCAAGCGCGGGAATACCGTCGCGCCCCGGCCCGCCTGACAGGATTTCGGTAAACGCCACCGATGTGTTGGAAAAATCGGTATTGGGCCACTCGTTTTCCCAGAACGGTGCCTGGGCAGCCAATGGCGCTGCAAACAAGCACAGGGCAAGCGTGATGTGTTTCATGCCCCCCAGAATGCCGAACGGGGCCAGCTTGCACCAGCCCCGCGCACAGCGAAGTGTAGCGTGGTGAGCTATTGTGCAGGCTCGACCACGACGCGCGCCATATAATCGGGGTCGGCTGCAACCATGCCGTTTGCACCCGTGCCGCGCTTGATATCATCGACAAATTCCATGCCCGACACCACTTCGCCGACAACGGTATATTGCCCGTTCAGGCTGGGGTAAGGGGCGAACATGATGAAGAATTGCGAATTGGCACTATCCGGGCTTTGGCTGCGGGCCATGCCAAGAATGCCGCGCTCGTAAGGCACATCGGAAAATTCCGCCGGCAGGTCGGGCAGATCAGAGCCACCGCGCCCGGCACCGCCCTGGGCAAAGGTTTCCAGCCGGCCATATTGCACATCGCCGGTTTGCGCCATGAAACCTTCGATCACGCGGTGGAACACCACGCCATCATAAGCGCCGGAATTGGCCAGCTCGGTCAGACGCTCCACATGCTGGGGGGCCAGATCGGGGCGCAGTTGGATGCGCACCTCGCCCTCGACCCCGCCCCCAAGCGTAATGACCATTGTTTGCGCCGAAACCGCGCCCGCCAGTGCGACCAGCGCCAATGTTGCCAGAATTTTACGCATCGGCGGCCACCTTCATGCTGATCATCCGGTCGGGGTTTGCGGGCGGCTCGCCGCGCACGATGGCATCGACATGCTCCATGCCTTCCAGCACGCGGCCATAAACGGTGTATTGGCCGTTCAGGAAATGGTTGTCTTTGAAGTTGATGAAGAACTGCGAATTGGCGCTATCGGGGTTCTGGCTGCGGGCCGCGCCGATTGTGCCACGGTCATGCGGCAGGCTCGAAAACTCGGCCTTCAGGTTCGGCATATCGGAACCCCCGGTGCCCGCCATGCGCAGGTTGAAGTCTTTTTCCATATTGCCATTGGCCACATCGCCGGTTTGCGCCATGAACCCGTCAATCACCCGGTGAAAGGCCACATTGTCATAGGCGCCGCTGCGGGCGAGTTCTTTCATCCGGGCGCAATGCAGCGGGGCAACATCGGCAAGAAGCTCGATTGTCACCGTGCCGCCGGTCAGTTCCAGCAGGATTGTGTTTTCAGGATCTTTGATTTCGGCCATCGGGCTCTCCTTTTGCGTTTGGTTCTACCTAATGAACCAATGGCCAAAGGAAAAGCCTTAGTTGCCAAGTTTCCGCTTCAATGCGCTTACAATCGCTTGCGGCACAAAGGGTGCAACATCGCCGCCCAGCCGTGCGATTTCCTTCACAAGCTTGGAGGCAATCGCCTGATGCGCGGCTTCGGCCATCAGGAACACCGTTTCAATGGAATCATCCAAAGCGCGGTTCATGCCGACCATCTGAAACTCATATTCAAAGTCCGACACCGCGCGCAGCCCGCGCACGATCATGCCCGCCCCCACTTCGCGCGCGCAATCAATCAGCAGGTTTTCGAATGGATGCACACGAATTTTCATGCCCGTGCGCTCGGAAATCGGCGCGCATTCCGCCTCGATCATCGCCACGCGCTCTTCCAGCGAAAACAGCGGGCCCTTGTCGCGGTTGATGGCCACGCCGATCACCAATTCATCCACCAGCGCGCTTGTGCGGCGGATGACGTCCAGATGCCCCAATGTCACCGGGTCAAACGTGCCGGGGTAAAGCCCTATGCGCTGCATTCAGGCGTTGCCGGCGATCATGTCGGCAAGGGCCGAATTTTCCGATTCAATCTCACCTATACGCCCTTTCACGACATCGCCAATCGACACAACGCCAACGAGCTTGCCCTCATCCAGCACCGGCATATGGCGGAAACGCCCGTCGGTCATTTTGCCCATCACGCTCATCACATTATCAGTCGGGTGGCAGGCGATGACCGTGTCGGTCATGATGCTGGCAACGTTTTCTGTCATGCAGGCTGTGCCGCTGCGCCCAAGCTCGCGCACGATGTCGCGTTCCGACAAAATCCCGTCGACGCTGCCCTCGCTATCCGAAACGATCAGCGCACCGATGCGCTTTTCCGACAGGATCCTTGCGGCGTCCATAAGTGAATTGGTTGATTTGATTGTCAGAACCCCGCCAATCGGCTTTTGGTCGAGAATGTTTTTTACCAGCATATCGGCCCCCAGGTTGTGTGATCGCTATCGTGCAACCGAGTTCATAAATATGTCAAGCTTGCTCGATATCGACCTGCGCTTCTAGCCGCGCAACCTCGCGCCGCACGCCCGCTGCCAGCGCCTCGGCAAAGCGGTTCAGCCTGTCAACGCGGCGGTCATCGGGGTGGCGGATAAGGTAAAAGCTGCGTGTCAGGCTTAGCTGACCGGGCAGGATGCGCACCAGATCGGGGGCGGCAGGCAGGGCAAAGTCATGCACAATCGCCACCCCTGCCCCCAGGCGCACCCAGTTGAACTGCACCGAAACCGAGTTCGAGGCAAGGCCAAGCCCTTTCACCCCGGTTTCGGCCAGATAGTCCAGCTCGGAATCAAAAATCAGATCGGGGATATAGCCGATCATCCGGTGGTGCTGGAGATCGTTGAGCGTTTCAATCGGCGCATGGCGTGCCAGATAGCTGCGCGCAGCAGCAAGGTGCAGCTTGTAATCGGTCAGCTTTTGCACGGTCAGCCGGCCGGTGGCGGGGCGGGATACGGCAATCGCCATATCGGCCTCGCGCTTGGACAGGTTGACCACGCGCGGCAGGGCGACAATCTGCACATCCAGCCCCGGGTTTTCATCGCAAATGGCGGCCACCACCTGCGGCAGAAGGTAATTCGCGCTGCCATCGGGCGCACCAATGCGGATTTGCCCCGTCAGGCTGCCCGCCGTGCCGCGCAGCTCATCCATCGCGCCCGCCACGGCCAGTTCGGCCTGCGCGGCATGGGCCACAAGGCGCTGGCCATCCACCGTTAGCGCGTAACCCTGCGGATTGCGCACAAACAGCCGCGCGCCCATTGCCTCTTCCAGCTTGGCAATGCGCCGGCCCACCGTGGCCGGGTCAAGCCGTAGCGCCTTGCCCGCGCCCGACAGGCTTTCGCTGCGCGACACGGCCAGAAATATGCGCAGATCATCCCAGTCGGGCATCGCCACCTCTTTGCATTTTTGCATGATGCTTTTGGGAAACTTCGCCTTTCCACAGCAAATTTGCAAGGATATGCTGGCGGCAACCAAATGGAGGACCAAATGCAAGAGCTTACCCACTGGATCAACGGCGCGCATGTCAAAGGCACATCGGGCCGCTTTGCCGATATCTACAACCCCGCCACGGGCGACGTGCAGGCCAAAGCGCCGCTGGCCTCCAGGGCCGAGCTTGATGCCGCTGTTGCCGCCGCAAAAGCCGCCCAGCCCGCCTGGGCCGCCGTAAACCCGCAGCGCCGTGCGCGTGTGATGATGGAATTCGTCCGCCTGCTGCACCGCGACATGGACAAGCTGGCCGAGGCGCTGAGCCGCGAACACGGCAAAACCCTGCCCGATGCGAAGGGCGACGTTATTCGCGGCCTTGAAGTGGCCGAGTTTTGCATCGGCGCGCCGCATTTGCTGAAGGGCGAATTCACCGATTCTGCTGGCCCCGGCATTGATATGTATTCCATCCGCCAGCCGGTTGGTGTGGCGGCTGGCATTACGCCCTTCAACTTTCCGGCGATGATTCCGATGTGGAAATTCTGCCCCGCCATCGTTTGCGGCAACGCCTTCATTCTGAAACCCTCGGAACGTGACCCGTCTGTGCCGCTGATGCTGGCCGAGTTGATGAAGGAAGCCGGCCTGCCCGATGGTATTTTGCAGGTTGTGAACGGCGACAAGGAAGCCGTGGATGCAATTCTGGACAATGCCGATATCGGCGCGGTCGGCTTTGTCGGCTCCACCCCCATCGCCGCCTATATTTACGAGCGCGGCTGCGCCAATGGCAAGCGCGTGCAGTGCTTTGGCGGTGCCAAGAACCACATGATCATCATGCCAGATGCCGATATGGACCAGGCCGCCGATGCGCTGATCGGTGCGGGTTATGGCGCGGCGGGCGAACGCTGCATGGCAATTTCGGTGGCCGTGCCCGTGGGCGATGAAACCGCCGATAGGCTGATCGAAAAGCTTACCCCCCGCGTAGAGGCGCTGAAAATCGGCCCCTATACCGCGGGCAATGATGTCGATTTCGGCCCGGTTATCACCGCCGCCGCCAAGGAAAAAATCCTCGGCCTTGTAAATTCGGGCGTTGAGCAGGGCGCGAAGCTGGTTGTCGATGGCCGCGATTTCAAATTGCAGGGCTATGAAAGCGGCAATTTCGTGGGTGCCTGCCTGTTTGACCATGTCACCACCGATATGGACATTTACAAGCAGGAAATTTTCGGCCCCGTGCTTTCAACCGTGCGCGCCAAAACCTATGAAGAGGCGCTTGGCTACGCGATGGACCATGAATATGGCAACGGCGTCGCCATTTTCACCCGCGATGGCGACACGGCGCGCGACTTTGCCAACCGTATCAATATCGGCATGATCGGTGTGAACGTGCCCATCCCCGTGCCTTTGGCCTATCACACCTTTGGCGGCTGGAAAAAGTCGGCCTTTGGCGACCTCAACCAGCACGGCCCCGATGCGTTCCGCTTTTATACCCGCACCAAAACGGTTACCGCGCGCTGGCCTTCGGGCACCAAAGAGGGCGCTGCCTTCTCCATTCCGACGATGGATTGAACCAAGCGGCCCCGGCGAAATCCGGGGCCGTTTGCCTTTGGCAGGCGTTGTGAATGTCCGCCCTGCCCTTCTTACGGTGAGCCGATATCCATATGCCGAAAACCCAGCTCATTTCCTGCGTCAAGGACGAGGCGGTCTTCATGCTGGAATGGGTTGCGCACCACCATCTGCTTGGTTTTGATGATATCTGCATCTATACCAATGATTGCACCGATGGCACGGTCGCGTTGCTTTCAGCACTGGCGGATGCGGGCTATTGCCGCCGGTTTGACAACCCGGTTGGCGAAAAATCATTCGCGCAGCCAACCGCCTATCGCCGCCACCGCCGGCAAAACAGGGGCGATGGATTTGATCATCTGATCGTGCTGGATTGCGATGAATTCCTGAACATACATATCGGCGACGGCATGTTGCACGCGCTGCTGAAGGCCATACCCGACGGGGCCGACCTGCTTTGCCTGAACTGGCGCAACTTTGGTGACGGGCATCGCCGCCAGTGGCAACCCGGCTGCGTTACAGCGCAATTTGAACATGCAATGGCAATCGAGCGGCGCCAAAGTTCGGTGGTGAAGTCGCTCGTGCTGACACCAGAAAAGTTTGACCTTCTCGCCAATCATAGCCCGAAATCCTATATCGGGGCCGCACCGCTATGTGTTCTCAACGGCGCGCTCAAACCGATTGACGTGCCAGAGGCTCATTACCCCGAGCTTTGGCAGACGTTGCGAAACATCCCGCCTGAAAAGGTGAGTTATGACATCGCGCAAATCAACCACTATGCTGTCAAGACGCGCGACAGTTTTGTGCAGCGCCAGCGTCGCGGCCTTGGCGCAAATGCGGATAAACGCCGCCACAACGCTGATTATTTCGAACGCTACAACCAGAATGATGTGCTTGATCGCTCGATCGCCAAATATCGCCCGCAGCTCGAAAATCTCATGGCAACGATGCGCGCAATGCCGAAGGTGGCAAAGGCCGAAGACGCCGCGCTAAAGGAATACCGAAGCCGACTTGCATCTGCGCCGGAACTGTAGCGATATCGGGCAAAGCAGCATCAACACGCTTGCAATTCACTTGCATCTGGGTTGAACTAAACAAATGTTCATTTCTTGCCGGAGGCCCGCATGGATTTTGCCCTGACCGAAGAACAGCAGATGATTTTCGACATGGCCTATCAGTTTGGCCAAAGCGAAATCGCCCCCCATGCCCGCCAGTGGGAGGCGGATGGCACCATTCCGCGCCAAGTGCTGCAAGCCGCCGCCGAGCTTGGCTTTGCCGCCATGTATGTGCCCGAAGACATGGGCGGCACCGGGCTTTCGCGGCTGGATGCGACCCTGGTGTTCGAGGCGCTGTCTATGGCCTGCCCCGCTGTCGCCTCGTTCCTGTCCATCCACAATATGTGCGCAAAAATGGTGGCGAGCCATGCCAGCGATGCGGCGCGCACCCGCTACCTGCCCGGCCTGATCAGCATGGATATCGTTGCCTCTTATTGCCTGACCGAACCTGGTTCCGGCTCTGATGCGGCGGCGCTGCGCACCCGCGCGGAAATGGGCGATGGCGGCTACAGGCTTGATGGCACCAAAGCCTTCATATCCGGTGGCGGCTATTCCGATCTTTACATTGTCATGGCGCGCACCGGCGGCGATGGCCCCAGGGGAATTTCGGCGCTGCTTGTGCCATCCGGTGCCCCCGGTCTTAGCTTTGGCGGGCTGGAGGACAAGATGGGCTGGCGCGCGCAGCCCACGCGGCAGGTGCAGTTTGATGGCTGCATCACACCCGCCGAAAACCTGCTGGGTGATGAGGGCGCGGGCTTTATCTATGCCATGCAGGGGCTGGATGGCGGGCGTCTGAACATCGCCGCCTCGGCGCTTGGCGGTGCGCAGCAGGCCATGAAGATCGCGCTGGATTATATGGCCGAGCGGCAGGCTTTCGGCAAACCGCTCAACCAGTTTCAGGCGCTGCAATTCCGCCTTGCCGATATGGAAACCGAGCTGGCCGCCGCCCGCGTTTTGCTGCGTCAGGCGGCATGGAAGCTCGATTCAGCCACGCCCGATGCCACCCGCCATTGCGCTATGGCCAAGCGGTTTGTCACCGATACCGCCTTTGGCGTGGCCAATAATGCCCTGCAATTGCTGGGCGGCTATGGCTATCTGGCCGATTACGGGATCGAGAAGATCGTGCGCGATTTGCGCGTGCATCAAATTCTGGAAGGCACCAACGAAGTCATGCGGATGATCATTGCGCGCGCAGTTTTGGCCGAGCATACAAATGGCTGATATCATTATCAGAATCTCCGGCCGCGCCGGGCGCATCACTCTCAACCGCCCCGATGCGCTGAACGCGCTGACCTATGACATGGTGCTGAAAATCGAGGCGGCCTTGCGCGACTGGGCGCATGATCCGGCGGTCGATCTTGTAATCATCGATGCGGCGGGCGCGCGCGCCTTTTGCGCGGGTGGCGACATCCAGCATATGTATGATACCGCGCGCGCCGGCGACTTTGCATATGGCCGCAAATTCTGGGCCGACGAATACCGGCTCAACGCGTTTTTGTTCAACTTTCCAAAACCTTACGTGGCGTTCATGCAGGGGTTTACAATGGGTGGCGGTGTTGGTGTTTCCTGCCACGGCTCGCACCGCATTCTGTGCGAAACCAGCCAGATTGCCATGCCGGAATGCGGCATCGGCCTCATCCCCGATGTTGGCGGCTCGCTGCTTTTGGCGCGCGCGCCGGGGCGCTTGGGCGAATATTTGGGTTGCACCGGCACGCGCATGGATGCTGGCAACGCAATATATGCCGGGTTTGCCGACTATTTCATCCCGCAAGCGCAGTGGAACACACTCATGCAAGGCCTTGAATCCACAGGGAATGTCGCGCTGATCGACCATGCCGCGCAGCCTGCCCCGCCCGCATCGCTTGCGCAGCATCAGGCTTGGGTCGACACTATCTTCACAGCCAGCAGCATCCGCGATGTGCTGAACGGGCTGGATGACACTGATTTTGCACAGAAAACCGAGGCGGCCTTGCGCCGCAACTCACCCATATCGGTTGCCGCGACACTCGACATTGTGCGGCGTGTGCGCGGCATGGATTCCATCGCATTCGCCCTGCAAACCGAATATCGGTTCACCTATCGCGCGGCATCAGAGGGTGACTTTATCGAAGGCATTCGCGCCGCGGTGATCGACAAGGACCGCAACCCGAAATGGCAACATGCGCGGCTGGAGGATGTCAGCGGCATGGATGTTTCAAAAATGCTCATGCCACTTCCAAAAGACGCGCTAAACCTAGGAGAAACCTCATGAAAATCGGATTTATCGGCCTTGGGAACATGGGGGCGCCAATGGCGGCCAACCTTGTCAGGGCAGGCCATGCGGTATCGGGTTTCGATGTGGCTGGCACAGTGGTTGACGGTGCGAAACAGGCACAATCGGCGGCCGAGGCGGCCCGTGGCATGGATGTGGTCATCACCATGTTGCCCAATGGCGAAATTCTGCGCAGTGTCTATGCCGAGATCATTCCCGCGTCTACAGCGGGTGCGGTGCTGATTGATTGTTCGACCGTCGATGTTCAAAGCGCGCGTGATGTGGCCCAGGATGCTGTTAATGCAGGGCTTTTGGCGGTTGATGCACCTGTTTCCGGCGGCATTGGCGGTGCGGCGGCCGGCACGCTTACCTTCATGGCTGGTGGCAGCGATGCAGGCTTTGCGATGGCTGCCCCATTGTTTGAAATCATGGGCCAAAAGGCGGTGCATTGCGGCGAATCCGGCGCGGGCCAGGCGGCAAAAATCTGCAACAACATGATCTTGGGTGCCACAATGGTGGCCACCTGCGAAGCCTTTGCTTTGGCTGACAAATTGAACCTCGACCGCCAGAAAATGTTCGATGTCGTCTCAACCTCATCGGGCTATAGCTGGAGCATGAACGCCTATTGCCCCGCCCCCGGCATTGGCCCGAAATCGCCCGCCGATAACGGCTACAAGCCCGGTTTTGCCGCCGAATTGATGCTTAAAGACCTGCGCCTGAGCCAGCAGGCCGCCGCGGCGGTCGATGCCGATACGCCAATGGGTGCGCTGGCGCTGGCGCTGTATCGGTCCTTTGTCGAAGAGGAAGATGGCCGCGGCAAGGATTTTTCGGCCATGCTGCCACGGTTTGAAGCCCGCGGACGCAGCCTGGACTGAAGTTACATTATATCCGTGATGTCAAAGCCAGAAGTAACAATGTAACCGCTTTTTGACGCATTGTTTGATTTTCAGGCGCTGGTCTGCCACGATAAGGCAGTGGCTTTTGTGCCGCCGTCTACAGCCGGTATTTACATCGGTTATTCAGTGTTTCTTTCCCTTTAACGATTCTGAAATTTCAACAATTGATTTTATCGGAGCGTGAAGAATGCCAATTACTGTTCGACTTAACGGTCGCGTCGTCACCCTGGATGACAGCGATATCACCCGGCTACAACGCGGCCTTGTGCAGGCGACGCGGCAATATGTTTGGCTCATGCCCAGGCTCAGGTTTGACGGTCACTACCGAAACTGGGCTTACCACAATCGCGGCCACAGTTTTAATGTCATGCTGCTGGTTGTCGAGGCGGTGGGTGGCGCCACCCTGCCCAATGCCCGCGTGGCCGCGATGCTGAAGCGGCGTCGCGACATGATGGACCGGATGATGAACCCGCGCGGAATGCGCAATTTCTATGCGCTCTATCCGGCCTGGATTCGCGGATCATCGCGGTTTTGCCGCCAGATGTCGCAATATATGGACAATATGATGGTGGGCACGGCGCAAACCGTGCGCGCGCTGGAAATTACGCGCGATGCCTCGTTTGTAACGCTCAATGTCTGCGCCAATATTCTTTCAATGGGCTCGGCCAGCGCCTTTACGGTGGCCGGTTCGGCTGCGGCTGGCGCGCTGGTGCGCGGCGCGGCGATTGCCTATGTCACGCGCGAGCTTGAAAACGCCTCGACCCGGCTGGGGCGCACGCTGGCTGGCAACCCGCCAACCGCGCAGGAATCGGCAACCGAGGCGTTGAATGCCGCGGTAAATGCGGTGCCGGATTCCGCGATGGGGGCGATTATCGGCGCGATAATGGGGCCGCTTACGCAGAATGTTTCGAACGCCGCCGCGCGTGAAATTGCGCGCGGGAACATTGCCGATGGCGTGCTGATGGAGGTGGCGATCGACCGGCTGAACGGCACGATCGGCCAGATCATCGACAATTTCATCCAGCGACATCCGGCCGATATTCGCGCGCTTTTGCGCAATGCGGGCACGTCGCGCAACAATGCCCAAACCGCGCAAATCGTGGCCGATGGCCTGATGCGCAACCGCCAGTTCCGCCGTGACCTGGATACACGCCTGCAGCGCGACCGCTAGGCTTTCAGCATTGCTTTCAGGTAATGGCCGGTATGGCTGCGCCTGGCCAGTGCCACCGTTTCCGGCGTGCCCGTGGCGACGATTTCACCGCCGCCATCGCCGCCTTCGGGGCCGATATCGATAATCCAGTCGGCGGTTTTGATCACGTCGAGATTATGCTCGATCACCACCACGGAATTGCCCTGATCGACCAATTCATGCAGCACCTCAAGCAGTTTGCGCACATCTTCGAAATGCAGGCCGGTGGTCGGTTCATCGAGAATGTAAAGCGTGCGGCCCGTCGCGCGTTTTGACAGCTCTTTAGACAGCTTCACGCGCTGCGCCTCGCCGCCGGAAAGCGTGGTCGCCTGCTGGCCAACCTTGATATAGCCAAGGCCGACGCGCAGCAAGGCTGTCATCTTGTCACGAATGGCGGGCACGGCGGAAAAGAACTGTTCAGCATCTTCAACCGTCATATCAAGAACATCTGATATGCTTTTGTTTTTGAACTTGATTTCCAAAGTTTCGCGGTTGTAACGCTTGCCCTTGCAGCTTTCGCAGGTCACATAGACATCGGGCAGGAAATGCATTTCGATCTTGATAACGCCATCGCCCTGACAGGCCTCGCAACGCCCGCCTTTTACGTTGAAGCTGAAGCGTCCCGGCCCGTAGCCACGCGCTTTGGCTTCCGGCAGGCCGGCAAACCAGTCGCGAATGGGCGTAAACGCGCCGGTATAGGTTGCGGGGTTCGAGCGCGGCGTGCGGCCAATGGCGCGCTGGTCGATATCGATCACCTTGTCCAGATATTCCAACCCTTTCAAAGACTTGCAGGGCGCAGGCGCTTGGTGCGCACCGTTCAGCCGCATCGAGGCGGTTTTGAACAGGGTTTCAATTGTCAGGGTGGATTTGCCACCACCCGAAACCCCGGTCACACAGCAAAACAGGCCAAGCGGAAATTCGGCGGTGACATCCTGCAAATTGTTGCCGCTCGCGCCGGTAATGACCACTTTCTTGCCATTGCCCTTGCGCCTCTCGGGTGGGATCGGCACTTTACGGTTTCCGGTAAGATATTGGCCTGTAAGCGATTTTTTGCATTTTCCAACCGCATCCGGCGTGCCGGCCACGATGATTTCGCCGCCATGCACACCTGCACCGGGGCCAATGTCGATGACATGATCGGCTTCGCGGATCGCCTCTTCATCATGCTCGACGACGATCACCGTATTGCCCTGGTCGCGCAGGTTTTTCAGCGTGGTGAGCAGGCGGCCATTATCGCGCTGGTGCAGCCCGATGCTGGGCTCGTCCAGCACATACAGCACGCCCGTCAGGCCCGAACCGATCTGGCTGGCCAGCCGGATGCGCTGGCTTTCACCGCCCGAAAGCGTGCCGGAAGCGCGCGCGAGCGTCAGATAGTTCAGCCCGACATTCACAAGGAATCCAAGGCGTTCGCGGATTTCCTTGAGGATTGCGCGGCCAATTTCGTTCTTCTGTTCGTTCAGGCTGGCGGGCACGGCTTCCACCCAATCCAGCGTTTGCTGAATGGACATTTGCACGACATGGCCGGCATGGCAGTTGTTGATGCGCACGGCCAAAGCCTCGGGGCGCAGACGGAAGCCCTCACAGGCGGCACAGGGGCGGTTGTTCTGGTAACGCTCGAAATCTTCGCGAATCCAGCTGCTATCGGTTTCGCGGTAGCGGCGCTCCATATTCGGAATGATGCCTTCGAAGGCGCGCGACACCTCGTAAACGCGGCCGTTTTCGTCATAGCGGAACTTGATCTCGTCTTTGCCAGAGCCATAGAGCATGACCTGCCGCGCCTGGTCCGGCAATTCCGACCAGGGCAGTGATTTGTCGAATTTGTAGTGTTTGGCAATCGCCTCGACCGTTTGGCGCGAATAGGGCGATTTGGTTTTCGCCCAGGGCGCAAGCGCGCCATTGAGCAGGCTAAGGTCTTGGTTCGGAACGATAAGCGCCTCGTCAAAAAACAGCTCTACCCCCAAACCATCGCAGGTCGGGCAGGCACCGAAGGGTGCGTTGAAGGAAAACAGGCGCGGCTCGATCTCGGCAATGGTGAAGCCGGAAACCGGGCAGGCGAATTTCTCGGAGAAGGTAATTCGCTCCGGCTCCTCCGTGGCGGTTTCAAGGATTGCGATACCGTCGGCAAGGTTCAGCGCGGTGCGCAAACTGTCGGCAAGGCGGGTTTCCAGCCCCTCTTTCACGACCAGACGGTCGACCACCACGTCGATATTATGGCGGAATTTCTTGTCGAGCGTGGGCGCGTCCTCAATGTCGTAAAACGTGCCATCGACCTTTACGCGTTGAAAGCCCGCCTTGCGCAACTCGGCGAATTCCTTCTTGAACTCGGCCTTGCGGTCACGCAGCACGGGGGCAAGGAGATAGGCGCGTGTCCCCTCCTCCATGCTCATGATTTTATCAACCATTTCTGAGACTTGCTGCGCTTCGATCGGCAGGCCGGTGGCCGGTGAATAGGGCGTGCCGACGCGCGCGAACAGCAGGCGCATATAGTCGTAGATCTCCGTCACCGTGCCCACGGTCGAGCGCGGGTTCTTCGACGTGGTCTTTTGTTCAATCGAAATGGCGGGCGACAGGCCGGAAATATGGTCGACATCCGGTTTTTGCATCATATCGAGGAACTGGCGCGCATAGGCCGACAGGCTTTCGACATAGCGGCGCTGGCCTTCGGCATAGATCGTATCAAACGCAAGGCTGGATTTGCCCGAACCCGACAGGCCGGTGATGACCACCAGCTTGTCGCGCGGGATGTCGATGTCGATATTCTTCAGATTATGCTCGCGCGCACCGCGAATCTCGATGTTTTTCAGCTCGGCCATGCCTGTCCCCAATTCATACGGGGGCAGATGTAATGGTTTGCGCCCGAATTACGAGGGGAAATATGAGATCAAAACAGGAACATTTGCAAGATGTCATTTACAAATTGTAAAGGCCTAGATGCTTGGATCGGGCAGAATGACAGAAACATAGTTTTGCGTTTCCGGATAAGGGGGGATGCCGCCATAGCGTTCTACCGCGCCCGGGCCCGCATTATAGGCGGCAAGCGCAAGCTCCCAAGTGCCGAAACGGGCATATTGCATGGCCAGATAGCGCGCGCCGCCTTCGATATTCTGGACGGGATCAGCCGGGTCCACCCCCAGCCATTCGGCGGTAGAGGGCATAAGCTGCGTCAGCCCCATCGCCCCGGCGGTTGACAGCGCATCAAGCTGCCAGCGCGATTCCTGGTTGATCAGCCGCAAAAACATTGCGCCGGGAATGCCGTTATCCTGCGCCACGGCCAGCGCATAATCTTGCAGATTGGCGCTGTTGGAGCGTGGCCGAACGGGGTTGGCGGCCTGTGCGGCGGCAAAGGCAAGCTGGCGCGCCTTCAATGCGGCAAGCGAGGCGCGCATATCGGTTGTGGCGTATTGCGTGGTCTCGTTGCGGGCAATCTCGATCTGGCCGGGGCTGGCGGGAAACAGTTCGGACCAGGGCACGGGTGCTATGGTTTCGGCCTCGACCGGCGCCGCATTTTCGGCAATTTCGGCCCCCGCTTCAACTCCGGTTTCGGCCCCTGCCGCGGGCGCAAATTGCTGCGACCAGCGGCCTTCTGCGCTGGCGCCAAGGGGGGCATAGGCAAACACGCCGCATAAAACGGCGGCTGAATATTGTTTCAAGATGGGCTCCTGCTCTGCCTCTTTTCTTGTTGGGCATAAATTAGCAGCAATTACGGCACGACGCACGATAATTTTGCTCTGCTGTTCAGGATAGAGTAACCAACATTGTGATCTGACGGGCAAAGCGGTATCACTTTGCCAAATGGATTCGAGCTTAGGGGGGCCACATGGCTGGCAGCGTAAACAAGGTAATTCTGGTTGGAAATCTGGGGGCAGACCCGGAAGTGCGGACCTTCCAGAACGGCGGGCGGGTGGTAAACCTGCGCGTGGCCACGTCTGAAACATGGCGCGACAAGAATTCGGGCGAGCGGCAGGAGCGCACGCAATGGCACCAGGTGGCCATTTTCAACGAGCCTGTGGGCAAGATCGCCGAGCAGTATTTGCGCAAAGGCTCCAAGGTTTACCTTGAAGGGCAGTTGGAAACGCGCAAATGGCAAGACCAAAGCGGCGCCGACCGGTATACGACCGAAGTCGTGCTGCGCCCCTTCACCGGCAATATGACTTTGCTGGATGGCCGTGGCGAAGGCGGTGGTGGAAACGGCGGCTCCAGCTATGGCGGCGAGAATGATGGCGGCTATGGCGGCTCTGGCAGCGGCGGTGCAAACCAGGGCGGTGGCGGCAGCAATCTGGACGATGATATTCCGTTCTAGGCGATGCACACCAACTGAACCGAGCCGCCCCGGACCTGATCCGGGGCCTCTCTTTCTTGGGGGTTGAGGTCCCGGATCAAGTCCGGGACGGCGCAGAATTGTGATGGCGTTCGCAATACCCGGGAATGTGTGCCCATCGGCGCGCGAAATTTGTAACGCGCCGCTCAAAATCAACCCGAAAACGGCCCCCTGCCCTATACACAGATATTGTGGCGGGCTATAGTTTCGCCAGCAACATCATGTATAATATCTGAAGGTTTCCTCCTTTGAGCAGCGACCATAACGACCCCGAAAATCCGGGCGGCCCCGAAGACAATAGCGGGCCGCAAAAACCCGGCTTTCATGGCCCCGGCATCGACATTGTCGATGAGATGAAAACCTCGTATCTCGATTACGCGATGAGCGTGATCGTGAGCCGGGCCATTCCCGATTTGCGCGACGGGCTGAAGCCGGTGCATCGGCGCATTCTTTATGCGATGGGTGAAACCGGCAACACGCATGACAAGAGCTATCGCAAATCGGCGCGACCTGTTGGCGATGTCATGGGTAAATACCACCCGCATGGCGATAGCGCGATCTATATGGCGCTGGTGCGCATGGCGCAGGATTTTTCGATGTCGCTACCGCTGCTCGATGGGCAGGGCAATTTCGGCAGCATGGATGGCGATATGCCCGCCGCCATGCGCTATACCGAAGTGCGCATGGACAAGCCCGCCGCCTTCCTGCTGGCCGATATCGACAAGGATACGGTCGATTTTCAGGACAATTACGATGGCAAGGACCAGGAACCGACCGTTCTGCCGGCGCGTTTTCCGAATATGCTGGTCAACGGGGCTGGCGGCATTGCCGTGGGCATGGCCACCAATATTCCGCCGCATAATCTGGGCGAGGTGATTGATGCCACGCTGGCGATGATCGAAAACCCCGATATTTCGATTGAGGAATTGATCGACTACGTCCCTGCCCCCGACTTTCCGACCGGCGCGCTGATTCTGGGGCAATCGGGTGCGCGCAAGGCCTATACCGAGGGGCGCGGCTCGGTGCTGATCCGCGCGCGCGCCAAGATCGAGGAAATCCGCAAGGACCGCTGGGCGATTGTGGTGACCGAAATTCCGTATCAGGTGAACAAATCCACGCTGATCGAGACCATCGCCCATTTGGCGCGCGACAAAAAGGTCGAGGGCATTGCCCATGTGCAGGACGAATCTGACCGGTTCGGCGTGCGCGTGGTGGTGGAACTCAAGCGCGACGCAACCGGCGAAGTGGTGCTGAACCAGCTTTACAAATACACGCAGCTTCAAACCAGCTTTGGCTGCAACATGCTGGCGCTGAACGGTGGCCGCCCCGAAGTGCTGACCCTGCACGGCTTTCTGAGCGCGTTCATCGGCTTTCGTGAAGAGGTTGTCGCGCGGCGCACGGCATTCGAGCTGCGCAAAGCGCGCGAGCGCAGCCATATTCTGTGTGGCCTGGCGGTTGCCGTGACCAATGTTGACGAGATTGTTGCAACCATCCGCACATCGGCCGACCCTGCCGAGGCGCGCGAACGCCTGATGACCCGGCGCTGGCCGGCGGGTGACATCATCCCCTATATCAAGCTGATCGATGACCCGAGCCACACGGTCAACGAGGATGGCACCTATAACCTGAGCGAAATTCAGGCCCGCGCCATTCTGGAATTGCGCCTGCAACGCCTGACCGCGATCGGCGTGAAGGAAGTGACCGACGAGTTGCAGGAACTGGCCGCCAGGATCAAGGATTACCTTGATATTCTGCGCTCGCGCGCCCGGATTATGGAGATTATCTCCAACGAATTGCTTGAGGTGAAAGAGCAATTCGCCGTGCCGCGGCGCTCGGAGATCATCGCGCATTTTGGCGAGATGGAAGACGAGGACATGATCGAGCGCGAGGATATGGTCGTGACCATCACCTCGGGCGGTTACATCAAGCGCACCAATCTGGCCGATTTCCGCGCGCAGCGCCGTGGCGGCAAGGGGCTGGCCAGCATGTCGACCAAGGAAGACGATGTCGTGACCACGCTGTTCGTGGCCAATACCCATACGCAACTGCTGTTCTTCACCACCGATGGCATGGTCTACAAGCTGAAAACATGGCGCCTGCCGCTGGCCGGGCGCAATGCGCGCGGCAAGGCGATCGTGAACATTCTGCCCATTGATGCCGGCACCTCGATTGCCGCGCTGATGCCGGTGGACGTGCCCGAGGACGATTGGGACGATTTGCAGATTTTCTTTGCCACATCCGATGGCGATGTGCGCCAGAACGCCCTGTCGGATTTTACCAATGTCATGCGCAACGGCAAGATTGCCATGAAACTGCCCGAAGGGGTGGAGCTGGTGAATGCCCGCATCTGCGATGAGAATGACGATATCATGCTCGTCACCGCCAAGGGCCGCGCCATCCGCTTCCCCACAACCGAGGTGCGGGTGTTCAAATCGCGCGGCTCGACCGGGGTTCGTGGCATCCGGCTTGGCGCGGGCGACAAGGTTGTGTCCATGTCGGTCGTGCGGCATTTCGAGGCCAGCTCGGATGAGCGCATCGCCTATCTGAAAATGCGGCGCGCGCAGGCGGGGGTTGATGACGCCGCCGATGCGGGTGACGATGAGGAGGACGGCGTTGATATGGCGCTGGACCAGGCCCGGTTCGACGAAATGCAGGCCGCCGAAGACCTGATCCTGACGATTACCGCCAAAGGTGCGGGCAAGATCAGCTCATCGCACGGCTACCCTGTGCGCGGGCGCGGCGGGCTTGGCGTTATGGCGATGGACAAGGCCATGCGCGGCGGCGAGCTTGTCGCCTCGTTCCCCGTGGCGCTCGATGACCAGATCATGCTGGCCACTTCGACCGGCCAATCCATCCGCTGCCCCGTTGCGGGCATTTCCTTCCGCTCGCGCTCGGCCGGTGGTGTAAAGGTGTTTGACACGGCCAGGGGTGAATTCGTGGTCTCTGTCGCCCGCATCGCCGACCAGAATGATGAGGATGAGGGGGCAGAAAGCTAGGAATCGCCCCGCCGCAAATGCGGGGCGATTCCCCTTTTATTGTAACGATTAGCGAAACAAACAGTAATTATTTATGTGATTGATTTGGAATTGTGGATAGATATATCGACCCTCTAACCAAATGAGGGATATATCATGAACCAACTTCAGATCATTGCGCCGCTTGTCGGGCGTGTGCTGCTTTCGAGCATTTTCATCATTGCCGGCCTGTCAAAAATTGGCGCCTATGGGGCCACTGCGGGCTATATGGATATGATGGGTGTGCCCGGCGGCCTGTTGCCAATCGTCATCCTTGTTGAAATTGGCGCGGGCATCATGCTGCTGGTTGGCTGGCAAACCCGGCTTGCCGCCGTTCTGCTGGGCGGGTTTTCGGTGCTTTCGGCCATTGTCTTCCATCTTATTCCGGGCCTGGGGCTGCAAGATGTCATGGCGCAACAGGCGGAAATCAACATTTTCATGAAGAATATGGCCATTGCGGGTGGCATGGCGGTGGTATTCGCCTTTGGCGCGGGCCGGTTCGCATTTGACAATCGCGCATAAGCGCGCGGCACATTCAGGGGCGGGGTTTACGCGCCGCCCCTTTGCAAGCCGCTGCGCCTGAGGTATCAGGCGGCATGACACAACCAATTCACATAATCGGCGGCGGCATGGCGGGTTGCGAAGCAGCCTGGCAGGCGGCCAATATGGGCGTGCCCGTGGTGCTGCATGAAATGCGCCCGACCGTCAAAACCTTTGCGCATCGCACCGAAGACCTGGGCGAGATGGTCTGTTCCAACTCCTTCCGCTCGGATGACGATGAGGCCAATGCCGTGGGCCTGCTGCATTGGGAAATGCGGCAGGCGAACGGGCTGATCATGGCAATGGGCGACAAACACGCCCTGCCCGCCGGCGGTGCGCTTGCGGTGGACCGCGACGCGTTTTCCGCGGGCGTTACCGCTGCGATTACCGCGCATCCGCTGATAACGGTTGCACGCGGCGAAGTGCCTGGCCTGCCGCCCGAGGATTGGGACAGCGTGATCGTGGCCACCGGCCCGCTGACCTCGCCCGCCCTGGCCGAGGCCGTGCGCAAGCTGTCGGGCGAAGATGCGCTGGCGTTTTTTGATGCCATCGCGCCGATCGTGCATTTTGACAGTGTGGACCTTTCCAAAGCATGGTTCCAGTCGCGCTATGACAAGGGAGAAACCGAGGAAGAGCGCACGGCCTACCTCAACTGCCCGATGGACCGCGACACCTATGAGGCGTTTATCGACGCGCTTCTGGCCGGCGATAAAACCGAGTTTAAGGATGGCGAGACTGATACGCCGTATTTTGACGGCTGCCTGCCCATCGAGGTCATGGCCGCGCGGGGCCGCGAAACCCTGCGTTTTGGCCCGATGAAGCCGGTTGGCCTGACCAACCCGCACCAGCCCGATGTGAAGGCCCATGCCGTGGTGCAACTGCGCCGCGACAATGCGCTTGGCACACTTTACAATATTGTCGGCTTTCAGACAAAGATGAAGTATGGCGCGCAAGCCTCTGTTTTACGGATGATTCCGGGGCTGGAGAATGCCGAGTTTGCACGGCTTGGCGGCATCCATCGCAATACATTCATCAACTCACCCACGCTGCTTGATGATCAGCTTCGCATGAAAGCCATGCCGCGCCTGCGCTTTGCGGGGCAGATAACCGGGGTTGAGGGTTATGTTGAAAGTGCTGCTATGGGGCTGCTGGCCGGGCGGCTGGCGGCGGCCGAACGGCTGGGCCAAACCCTGCCCGCCGTGCCGGACACCACCGCGATTGGCGCGCTGGTGTCGCATATCTCCGGCGGGGCCGATGCAAAAACCTTTCAGCCGATGAACGTCAATTTCGGCCTGTTTCCGCCGATCGATGCCAAGGGCGGGCGGCGTGGCCGCAAGGAACGCTACAAGGCCTATACCGACCGTGCCAAGCTCGATTGGGCCCGCTGGCTGGGATGATCACCACGCGCTTCGCCCCCTCGCCCACCGGGCCGCTGCATTTGGGCCATGCCTATGCGGCGCTGGTGGCGGCCGGGGCGGGCCAGCGTTTTTTGCTGCGGATCGAGGATATCGACCAAAGCCGCGCGCGCCCTGACCATGAGGCGGCGATCTATGACGATCTGGCCTGGCTGGGGCTGCGCTGGGAACATCCGGTCATGCGCCAATCGGCCCGCCTGCCCGCCTATCGTGCCGCCCTTGCGCAGCTTTGGAATATGGGCCTGCTTTACCCATGTCACTGCAACCGCCGCGACATTGCCGCCGCAATCGAAGCCCCGCAAGAGGGCGCGCAGCTTGGCCCCGACGGGCTGATCTACCCCGGCACCTGCCGCGCGCAGCCTGCTGGCCCGATGCCCGAAGGGGTGTTGCGGCTGAATATGGCAGCGGCGCTGGAACGCGCCGGGCAACTTACCTATGTGAACAACGACAAGGTCGAAAGGGTTGAAAACCTTGCTAAAACCTGCGGCGATGTGGTTTTGGCGCGGCGCGATATGGGCACATCCTACCATTTATCGGTTGTCGTGGATGATGCCGCGCAAGCCGTTACGCTGGTCACGCGCGGTGAGGATCTGGCCGAAGCCACGCCGGTTCACGTGGTTCTGCAGGCGCTTTTGGGTCTGCCGCACCCCGAATACCTGCACCACAGGCTTGTTCGCGATGATGCCGGCAAGCGGCTGGCCAAGCGCGATGATGCCCGCGCGCTGGCCAGATACCGCGCCGAAGGGGCCAGCCCTGCCGATATCCGCCGCATGGTCGGGCTATAACGGCTGGCTTAGCTCCACCTCGGCCCCGTCGCGCATGGCGGTATAAAAACACGACCGCCGGTTGGTGTGGCAGGCGGGGCCGGTCTGGTTCACCTGCAACAACAGGCAGTCGCGGTCGCAATCAATCTGCAATTCGACCAGTGTTTGCACATGGCCCGATGTTGCGCCCTTGGCCCAAAGCGCGCCGCGCGAGCGTGACCAATAGGTCACCTGCCCGGTTTTCAGCGTCTCGGCCAGGCTTTCGGCATTCATCCAGGCGAGCATCAGCACCTCGCCGCTGGCATGGTCTTGCGCTATGGCGGGAATCAGGCCGTTTGCATCGAATTGCAGGCTCGCTATGTCAAAATCACGCATGGTCGGCCCTTCTCATTTCCGGCGTTCCGGCCTATCTAATGTGTGAAGGCAGCTTTGCAAAGGCATGATATGAGCGGTGACGGCGACCTGATGGCGCTTTATTCCCAGCGGATTCTGGCGCTGGCGGCGGGAATTCCGCGCGCCGAACGGCTGGAATCGCCCGATGTTACGGTGCGCCGCCGTGCGCCGCTGTGTGGCTCGACCGTAACGGTCGATCTGGTGCTTGATGGCGACACGATCCGCGATTACGGGCAGGATGTGAAAGCCTGCGCGCTTGGCCAGGCGGCGGCATCGGTGCTTGGTGCGGTGGTCATTGGCCGCAACCGTGCCGAAATTGCCAGGGCGCATGACCAGCTTCTGGCCATGCTGAAAGAGGGCGGCCCGGTGCCCGATGCGCCCTTTGACGGGTTCGAAGTGCTGCTGCCCGCGCGCGATTACAAAAACCGCCATGCCTCGATCATGCTCGCCCTTGGTGCCACGCGCGAGGCGCTGGACACGGCCGCAAAACAAGCCGCCGGATAAAAAACCGCGCCCATGACCAGGGTCAGCGGGGCGCGGCAGGTGGTGCGCATATGATCGCGGCCGGGCGAAGGGCCATAGGCTGTGTGACAGGCAGTTGCACAGCTGTGCGATCAAAGCCGCGAAACGGTCAGGACAGGGTGAACCACCCCAGGATCAGCACACAAAGCGCGCCAAGGCACAAAGCGTCTTCCAGAATTTCTGTGGCCGAATGGCTGCGAATTTGCTTGATCATGGCTTTCATCAACGTCTCTCCTGTTCTGTTTACTATTTGTTCTTATTTGCGCGCCAGTGTCAAGAACAAATATGGAACATGGAGGTTAGCCAACAGACATAAGGCGAATCGCAGCGTCACGGTCCATCAGGTAAAGCAGGGCGCGCACGGCCTGGCCGCGGGGGGTTTCAAGCTGCGGGTCACGCTCCAGCAGCAATTGCGCGTCCTTGCGCGCGGCGGCCATAAGCTCGGCCTGGGTTTCCAGATCGGCAATGCGGAAATGCGGCAGGCCCGATTGCGCCGTGCCCAGAACATCGCCCGCGCCGCGCAGCCGCATATCTTCATCGGCAATGCGAAACCCGTCTTCGGTTTCACGCATGATTTCCAGCCGCGCGCGCGCCGCTTCCCCCAACGGGGCCTCGTAAAGCAGCAGGCAGGTCGAGGCTTCGGCCCCGCGCCCGATGCGCCCGCGCAACTGGTGCAGCTGTGCCAGCCCGAAATGTTCGGCATGTTCGATAACCATGATGCTGGCCGAAGGCACGTTCACGCCCACTTCGATAACCGTTGTGGCGACCAGCACGCGGCTGCGCCCGGCCACGAAATCGGCCACGGCTGCGTCTTTATCGACGGGCGGCAATTGCCCATGCACCAGCCCGACAGCCCCCTCGCCCAGTTGCGCGCGCAGCGCGGCAAAGCGGTTCTCGGCCGCTGTCAGCGCCATATGTTCGGATTCATCGACCAGCGGGCACACCCAATAGGCTTGCCGCCCGGCGACAATGGCGGCGCGCAACCGTTCAACCACCTGCTCGATCCGCCCCATCGAGACCAGCACCGTTTCAATCGGTTTGCGCCCGGCGGGCTTTTCATCGAGCAAGGACAGGTCCATATCGCCATACTGGCTCATCGCAAGTGTGCGCGGGATGGGGGTTGCAGTCATCACAAGCATGTCCACCGCCTGCCCCTTCTGGCCAAGCTCCAGCCGCTGTTTCACACCAAAGCGGTGCTGTTCATCGACCACGGCAAGGCGCAGATCGGCGAAGTTGACCTCGGCCTGGAACAGCGCATGGGTGCCGATGACGATTTGCGCAGCGCCACTGGCAATATCCGCCAGCTTGTCGGCCCGTTCGGCGCCCTTGTCGCGCCCCGTCAGCAGGGTAATGTTCAGCCCGGCGGGCGCGGCGAGTTCGTGCAGGCTCGCCAGATGTTGCCGCGCCAGAATTTCGGTGGGCGCCATCAGCGCCGCCTGCCCGCCCGATTCAACCGCGGCCAGCATGGCCAGCAGCGCAACCAGCGTTTTGCCCGCCCCGACATCGCCCTGCAACAGCCGTGACATGCGCATCTCTGCCGCCATATCGGCCAGAATTTCTGCTGTAACGCGGGTTTGTGCGCCGGTTGGCTGGTAGGGCAAGCCGGCCATAACCTTTGCGCCAAGCACACCGGTGCCCAAGCTCGCCCGGCCCTTTTTGCGCCGCGCCCGCGCCCGCGCAATGGCCAGCGTTACCTGATGCGACAGCAATTCGTCATAAGCCAGCCGCGCGCGTGCCGGGCTATTGGCCGCCAGATCGGCGATGCCCGTGGGGTTATGCGCGGCCTCCAGCGCCGCACGCCAGCCCGGCCAGTTGCGCGCTGCAAGCAGGCTGGCATCAGCCCATTCCGCCAGCATCGGGGCGCGGTCAAGGGCGGCGCGCACGGCCTTGGTCATTGCGCGCAAACCCAACCCGGCGGTGAGCGGATAAACCGGCTCATATTGCGGCAGGCTGTCAGCCTCGGATGGCAATAAAATATGGTCGGGATGCGACATTTGCGCGATACCGTCAAACACCTCCACCCTTCCCGAGACCACGCGCCGCGCAGCTTCGGGCAGGGTTTTTGCCAGCCAGTCGCCACGCGGATGGAAGAAAACCAGTTGAAATTCGGTCGCTGAATCGCGCACGAAAACCCTGTAAGGGCCGCGCCGCGCCGGGGGCTGGTGCAGGCCAACCTCCACCTCGACCGTTACGGTTTGCGGAAATGTCAGCCCCTGAATTGTGGGGCGCAGGCGGCGGTCGGTGCCGCTGGTTGGCAGTGTGAACAGCAAATCGCGCGGGCGGGTGATGTTCATCTTGCCTAAAAGCTCGGCCGTTTTCGGGCCAACGCCTTCAAGCCCCGTGAGAGACGCAAAAAGCGGGAACAGAATTTCGGGGCGGCCAATGCTCATCGCTGTATCAAGGCGCAATCAGGCGATGAGCGCAAGCCACTCATCCTCCGATAGCACCTGCACCCCCAGGCTTTGCGCGGTTTTGAGCTTGGCGCCCGCGCCCGGCCCTGCAACCAGCATATCGGTTTTTGCCGAGACCGAGCCGGAGACCTTTGCGCCCAGGTTTTCAGCGGTGGCCTTGGCTTCGGCGCGGGTCATCCGCGCGAGCGTTCCGGTGAAAACCACGGTTTTGCCGGCCACGGGCGAGCTGCTGGCACTGGGTGCCGCAACATCCTCAACCGTCAGATGCGCGATAAGCCGCTCGACGCTCGCGCGCGTTTCGGCATTGTGAAAATAGGTGACCAGCGCGGTTGCCAGCACGGGGCCAACGCCGTCGATGCTGTTAAGCTCGTCCCAATCATCACCTTCCAGCGGGGCGGCGGCCTGAATTGCGGCATAGAACGCAGCCCAGCTTGTATAATGCCGCGCCAGAACCTGCCCTGCCGTTTCGCCCAGATGGCGGATGCCGAGCGCGAATAGCAGGCGGTTGAGCGGGATGCTGCGGCGCGCATTGATCGCCTCAACCAGCTTGGCGACCGATTTGTCGCCCCACCCGTCGCGCTTGCGCAGGGTTTCGGCATATTTGTGTTCAATTTCAAAGATATCGGCGGGTTCCTTCACCCAGCCTTCGGCAAAGAACGCCTCGATCTGCTTGGCCCCCAGCCCTTCGATGTCAAAGGCGCTGCGGCTCACGAAATGCCGAAGTTTTTCAAGGGCTTGCGCGGGGCAAATCAGCCCTCCCGTGCAGCGCGCCACGGCCTCGCCTTCCTCGCGCAGAACTTCCGAGCCGCATTCGGGGCAAGTGGTGGGAAATATGTAAGGCACGGCACTATCGGGGCGGCGGGCAAGGTCGACATCCTTGATTTTCGGTATCACATCGCCCGCGCGATAGACCGTTACCCAATCGCCGATGCGAATGTCGCGGCCGTCGCGGATTTCGGCCCCGAAACTATCGCGCCCGGCAATATAATCGGCATTGTGCAGCGTGGCGTTGGAAACGACTACACCGCCAACCGTGACAGGGCGCAGCCGCGCGACGGGTGAAAGCGCGCCGGTGCGGCCGACCTGAATATCAATGCCCAAAAGCTCGGTCGTGGCCAGTTCGGCGGGGAATTTATGGGCGATGGCCCAGCGGGGCGTGGTGGTGCGAAACCCCAGCCGGGCTTGCAGGGCAAGGTCGTTGACCTTGTAGACCACGCCGTCAATGTCATAGCCAAGCGTGGCGCGCTGCGATTCAATCTCGGCATAGGTGGCGAGCAGGGTTTCCAGATCGGGGCAAAGCCGGGTGAGCGGGTTTATCTTGAAACCGAATTCCCCCAGCCGCGCCAGTGCCCCGGTTTGGGTGGCGCCCAGCGGGGCCGAAACCTCGCCCCAGGTATAGGCGAAAAAGCGCAAAGGGCGCGCGGCTGTGATGCTGGCATCGAGCTGGCGCAGGCTGCCAGCGGCGGCATTGCGCGGGTTGGCAAGGGTTTTTTGCCCCTCTGCGGCCAGGCGTTCGTTGAGCGTGGCAAATTCGTCATGGCGCAGATAGACCTCGCCGCGCACTTCCAGCACCTTTGGGGCATTCCCGATTTTCTGGGGGATTTCGGCAATTGTGCGCGCATTGGCGGTTACGTTTTCACCCTCGGCACCATCGCCCCGCGTGGCGGCATGAACAAGCGCGCCATCTTCATAGCGCAGCGAAAGCGACAGCCCGTCGATTTTCGGTTCGGCGGTTAGCTCCAGGGGGCCGTCATGGTTCAGGAAACGCCGGATCTGGGTGATGAAATCGGCCACATCCGCATCGTCAAACGCATTGCCAAGGCTGAGCATGGGCACGGCATGTCTGATTTTTCCAAAGCCGCTGGCAGCGGGCGCGCCAACTTTGGCAGAGGGCGAGTCTGCGCCTGCCAGCTGCGGGAAATCGGCTTCAAGCGCCAGAAGCCGTGCTTTCAGCGCATCATAATCGGCATCCGGAATTTCGGGCGCATCTTGCTGATGATAGGCCAGATTGGCCGCATCAATCTGTGCCGCCAAACGCATCCATTCGGCGCGTGCTGCAACAAGCGCATTACTTGCAGATTTTTTTGCCATCGCCGCCCCCTTTTCCCCCTAAGGGATAGCAATGCGGGGCGAAATTTCCAGCCCAAACCTGGCCCGGTAGCGCAAATTCATCCGGGCCGACCGAGGTGCTAGACGGCGATCTTTTGTGGGGCCACGTCAATCGGGTCGCGCAACACATAGCCGCGGCCCCAAACGGTTTCGATGTAATTGTCGCCGTTCAGTGCGGTGGTCAGCTTCTTGCGCAGCTTGCAGATAAACACGTCGATGATTTTCAACTCCGGCTCGTCCAGACCGCCGTAAAGATGGTTGAGGAACATTTCCTTGGTCAGCGTTGTGCCCTTGCGCAGGCTCAACAGCTCGAACATCTGGTATTCCTTGCCGGTCAGATGCACGGGCCGGTTATCAACCGCGACGGTTTTGTCATCGAGATTCACCACGACGCGCCCGGTTTCGATAACCGAATGCGAGTGCCCTTTGGAGCGGCGCACAATCGCGTGGATGCGCGCGATCAGTTCCTGTCGGTTGAAGGGTTTGGTCAGGTAATCATCGGCGCCAAAGCCGAAACCCTTGATTTTTGATTCGGCATCATCAAAGCCCGACAGAATGAGGATAGGCGTGTCGATCTTTGCGGTGCGCAGCTGGCGCAAAACCTCGTGCCCATGCATATCGGGCAGGTTGAGGTCGAGCAAGATCAGGTCATAGTCATAAAACCGCGCCAGATCGATGCCCTCTTCACCCAGATCGGTGCAGAATACATTGAGGCTGGCGCTGGTGAGCATCATCTCGATGCTTTTCGATGTTGCCGGGTCATCCTCGACCAACAATATTCTCATGCTAATCCTCCGTAACGCTTAATTCCTTTGCACCATTGCATTAAGGATTAGAAAGGTTAACCAACACTTACTGGTTTACAGAAGATTACAATAACACGCTAAGGTTGTCGATAATGTTGTATTTTTGTAACCAAAAGCCCCTTGCGGCCGTGGCTGGATAGCGCATCTTGCCATAATGCGAACTCTTCTTCCGACAGATCATACATTTCACAGGCCTGTTCCAGCGTCAGAAGTGCTGATTCGACCGCCTGCACAACAATGGCCTTTCGGTGTGCCACCCAGCGCGTTGTGTCGCGCGCGGGCAGGTCGGAACGTGTAAGAATTGTGCCATCGGGCAGCCGCACCGCAGCCGGGCCGATCTCGCGTCGAATAAACATTGTCCACCCCTGGATCATTTCGCTGGGTCAAGACTGCGCGTCAGGGGTTAAGCGTATGTGAAACCACGCCTTGAGAATGCTTCGGATTTTCCTATATAACACGGCAAGTTTGACAGGATCATCATGCCCGACACCTTGCTCGCCCCAACCAGAACGCTCAATTCGCTTGGCTTTGCCAAACCCCCTGCACAAACGCGGGTGGTTGTGGCCATGTCCGGCGGGGTGGATTCATCGGTCGTGGCGGCGCTGCTGGCGCGCGAAGGCTATGATGTGGTTGGCGTGACCCTGCAGCTTTACGATCACGGTGCCGCTTTGGCCAAAAAGGGCGCCTGCTGTGCGGGGCGCGATATTCACGATGCACGCCGCGTGGCTGAAACAATGGGCTTTCCGCATTATGTGCTTGATTACGAAAACAAATTTCGTGAAGCCGTGATGGATGAATTTGCCGATGCCTATCTGGCGGGCGCAACACCTGTGCCCTGCATTCGCTGCAACGAGCGGGTGAAATTTCGTGATCTGATGGAAACGGCGCGCGATCTGAATGCCGATTGCATGGCGACAGGCCATTACATTCAGCGCGCTGTCGGCCCGCACAAGGCCGAGCTGCACCGAGCCGCCGACCCGGACCGCGACCAAAGCTATTTTCTGTTTTCCACCACGCAAAGCCAGCTTGATTATCTGCGCTTCCCGCTCGGGCATCTGGCATCCAAAGCCGAAACCCGCGCTTTGGCGGCTGAATTCGGCCTTGGCGTGGCCGATAAACCCGACAGTCAGGATATTTGCTTTGTGCCCAATGGCTCTTACGCTGCGGTCATTGAAAAACTGCGCCCCGGTGCCGCGCAGCCCGGCGAAATCGTGCATGTCGATGGCCGCGTTCTGGGCGAACATAATGGCGTGATCCACTACACAATCGGCCAGCGGCGGGGCCTTGGCATTGGTGGTGGAGAGCCGTTTTACGTTGTCAAACTCGATGCCGATCGCCGCCAGGTTGTTGTCGGCCCGCGCGAAGACCTTGCCACGCGCCGCGTTCCGGTGCGCGAAATCAACTGGCTTGGCGATGCCGCCTTTGAAGATGCACCCGAACAGGGTTGGGAGGTTGAGGTGAAAGTCCGCTCCACCCGCCCCTCGACCCCGGCGCGCATTCGCCCCACCGGCCCCAACACGGCCGAGGTGGAGCTTGCCGTGGCCGAACAGGGCGTTGCCCCCGGCCAGGCCTGCGTGTTTTACGCCCCCGAAGGCCCGCGCATTCTGGGCGGCGGCTGGATTCACAAAGGCTAGGCCAGCGGCATTGTTCCGCCCGAAATGCTTTCACTTTTGCACCCGCCTAGGAACCACAGGCTTGCCGCAAACGGAATCTGGTGGTTTACTGTTCGCGATTAAACGTCACGAACAGGGATTTAAGTGCTATGTTTAGAAAACTTCGTCTTTTGGCCGTAGCGGCTGTTTTGGCCGTTATGGGCGCACCGTCATTCGCGCAAAGCGAATGGGCTGGCTATGATTCATGGGATACATTGTATAGCCGGGGCAGCTGGCGGCTTGACCGCAATGTTCATACTGACGGGTTTTTGAGCTGCGAAAGCCGCACGGCAAACAACAATGATTTCAGCTTCAGCCTGTTTACCTGGCAAGACGGTCGGGTTTCCATCCGCTTTCAAAGCGGGAACTGGAATTTTGGCGACATGATTCAGGATGTTGAATTTGTTGTCAAAATTGACAATCGCCCGATCTGGAACCTTACAGGCTCCAAGGCAAATGACATGATTCAGGTAACGATTGTCACGCCCGACAATGACCTGACACGCTTTTTGCGCGAAGTGCGGGCCGGGAACACGCTGTATCTGGGCAATGCCAATAGCAGCGAAATCACCCGCTTTTCGCTTGCCGGCACCACAGCTACGCTTGGCCAGCACGCCCGCTGCGAAGATACAATCCTTTCAGGCGGCGGCAATCCGTCCGACCCGTTCCTTTAAGCTAACCCCAATGGCACATGGCGGGCGCTTCGGCGCCCGTTTTCATGTGAAAGGCCCAAAATGCTGAACGCTGTTCTTGCCCGGATTGACCAAAACCAAAACGCCGCCATCGAGCGCCTTTTCGCGCTCATGCGCATTCCCAGCATTTCAACCGACCCCGCCTATGCCGAGGATTGCACCCGCGCCGCCGATTGGCTGGTCGATGACCTGACCAGCATCGGTTTTACCACCACACGGCATGACACGCCGGGCCGCCCGATGGTTGTGGCCCGGCATGTGGCGAACGGCCCGCATATTCTGTTTTATGGCCATTACGATGTGCAGCCGGTTGACCCGCTGGAAGACTGGAACACCCCGCCCTTCGCGCCGCAACTTGAAGACGGTGCGCATGGCAAGCTGCTGCGCGGACGTGGCAGCGCCGATGACAAGGGCCAGCTCATGACCTTTGTCGAAGCCTGCCGCGCCTTCAAGGAGGTCACAGGCGCCCTGCCCGGCAATATCACGATTCTGCTGGAGGGTGAGGAGGAAAGCGGCTCGCCCTCGCTCATCCCCTTTCTTGAGGCGCATCAGGGCGCGCTTTCGGCCGACATCGCGCTGGTTTGCGACACGAATATGTGGAACCGCGAAACGCCGGCCATCACCACCAGCCTGCGCGGCACTTTGGCCGAAGAGGTAACGCTGCACGGCGCGCGCTTCGATCTGCATTCCGGCATGTATGGCGGGGCGGCGGTAAACCCCATCCACATTCTTGCCCGCGCATTGGGCGCGCTGCACGATGCGCATGGTCGCATCACCCTGCCCGGCTTTTACAATGGCGTGCCGGAACTGGACAAGGCCACCCGTGCCGCATGGGCCGCGCTTGATTTCAGCGAAGCGGCATTTCTGGGCGCGGTCGGGCTGGGCGTTCCGGCGGGCGAATCCGGCTTTTCGGTGCTGGAAAATATCTGGGCGCGCCCGACAGCTGAGGTCAACGGCATCTGGGGCGGCTATACCGGCCCCGGCTTCAAAACCGTGCTGCCTGCCAACGCAAATGCAAAGGTCAGCTTCCGCCTTGTGGGCGATCAGGATCCGGAGGCCATTCGCGCCAGTTTTCGCGCCTGGCTTCAGGCGCAAATTCCCGCCGACATGCGGCTGAGCTTCAAAAGCAAAGACGGCTCGCGCGGGCTGAACATGCAAACGGATGCGCCGGTTTACAGGCGCAGTGCCGCGGCTTTGGGCGAAGAATGGGGCCAGCCCGCCGCGATGATCGGCAGCGGCGTGTCCATTCCCATCGTGGCGCTGTTTCGCAGCATTCTGGGCATGGACTCGGCCCTTATCGGCTTTGGGCAGGAGGATGACGCCATTCATTCGCCCAATGAAAAATATGACCTGCGCAGTTTTCACAAGGGCGCGCGCAGCTGGGCGCGGATATTGGATGACTTGTGCAGGGACGGCTGGCAGAGCTAGCCGCGGTTGCGCCCCATAGCCCCGCCACGGCGGCGCGGCCGTGCGGGCGCGGCCTGTCCGTCGCGCAAAACCTGTGTCATCGGGTGGTTGGGGTGGGCGGCGGCGTAGCGCGCCAACAAGGCGGCAATCGCGGCCGAGGTATCGCGCGACTGCGGCACATTCATGGCCCAGTCCAGAAAGATCGACCGGCATTCACCGGGCGTGATGCCCGCAATGCGGTAGCTTTCAAAAATCAGCCCGCGCGGGTCGTCGTCATGTCCGCCCTTGTCGACCATCTGCTATGCCTCCTGCTTGCCGAGCTTGCTGTCGATCAGCGCGCACATTTCACTTTGCACCTGTAACAACAGGGTTTCCAGCACCGCAGTATCGGCGGTTTCGGTGGCGCGGCACAGTAAATCCATCACCCCCTGGCCGGCGCGCGCCGGTTCGAGCCGCCCATCAATCGCCAGCCGCCCGATTTGCTGCACCGTGGCGAACAAAGTCAAGGCCGCTTCAAGCTGCGCAAGCTCGTCCTTGCCGAGCCAGCCGTCGCGGGCCAGCGCGCGCGCCATTGCCGGCGCTGCGCGCTTGTTGGTGACATTGCGCATAAGCGCGCCGGCTTGCAGCATCAGTTCGATATCCAGCAAACGCCCGCGCCCAAGCTTAACCTCCCAGGCAAAATCATCATGAGCGGCATTGGCAGCGGCAAGGCGGGCGCGCATTTCAACCACATCGGTGCGGATCTGCGCGGCATCAAGCGGCAGGTTTTGAGCCGCGCTCAGGGCAGCAGCCGTTGCGCCAAGCATTTCGGGCGTTCCGGCCACCACGCGGGCGCGCAGCAGCGCCAAATGCTCCCATGTCCAGGCCTCTTGCCGATGATAGGTTTCAAACGCGCTTAGCGCCACGGCAACCGGCCCCTTGCGCCCCGAGGGGCGCAGCCGCAAATCGACCTCGTAAAGCCGCCCTTCGCTGGTTTCCACGGTCAGTGCCGAAATCAGCGATTGCGTCAGCCGCGCATAATATGGCCCCGGCAGAAGCGGGCGCTTGCCATCGCTTTCGCCCTGCTCGCTGCCATCATAAATGACGATCAGGTCCAGATCGGAGGTGACCGTCATCTCGCGCGAGCCTAGCTTGCCCATAGCAATAACCGCAGCGCCCTTGCCGGGTGCAAATCCGTGCCGTTCGGCCAGATGCTTGCAGACAATGGGAAAAAGCTGCGCAAGGCAGGTTTCGGCAAGGTCGGAATAGGCCTTGGCCGATTGCGCGGCGCTGCAAATGCCCCGCAGCAGATGCACCCCGATGCGAAAGCGCAATTCCTGCGCCCAGACGCGGGTGGCATTCAGCGCATCCTCGTAATCCTGTGCCGCTTGCAGTGCCGCAGCAAGGCCGCGTGCCATTGTGGCCATATCGGGCAAGGGGCCAAAGAAATCGGAGCCGATCACCGCATCGAACACTTTCGGATTGCGGCCCAGATAGCGCGCAAGTTCAGGGGCGGAGCCGCAGATATCCACCAGCATTTCAAGCAGTTCCGGGTTCGCCTCGAACAGGGCGAAAAGCTGGACACCGGCGGGCAGACCGCGCAGAAAGGCATCGAATTGCAACAAGGCCTCGTCCGGGCTGGGTGCGCGGGCCAGACGTGCAAGCAGCGCCGGTTTCAGCCCGTCGAACAATTTGCGCCCGCGCGCGGTGCGCAATGCCGGATAGCGCGGCCAGGCAGCAAACAGGTTTTCGGCCAGTTCGGGGCGTTCGAAATCCGGGGTCTCGCTGGGGGCTGCGGGCGTATCGCGGCTGAAAAACGGTTCGGTCAGCGACTGCACCCGCTGCAACCGCGCCAGAACCTCGGCCTCGAAAGCCGCCTGATCGCTGGCACCACAGAACGCCGCCAGCCGCGCGCGTTTCTCGGCGGGTTCCGGAATGATATGGGTTTGCGCATCATCCAGCATTTGCAGCCGGTGTTCGAGCGTGCGATGTGCAATATAGGCCGCATCGAGCGCACTGGCCGTTTCAGGGTCGATCCAGCCTTTTTTTGCTAGTGCCGCCAGTGCCGCCCGTGTGCCGCGCTGGCGCAGATCGGCATCGCGCCCGCCACAGATAAGCTGGCGGGTTTGCGCGAAAAACTCGATATCGCGAATGCCGCCCTGCCCGAGCTTCAGATCATGGCCCGCCACAGAGATTGCGCCCGCCAGCCCCTTATGGTCGCGTATGCGCAGACGCATGTTATGCGCATCTTCAATGGCGGCAAAATCGAGGTGGCGGCGCCAGACAAACGGTGTGAGCCTGTCCAAAAACCCCTGCCCGGCCGCTATGGCCCCCGCACAGGGCCGCGCCTTGATAAAGGCTGCCCGCTCCCAGGTGCGGCCAAGGGATTCATAGTAGCTTTCGGCCGGCTCCATTGCGATACAGACCGGCGTGACCGAAGGGTCGGGGCGCAGGCGCAGATCGGTGCGAAACACATAGCCCTCGGCGGTGACCTCCGACAGCAGCTTGACCATGCGCTGTGTCACCCGGATGAAGGCCGCCCGTGCCGTGGCATAATCATCGGGCTGAAACCGGGTTTCATCAAACAGCATGATCAGGTCTATGTCGGATGAGTAGTTCAACTCGCCCGCCCCGCCCTTGCCCATAGCCAGCGCGACCATGCCCGCAGCCTCGTCGATATCACCCATACTGGCGCCGGGAATTTTGCCGCGCGCAATTTCGGCGGCAATCAGGTGGCGAAGGGCGGTATTTACCGCGAAATCCGACAGGGCCGTAAGCGCGCCGGTGACATCTTCGAGGCACCACAGCCCGCCCAGATCGGCCAGGGCGGTCAGCAGGGCCACGCGGCGCTTGGCCTGGCGCAACGCATCGGAAAGCGCGTTGAAGTTTTCACCTTCCGCAACCAATGCTGCGGCCAGAACCTCGGCCAACGGGGTGTTTGCGATGCTGGCCAGCCATTCAGCCTCGCGCGACAGCAAGGCATCCAGATAGGGGCTGCACCCGGCCACGCCTTCGATCAGCGCGGGCAGATCACCGGGCAGATCGGCAAAGCGCGCGCGCGCGAGCGCACCGCGCGCGGCATCATGGGGAATCGGGGATGGCTTGGCCTGCGCTAAACTGGTCATCGCGCCAGAATGGCGGGCCGGGCGGCAAGGTCAAGGGGGCTAGTGGCCCTTGAAGCGAGGCGCGCGCTTTTGCTTAAAGGCGGCAACGCCCTCGGCAAAATCATCCGAAGCACCGGCCCTGGCCTGCAAACGCGCCTCCAGCGCCAATTGTGCATCAAGATCGTTGTCAAAGCTGGCCCGCAATGCCTGTTTGAGCAGCGCATAGCTTTGCGTTGGCCCCTTGGCCAGATGCGCGGCGCGCGCGGCGACATGGGCGGCAAATTCGGCATCGGGCACGGCTTCCCAGATCATCCCCCACTGTGCCGCCTGTTCGGCGCGAATGCTTTCGGCAAACAGGGCCGCGCCCATTGCGCGCGCAAACCCGACCTGGCGCGGCAGCCAATAGGTGCCGCCGGCATCCGGAATAAGCCCGATGCGGGTGAAGGCCTGGATAAACACCGCAGACTGCGCGGCGATCACCACATCGGCGGCCAGCGCGATATTCGCCCCTGCCCCAGCGGCAGGCCCGTTCACGGCGGAAATCGTGGGGATGGGGCAATCATAAATGGCGCGCAAAAGCGGCTCGTATTCGTCGCGCAGCGTTGCTTGAAGGTCGAGATCTTCTGGTGAGACATCGCCGCTCAGGTCTTGCCCGGAACAAAAGGCACGGCCCGCGCCGGTCATCACCAGCACGCGGCCATCGGTGGGTGCGCGCCTGACCGCCTCCAGCAGTGCCGCGCGCAAAGCGCGGTTCAGCCCGTTCATCACATCGGGGCGGTTGAGCGTGATGGTCACCACCCCGTCGGCCACTGTGTAAAGCAGGGTGCTTTCCGACATAAGCCTGGCTATTCCTCTTGCATCAGCGTGGCAATCCGCGCTTCCTCGGCCGCGTTGAGCCTGTCAGCCACCGGCCTTGGGCGGCGTCGGATATAGAGAATCGCCATGCCAAGCCCGGCCAAAAGCAGCGCCGGCCCGGCAAACCATAAAATGACATTGGCACCGTTCATACTGGGGCGCAGCAGCACAAATTCGCCATAGCGCGCCACGAGCGCGGCAACGACATCGTCATCGCTATTGCCCGCCACCAACATTTCGCGCACCAAAAGCCGAAGGTCTCGGGCGATTGCGGCGTTGGAATCGTCAATATTCTCGTTCTGGCAAACAACACAGCGCAGCCCTTTGGAAATTTCACGCGCACGCGCTTCCAGCACCGGATCATCCAGCATTTCATCGGGTGTTACCGCAAGCATGGGGCTGGCGACGAGAATCAGCAAAAAGACAAATCTGCGCATTTGCCTACTCCGCCGGAACAATACCGCGCGGGCTGCGGCTTTTGAGCGCCGCAATCCGGTAGCGCCTGTCCATCAGGCTGACAATGCCGCCAAGCGCCATGACCAATGCGCCAATCCAGATCCAATTCACAAACGGTTTGATGAAGGCACGCACGGCATAGCCCCCCGCCTGCTGCGGATCGCCCAATACGACATAGAGGTCGCGCCACAATCCAAGCGTGATGGCGGCCTCGGTCGTGGGCATTTGCTGCACGGGGTAAAAACGTTTTTCCGGCAGAAGCTGGCCAAGTTCCCGACCGTCGCGGAAATAGGTGAACACCCCGCGGCGGGCGGAATAGTTCGGCCCCTGAATTTCCTCGACCGCATCCAGCCGCAATTCATAGGCGCCAAGCTGCATGGTTTGGCCGACTGCCATTTCGCGGTTTGCCTCAACCTCCCATGCGGTTACGGCGGCAATGCCGAATATTGTCAGGCCAAAGCCGGCATGGGCAAAGAAACGGCCCCAATCGGCGCCCGGCAAATTGCGCGCCCGGCGCAGCGATTCGGCCAGTGGCACAGCACGCAGACGCACCTTGTTGGCAATATCGGCCACGGCACCCAGCACAATCCAGGATGAAAGCACCAGCCCGACCGGCCCCAAAATCCGCCCGCCGGTGTTGAACGCCCAAACGGCAGCGCCAAGTGCCACCGACAGCGCAACCACCCCGTAGAGCGGGCGCAGATTGCGGCCAAGCTGCGCGCGTTTCCACGGCAAAATGGCACCCATTGGCAAAAGCATGGCCAGCACCACCATGAATGGCGTGAAGGTCAGATCAAAGAACGGCGCGCCGACCGAAACAACGGAACCTGTCAGCGCCTCGTTCGCCAGGGGCCAGATCGTGCCGATGAACACGATCACCGTCGCCACAATCAGCAGCAGATTGTTCAGCACAAGACCGCTTTCGCGGCTGATGGATGAAAAGGCCGAGTTGCTGCGCAGGCTGGGCGCACGCGCCGCATAAAGCGTAAGGCCACCGCCAATCGCAACAACCAGAATTCCCAAAATGAACTTTCCGCGCTCGGGATCGTTGGCAAATGCGTGAACCGAGGTCAGCACCCCAGAGCGCACCAGGAACGCCCCGATCAGGCTGAAGGAAAATGCCAGAATTGCCAAAAGCACCGTCCAGCTTTTGAGCGTGTCGCGTTTTTCAACCACAATGGCCGAATGCAGCAGGGCGGTGGAAATCAGCCACGGCATGAAGCTTGCATTTTCAACCGGATCCCAGAACCACCAGCCGCCCCAGCCAAGTTCATAATAGGCCCACCACGAGCCCATAGCGATGCCAATGGTCAGGAACATCCAGGCCGTCAGCGTCCAGGGCCGCACCCAACGGGCCCAGGCCGCATCGACCCGGCCTTCGATAAGTGCTGCAATCGCAAATGAAAATGCCGTCGAAAGCCCGACATAACCAAGATACAAAAATGGCGGATGAAAGGCGAGGCCGGGGTCTTGCAGCAGCGGATTGAGGTCATTTCCATCAAGCGGCGGCGATACCAGCCGCAAAAACGGGTTGGAGGTGAACAGCATGAACGCCAGAAATGCGACACCGATCATCGCCTGAACCGACAGAACGCGCGCGCGCAGGGTTGGCGGCAGGTTGCGCCCGAATGCGGCGACAAGCGCGCCAAACAGCGTAAGAATCAGTATCCAGAGCAAAAGAGAGCCTTCGTGATTGCCCCAGACACCTGTGAATTTATAGAGAAGCGGCTTGGCTGAATGCGAGTTGCTTGCAACAAGCGCCAGCGAAAAATCCGAGGTCACAAAGGCGTTGGCCAGGGCCGCGAAGGCAAAAGCAACCGCAATAAACTGCGCATATGCGGCAATATTGCCAACGCGCATCCAGTCATGCCAGCCCCGCCAGGCGCCAATCATTGGAACAACAGTTTGAATACCGGCCACAGCCAGTGCGAATATCAGGGCAAAGTGGCCGAGTTCGGCAATCATCTGTTGGCTCCATCCATGTGACACGGATCATCATAGATGCTGGAGCAGTAGTTGCAATTTTCAATTGCGTGATGGGGGGGCGGCCTTGCGTCGCGGGCCGCCCCGAATGGCTAGAGATTCGCGCGCCAGTCTTCCAGCGCATCGTTAATTTCAGCTTGCGGTGACGTTAAAGCCTTGTTTGGCACTGCCGGGGCGGGCACGCGCGGCGCATAGCCGCGAAAATAGTGCAGCTCGCGCGCCCCAAAATAGAACGAAACCACCGCCCCAAGCAGCCACCAAAGCGGATCGGGCACATAGGCAAGCCCCTGCATCCGCACCGAAAACCCTTCGGGAGCTGCCATTGCATAGGCAAACAGCCCGATCGTCGAAATCGCCAGAAGCGGGCGCGGCAGCCGGTTGAGCCCGTTTACAAACTGGTCAAACCAGCCGTCGCGCGCGCCCTCGAATTCGGCCCCCGCCTGGGTGATTGCGGCCGTATAACGCGTGGTTGCGGCGGCTTCTGCCTTGGTCGCATTGCTGGTGAAAACCTCGGCAACCTGGGCAACAGCGCCGCCTACCTGTTCGGCTGTGCGTCCGATATTGATCAATGCCATTACCAGGCTCCTGTGCGGGCCGCATGTTGGGCGGCGGTAAGACGATATTCCTCGGAGATGAATTCTTCGGCGCGCAAAATCCAGCCGCCCTTGCCGCCATCACGCCGTCGCGCATATTTACGGCTGGCCGGGCGGGCATCGGCCAGGGCGTAGTAGTAGTTGCGGCGCGCTATGCCATAGGCATTTACAAAATGGTCGGGGGCGGCCCGCAAGGCGCGCGCCGCGGCGGCCTGTGTCAGGGGGCCAAGCAGGCCATCAATGGCAACCGGCTGGCCAAATTCACCAAGCAGGCGCTGCAAGATCTTTATCGCATTGGCCCCGGCGTTCACATACATATCCAGCACGCTGGGCTGAAGCGGCGCGGGCAGACCGGCAATGCCGCTATCTTCAAAATAGTGCTTCCGATAGATCTTGCGCGCCGTTGCAAGCGGCAGTTTTTTCACATCATCGGTGTCGATATCGCCATCGCCATCCACATCCAGGCCCAAACGGCGCAGGGTGCCAATGGTCACACCGTAATTCGTGGCCCCGCCCGGATCATCCGGGTCGTTTACAAAGCCGCCTTCACGCGCAAGTATTCCATCTATCAGATCGTCAATTGACGCCATCTCGGTATTCCTGACAATTTGGTTAAGATTGCCGGAGTATTACCGAAAAAAGTTACAAACCCGTTGAGATGGCCTTAACTAATTATTCGCCGTGATGTCGACGCCTTGCGCGCTGAGCGCGTTGATCACCTCGGTGGGTTCATATTTTTCGTCATGTTTGGCCAAAATCGTGGTGGCGACGAATACGCCACCTTCCATTTGCCCCGTCACCACCGTGCCGCGCCCTTCAGCAAACAGGTCTGGAATAGGGTCCAGCCCGACGTAACGCACCGGAATATCCTCGTTGGTGTCGGTCACCACGAATGTCGCCTCGGTGCCCCGCATCAGGCTGCCTTCCAGCACAAGCCCGCCAAGTTTGAACACCTCACTTGCCCTAGGAGGGTTTGACACAACCTCGCTGGGCGAGCGGAACAGGTTGATGCTGTCTTTCGCACCGATCCCGATAAGAACCGACGCCCCGACAAGCAAGGTCATGCAAATGGCAATAAGCTGAACGCGGCGTTTTTTACGAAGTCCGGCCATTGAGCTCCTATGGGAATACGGGGGCCATATCCAGCCCCAGGGTTTCAGGATGGCCAAGCATCAGGTTCGCATTCTGCAAAGCCTGGCCCGAGGCGCCCTTCATCAGATTATCCAGCACCGAAACCACAATCATCCGCCCGGCGCGCCGATCGGCCACAACACCGATTTTGCAGCGGTTGGAGCCGCGTACATGGCGGGTGGCAGGGGTTTGGCCTGGCGCAAGAATGTCGACAAATGGCTCATCTGCATATTTTGCAACAAGGGCTTCATGGGCGGCTTTTGCATCGCCGCGCAGGTAGATCGTGGCCATCATCCCACGGTTTTGCGGCAGCAAATGCGGGGTAAAGCTGCATTCAACCGCCCGCCCGGCAGCGGCCGACATTTCCTGATCCAACTCGCCCATATGCCGGTGGCCCGCCACGCCATAAGCATGAAACCCTTCCGAGACTTCGGTGAACAGGTTCGCCTCTTTTGCCGCGCGCCCTGCCCCGCTAACCCCCGATGCGGCATCGATAATTATGTCATCGGCATCAACCAGTTGCGCCTGAAGCAACGGCAGCACCGCCAGCAGCGATGTGGCAACATAACAGCCGGTATTGGCGGTAATGCGTGCCGCCCGGATCGTGTCGCGGTAAAATTCGGGCAGGCCATAGGCCACGCTTGGCTGCAGGTCCATCGCCGTATGTTCAAGCCCATACCATTTTTTGTAAGCCGCTGCGTCGCGCAGCCGGAAATCGGCCGAAAGATCGACCATTTTCACATGTGCGGGAAGGTTTTTGGCAACCGAATGCGTAACCCCGTGCGGCAGGGCGGCAAATACCAGATCGATGCCGGAAAAGTCGATATCCTCGATCTTTTGCAGCAAGGGCAGGTCCAGATGCGCCAGATGCGGGAAGGCCTCGGCAAGTGACGCGCCGGCCTTGCGATCGGCGCTGAGCGCGCCAATGCGCAGCCCCGGATGCCCGGCAATCAGGCGCAGAAGTTCGGCACCCGTATAGCCCGAAGCTCCAAGAATGGCGATATTGTGTTGCGTCATGATCCGGCCTTTCGTTGCCAGCTAATCTAGGGGCTATCCGCGGGGGGTGCAACGCCGCTAGAGCGCGGCAAATCGCGCATCACGGCCCAAAAAGCGCGCCGCACCCGCGCTGACGGCGGCTTCATCGCCGCTGGTCAGATAGCGGGTCGTGCCGGTTTCGGCAAAATGCGGATAGCGGGCCAGATAATCGGCAAGGCTGTCGGCCACAATGTCGGGCTGGTCAATCAGCCGGGTTTCCGGTGGCAAGGCGGCGGCAAACATGTCGCGCACCAGCGGGAAATGCGTGCAGCCAAGCACGGCGGCCTGCGGTTTTGGAAAACGTTCCAGCACTGCGCCAACATACCGGTTCACCAGCAGCCTTGCACCAGCCTCGTCGTGCGCCTCTATCGCATCGACCAGGCCCGGGCAGGCCTGCCCTTCCACCAACACATCGCGGGCCCGAAACTTCAGCTCGCGCGGGAAGGCACCGCTCGAAATGGTCGCCACGGTCGCAAACAGCGCGACATTTGCAAGGCCGGTATGTGTGGGCGGCGCGTTGTCGCCCCAGTTGCGGCGGGTCAGGTTTTCGATCATCGGCACGAAAACGCCCAGCACGCGGCGCTTGCCCTTGGGCAACCACTCGGTTTGCAATTTGTGCAATGCCGTCGCCGCCGAGGTGTTGCAGGCGATGATCACCAGATCGCAGCCCATATCGAACAACCTTGTGCAGGCAGCCGTGGTCAGTGCAAAAATTTCATCGGAATCTTTTGGGCCATAGGGCGCATTCGCATTGTCACCAAAATAGATAAAGGCCTGATCTGGCAGCTTTTTTTGCAAAGCCGCCAAAATGCTCAGCCCGCCAAGCCCGCTATCGAATACCCCAATTGGCATGGTCTGCCCTACCCGGTTTATGCTGCAACTGCCTATCACTATGCCGCCGATCTGGCGTTGTCCAGAAGCCCGCCGCATAAGAAAAGGGCCGGTCAATGACCGGCCCATATTCCGAAATTTGAAGCGCGTTCAACGGCCAATCAGAATCCGGTGGCTTGGCAGAACCGCATCATCGCCCGCAACCGCCAGCCATGTGGCAACCACACCGGCAATCCGCTCGACAATGGCGACCCGCATGGTATAGCCAGCCGCATCTTCCTGGCGGGCACGTGCGCCCCCCGAGGCTTTCTGGTCGGATTCGATGAACGACCGTGGCGAGAGTGCTTCGCCGGTATTGGCATCAAAGGCCTGAATGTAGAAATCGACGTTGTGGATACCGCCGATATTGGATCGCGCGCGGCGTGTCAGGGTGTGGAACTGCGCCACCTCGACTTCCAACCGCACCGAGCGCCCGCCTTTGAGCGAGGCATCGAGCCGGCCAGCACCAAGGGCAACGCCCTCTTCAAAAATCCGCTGCACCTGCAAATAGGTATCGCCCGGCCCTTCCTCGATCCAGATGATATCGACATTGGGGGCCTGACCGTTACGGTCGGTCGTTGTCAGGCTGCGCGGAACATTCACGTTGATCTGCGTGACATTCCAGTTAAACGTCTGATCTTCGCGCAGTATTTCGGAATAGCTGACATTCGTGTTGATACACCCGCCCAGCGTTGCGGCGGCCGCGACTGCGATCAGGAAACTTTTTAAGGACATACTCTGCTCCAAATAAATAGAAGGGACTTTGTGCCCGATTTATCGACCGGAACTTTGCCACTTTCATGCGTTTCAATCAAGCCGCTTCATCGCATTTGTTGCAACCGGCCCCGCATCCACTGAGAATAAGTGCAGAATTGGCACAAATATCGCCTTTTGGGCGACCAGCAATGCTGATTGTGCTTGTTTTGCGTGTATTTGCCGCTTTCGGCGGTATTTGCAGCGGGGGCTTCTTATGACTGATCGACCCTCGTAATAAAAAAGGGCCGCTGGTAAAGCGGCCCCTTTGGAATGGTGTTTGCAGCTTAGCGTTTGGAGAACTGGAAGCTACGACGGGCTTTGCGCTTGCCGTATTTCTTGCGTTCTACGGTGCGTGCGTCGCGGGTCAGGAAGCCGGCGGCTTTCAGGGCACCGCGCAGGCTTGGCTCGTAATAGGTCAGCGCTTTGGAAATGCCGTGTTTGACCGCGCCAGCCTGGCCCGACAGGCCGCCGCCGGAAACGGTTGCCATCACGTCGAACTCGCCAGCAACACCAGCAACGGTAAAGGCCTGGCCGATAACCATTTGCAGCACCGGGCGTGCGAAATAGTCGTTCATCGGCTTGCCGTTCACGGTAACCTTGCCGGAACCGGGCTTGACCCAAACGCGGGCAACCGCATCTTTACGCTTGCCCGTGGCATAGGAGCGGCCAAGCGCATCGCGCTTGGGTTCACGAACAACGGCGGCTTCAACAGCGGCGGCTTCGCCGGTTACGGCTTCTTTCAGATCGTCGAGCGATTTGATGTCAGACATGTTCATGCACTCCGGGTGTTTTTCGGGTTCATCGACTTGATGTCGAGAACTTCAGGGTTCTGCGCTTCATGCGGATGATCGGCACTTGCGTAGACACGCAGGTTGGTCATCTGCTGGCGCGAGAGCGGGCCGCCGGGCAGCATACGCTGGATGGCCTTTTCAACCACACGTTCGGGATGCGCGCCTTCAAGGATCTTGTCGGCCGTGCGCGACTTGATCCCGCCAGGATGGCCGGTATGCCAGTAATAGGTTTTGTCGGTGCGCTTGTTGCCCGTCAGCTGGATTTTATCGGCATTCACAATGATCACATTGTCGCCCATATCCATATGCGGGGTGAAGGTTGGCTTGTGCTTGCCGCGCAGGCGCATGGCCACGATGGTTGCAAGACGGCCCAGAACAATGCCTTCGGCATCAATCAGGATCCATTTCTTGTCAATATCGGCCGGTTTGGCAGAAAAAGTTTTCATATCTCGTATCCGTTCCGTCGGGGGGATGGCTGGATGCCAGCCCCGCATGAATTCCGAGATGCCCTTTTAGCGATGTTTGGCGCACTGTCAATTGCCGTAAGTGGCAGATTGTTTTGTGTTATCAATGGCTTACAAAATAGGTATTATTTTACCCCACTCCGATCGGGCGGAATCGCATAGGTCAGGCTGGCATGGGCGACAGGGGCATCGCTGTCTGCGCTGTAAATCAACACATCGCCCACGCTCAGGCTGCGGCCAAGTTTCAGAATACGCGCCCTGGCCAGCATGTCGCCCCGCCCTGCGGGCTTGCGCATGAAGTTGATGGTGCAACTTGTCGTGACCGTCAGGGTTTGCGGGCCGATCATCGCCATTGTCGCCAGATAGAATGTTACATCGGCAAGCCCGAACATTGTCGGCCCGGACACGGTGCCGCCGGGGCGTAAATCGGCCTCGCGCACGGTCATGGCCACGGTCATTTCATGCGGCGCAAGCGCGGTTATCCGGAACCGGCCCTCAACCTGCGGAAATTCGCGCTCCAGCACAGCGTGCAATTCATCAATCGTCATCACAGGCAACATGGGGGCTTTCCTCGCGGCTGAATCTTCCCCAAACTGCATTTCAGAACTGGGGGAGAAATGCAAATGCCCGATATCCTGCTGCGCGATGACGCCGATGGTGTTACCACGCTGACGCTGAACACACCCGACAAGCTGAATGCGCTGTCCGATGAAATGCTCGCCGCGCTGCAAGGGCAGTTTGATGCGCTCAAGGTCGACACGGACAGCCGCGTGGTCATTCTGCGCGGCGCGGGCAAGGCGTTTTGTGCAGGCCATGACCTGAAACAAATGCAGGCCGCGCGGTCTGGTGCCGACAAGGGCCGCGCCTATTTCAAAGACCTGTTTGAGCGGTGTGCGCGGGTGATGCTGGCCATTCAGGCCCTGCCCCAGCCGGTGATCGCACAACCGCATGGCATTGCAACCGCAGCCGGCTGCCAGCTTGTGGCCACATGCGATCTGGCCCTGGCCGCCGAGGGCACGCGTTTTGGGGTCAACGGTGTGAATGTCGGGCTGTTCTGCTCAACCCCGATGGTTGCGCTTACCCGGAATGTGCCCGCCAAGGTGGCATTTGAAATGCTGACAACCGGCCAGTTCATCGAGACCAGCCGCGCCGAGCGCATTGGCCTGATCAACCGCGCCGTGCCGCTTGAGGCACTGGAGGATGAGACGATGGCGCTGGCGCGGATCATCGCCTCCAAACGCGCCGCCGTGGTGAAAATCGGCAAGGAGGCGTTTTATGCGCAACGCAACATGACCCCCGCCGAAGCCTATGACTATGCCGGTGCGGTGATGGTTGAAAACATGCTTTTTCGCGATACCGAGGAAGGTATCGCCGCCTTTATCGACAAACGCCCGCCGAACTGGCGTTAGCCAAAGCGCCACCCCGTCCCGGGCCTGACCCGGGACCTCTCCGCCGCGCTGAAAGGCCCCGGATCGGGTCCGGGGCGGGTCAGCCTGTCAGCGCAGGCTTTGGCGCGCCGGATAGCCCGCCCTGAACCGCGCGCGAATGACCAGAACAAACAGCAGCACTGCACCAAGCTGGTGGGCAAGCGCCCAGTCCAGCGGCGCCGCCAGCAAGACCGTGCCAACGCCCAGCCCAAGCTGGAGCAGAAGCGCCAGCGCCACAAGATTGAACGCCTTGCGCACCGATCTCAGCGCGGATTTGCGCGCCTGCCACCACACAAAAAGCCCAAAAACAAAGGCGATATAGCCAAGCAGGCGGTGGTTGAACTGCACCAGCGCCGGGTTTTCAAAGAAATTGCTCCAGATCGGCGTATAGCCAAAGCTCTCGCTTGGCAAAAACTCCCCGGCCATCAGCGGCCATGTCGGGAAGCTGCGCCCGGCATCGATACCTGCCACCAGTGCGCCCAGCAGGATTTGTGCAAACAACAGCCCGACCAGCACACCGCCAAGCCGGAACAGCCGCACTTCGCGCGCGCGGCGTGCTTGCAGAAGCTCAACCGAGGATTTGCCAAGCCGCAGCACATACCAGGCGATCAGCCCCAGAATGACAAATGCCAGGCCAAGATGCAGCGCCAGCCGATAAGAGGCGACATCAACCATGCGCCCGACCAGCCCGGAGGAAACCATCCACCAGCCGACCAGCCCTTGCAGCCCGATCAGCGCGCCGATCAGCACCAGCCTGAAGTGCCAGCCACTTGGCACGCGGCCGCGCAGCGCAAACCAGGCATAGCCCAGAAACCATGCCAGCCCGATGATGCGGCCCAGCAATCTGTGCCCCCATTCCCACCAGAAGATGCTTTTGAAAGCGGCAAGGTCCATCTGGCTGTTTTGCAACTGATATTCCGGCGAGGCCTGATATTTCGTGAACACATCGGCCCAGGCGGCATCACTCAGGGGCGGCAATGTGCCCATCAGCAGGTTCCACTCGGTGATCGACAGGCCAGAATCGGTTAGCCGGGTCAGGCCGCCAACGGCGATGATCAGCACAACCAGCCCGAACAGCACCATCAGCCAGCGCGCAATGGCGCGGCGCGCATCGGGCTTGGCGGTTTTGGTTTGCGCGGCTTGCTTGGTGTCGCTGCCGACCTCTTCAAAAATACTGGGCATGGCGTTTCCTTCACTTTGGCACAGAAATAGGCGCGTATCGGGCGCGCGGCCATCGGTCATTTTGGCGCGGGGGGTGTTTCGTGCTTTTCGGTCAGGGCGCGAATAATGCCGTGGAACATGCGGATATCGGCATCGGTCATATCAAACCGCGCCAGAAGCGCGCGCAGGCTTTCGACCAGACTGTCGCGCTTGGGTTCGGGCCAGAAGAAATTTACCGCATCGAGCTTGGCCTCCAGATGCTCGTTCAGCTTCTGGCGCTCGATTGCCAGCGCGGGCCGCGCGGCACGCCCCATTTGCAGCGAAACATGCTGGTCAACCCCCTGCGCGCGCCGCCATTCATAGGCGGTAAGCAGCACGCATTGCGCCAGGTTGAGCGAGGCAAAGGCCGGGTTGACGGGCACGGAAATCAGTGCATTGGCGCCGACAAGGTCGGCATTTTCAAGCCCCGCACGTTCGGGGCCGAACAACACGCCGACATTTTCGCCGCGCGCAATGCGCTTTGCGGCCTCGGCCATTGCCGCTTCGGGGGTGAAAACGGGCTTGGTCAGGTCGCGGCTGCGCGCGGTTGTGGCAAAGGTAAAGTGCAAATCGGCGGTTGCGGCGTTCACATCGGCATCCACGCGCACATGGTCCAGAACGCGCCCCGCCCCGCTGGCCATAGCCACGGCGCGGCTGTTTGGCCAGCCATCGCGCGGGGCGACCAGCCGCATCCGGTCCAGCCCGAAATTCCACATGGCGCGCGCCGCACCGCCAATATTTTCGCCCATCTGCGGGCGCACAAGCACGAAAATCGGCCCCGGTCCGCCCCAATCGGCCTGTGCTGTGTGGTCTGTTCCGGCCATTTCCCGCTCCGCTTTTTATGGCCCGCGTGATACGCTTTTGCGTGATGGGATGCAATTGGAGAGCGCAATGCCCTATGACGAAACCCTGGCCGAGGCCATGCGGGCCGATCTTGCGGGCCATGCTGGCATTTCGGAAAAGAAAATGTTCGGCGGTCTGTGTTTTCTGCTCAACGGCCACATGGTTTGCGGCGTGCATAAAGGCGGTGGCATGTATCGGGTCGGCAAAGCGAACGAGGCCGCGGCGCGCGCCATTCCCGGTGCCAGGCCGCTGGGGTTTACCGGCAGGCCAATGGGCGGAATGATCGAGGTTGATGAGGCCGGTTTGCAGGACGGCGCATATCGCCGCCAATGGCTGGGCATGGCGCTTTCACACGCGGCCAGCCTGCCGCCCAAAACGCCGAAACCATAATCGTATACCAACGTATACCGCCCCTTCCCTTTCATCCCGATTTCCCCTATGAAGGCGCGGAATCACATTGCAATTCATGAGGCACAGCATGACCAAGATCAAAGTTGCCAATCCGGTCGTCGAGCTTGACGGCGATGAAATGACCCGCATCATCTGGGATTTCATCAAGCAAAAACTGGTGCTGCCCTATCTGGATATCGACCTGAAATATTACGATCTGGGCATGGAAGAGCGTGACCGCACCGATGACCAGATCACCATTGACGCCGCCGAAGCCATCAGGAAATATGGCGTTGGTGTGAAATGCGCGACCATCACGCCCGATGAGCAGCGGGTTGAGGAATTCGGCCTGAAAAAGATGTGGCGCAGCCCGAACGGCACCATCCGCAACATTCTGGGCGGCGTCGTGTTCCGCCAGCCGATCATCTGCAAGAACGTGCCCCGCCTTGTGCCGGGCTGGACGCAGCCGATTGTCATTGGCCGCCACGCCTTTGGCGACCAGTATAAAGCCACCGACTTTCTGTTCCCCGGCGCTGGCAAGCTCAGCATGAAATTCGTCGGCGAAGATGGCACGGTGATTGAACGCGAGGTCTATGACGCGGCATCCGCTGGCGTTTACATGGGCATGTATAACCTTGACAGCTCGATCATCGACTTTGCCCGCGCCTCCATGAATTATGGTCTGCAAATGGGCTGGCCGGTGTATCTGTCAACCAAGAACACCATTCTCAAAGCCTATGACGGGCGCTTCAAAGACCTGTTCCAGAAGGTGTTTGACGAGGAGTTTGAAGACAAGTTCAAGAAAGCGGGCATCACTTATGAGCATCGGCTGATTGACGATATGGTTGCCTGTGCGATGAAATGGAATGGCGGCTTTGTCTGGGCCTGCAAGAATTACGATGGCGATGTGCAGTCCGACACCGTGGCGCAGGGCTTCGGCTCGCTCGGGCTGATGACCTCGGTGCTGATGACACCGGATGGCAAGATCGTGGAATCCGAGGCTGCGCATGGCACGGTAACGCGCCATTATCGCCAGCACCAGAAGGGCGAAAAAACCTCGACCAATTCGATTGCCTCTATCTATGCCTGGACAGGCGGGCTGAAACACCGCGCCAAGCTTGATGAGAACGCCGCGCTGATGAATTTCGCGCAGACCCTGGAAAAAGTGATCGTCGACACGGTTGAAAGCGGCTGGATGACCAAGGATCTGGCGCTGCTCGTCGGGCCAAACCAGAAATGGCTGACCACCGAAGGTTTTCTGGAGAAGATCGACGAGAACCTGAACGCCGCGCTGGCCGGCTGAAAACGGGAAAAACGAAACGGTGCCTCGCGACCAGCGGGGCACTTTTTCAGTTCCAATGCTGCGAAGCGTGCTAGGGTTGCGCCGCAGATTGCTGAGTCTGCTTTCCATTGGAATTGAAAAATGGCCACAAAATTGTCGCCCAAAGACCCGCGCATGGTAAACATCACGGCGGGGCTTACGAAGCTTGGCGATGTCGACAAGGGGGTTCGAAACCTGATTGAGCGCACCAAGGTCGCGCTGGGGGACTCAAAAGACATCGACGCCAAACTGGCCAAGGCCGGGATCACGGATATCGACGCAAAGACGCTGACACCGGCACTGAAAAGCACCCTTGCAATGGGCAAGCTCAGCGCAGAAGCGGCAGGCGCGATTGCCAGAATTTTCAAGGACTCGCACAATATCAAAGACAGCAACGGCTTCGAAGATTTCAGCAAGAAACTGAAAACAAACATGGAACCGATTTCGAAACTCGCTTCGGCCGCCAAACAATTTATCGTCGCAATCAATAACGAGGATGAATTGAACGCGCTCAAAAAAGTTTCTGCGCATTACGCCGCTATCAAAACTTATGCCGAGCAGACGCTTTCCAGCTATATGGCCTTTGCCAAAAGCTACAATGTGATGGACAAGCTCAAAAATGGTGAAATGGCTTTGCCAAAAGAGCCGAATGTAAGCATCGATGCGCTTACAGATTATGTGCGACTGGCCATTTCGCTTGAAGGTTACTGCAAGGTCTTTCAAAAAAGCGGAAAAACCGCCGCAGCCGAGCTGAAAAAAGCGCGCAAGGCCAATAAAGACAAGAAGTTGGATGTTGAATACGGCAATGTAGGTGCGACGATGGAACATTTGACGGGCGCAGCGGAAAAGGCCGTTTCGGCCTTTGCCGGAATGCTGAAAGATCTGCAAAAGGCACAAAAGGGCGGGCCGGTTGATGATTGCATTCAGGAGCTGCGCAAAAAATCATCGGCGTTCCTGTCGGTTCAACTCGACCTTGACGAGCTGGACCGTCGTTTGAAAAACGCAAGCTTCGACCACCAGAATGCAAGCAGCTTTTCAGGCCTCAAGGGCGTCAATGGTTACGCAAGGAATTATGGCTCCGACTACAAAACCTTCGCGGCGGCAAAGCTTTGATGTTTGGTTGACGTTGCGCGCATAAACCAGAACGGCGCAAGGAGCGGCATGACCGACCGCGCACTGATTGTTTAGGTCCGGGGCATTTTCGGGGCAAAAACGTCGCGGCACGGGCTTCACCGGCACATGTTCAAACGCCCTCAACCACCATCAAATCGCGCTCGGCGGCACCTTTGGCAAAGCTCATGGCGTGCTGGTATTCAGCCGAATCATAGCAGGCGATGGCCGCCTCGAAGGTTGGAAACACCGCGACAACATTGCGCGCACGGTCTTTGCCCTCCAATTGTTTGTAGCGCCCCGAACGGGCCAGAAACGTGCCCCCATGCGCGGCAATTGCCTCGGTCGCGCGGCTGGCATATTGGCCATAGGCTTCGGGGTTGGTTACGGTGACATGCGCAATCCAGTAAGCGGGCATTTCAGGCTCCTTCAACGATAACGAGTTCGCGGTTGGACCCGGCAAGCGCCAGCGGCAGAATCGCCTGATATTCGGGGCTTTGGTAAAACTCCACCGCGCGGGCATAGCTTGGGAAGCGGATGACGACCTGGCGCGCGCGGCCCGCGCCTTCGGCCTGTTCGCACTGGCCACCGCGCACAATAAACTCGCCGCCGAATTGTGCAGCAACAATAGGGGATTGCGCGGTATACTTCGCGTAGGTTTCCGCGTCATGCACATCAATCCGCGCGATGATATAGCCCTGTTTCATAATGCCTCCAGCATTTTCGTTACAGTTGCGATTGCGGCATCAGCACGGCTTGGGTCATTGCCACCGGCCTGTGCCATTTCCGGGCGGCCACCGCCCCCCTGCCCGCCAAGTTCGGCAGCGGCGGCGCGCACCAGATCAACCGCGCTGACACGGTTCGTCAGGTCGGGGCTGACCGAAACCGCGACGGCGGCCTTGCCGTCGGTATCGGCCACCATGATGACCACACCACTGCCGTGGCTGGCCTTTTGCTCGTTCATCATTTCGCGCAAATCCTTGGCCGAAACGCCTGTAACCACCTGCGACAACAGGCGGATGCCGTTGACCTCGGCCACAGGCGCAGCCCCGCCCGCCCCGCCAAGCGCCAGTTTGCGGCGGGTTTCGGCAAGCTCAGCCTGCAATGCCTTGCGTTCAGCCAAAAGCGCGGTAATACGCGCGGCCAGATCCTCGGGCTTGGCCTTGATCTGCTCAGAGGCCGCGCCAAGCGCTGCAATCTGGCAGGCAATATGCGTGGTGGCGCCAGCACCCGTCAGCGCCTCGATGCGGCGCACACCGGCGGCCGTGGCGCTTTCACCAAGCAGCTTGAAGGCGCCAATATCGCCCGTGCGCGTGACATGGGTGCCGCCGCAAAGCTCCAGCGAATAGGTGTCGCGGCCCGCGCCAAGGCCGGAACCCGGCTTCTTGCCCATCGACACAACGCGCACCTCGTCGCCATATTTCTCGCCAAACAGGGCGCGCGCGCCCAGGGCCTCGGCCTCATCCGGGGTCATCACACGGGTTTCAACCGGGCTGTTCTGGCGGATATATTCGTTCACCTCAACCTCTACACGCGCCAGCTCATCGGCATCCATTGCCCTGGCGTGGGAAAAGTCAAACCGCAGCCGCGCATCATCGTTGAGCGAGCCGCGCTGCGCCACATGCTCACCCAAAACGCTGCGCAGCGCCTCATGCAGCAAATGCGTGGCGGAATGGTTGGCGCGAATGGCCGTGCGGCGTGCGTGATCAACATGCAGGCGGGCTGCATCGCCGGTTTTGATGGTGCCTTCGATCACCTCGCCGATATGCACAAAAACGCCAGCCTTTTTGCGCACATCAGACACTTGCACCGCGCCCGTATCGGTGCGCAGCAGGCCCGCATCGCCCACCTGCCCGCCGCTTTCAGCGTAAAACGGGGTTTGGTTGACCACGATCTGCACCTTGTCACCCATTTGGGCTGCGGCCGTTGCGTTGCCATCGCATACAATTGCCAAAACCGCGCCTTCGGCATCTTCGGTGTCATAGCCCAGAAACTCGGTATGGCCGTGATTTTCGGCAATATCGAACCAGATGTTTTCATCCGCCGCCTCGCCCGAGCCCGCCCAGGCGGCCCGCGCCATTGCCTTTTGGTTGGCCATAGCCGCATCAAAGCCGCCGGTATCGACACTGCGGCCCTTTTCGCGCAGCGCATCTTGCGTAAGGTCAAGCGGAAAGCCGTAGGTGTCGTAAAGTTTGAAGGCGGTTTCACCAGCCAGCGGCGCGCCTTCAGCCATGCCTTCAAGCTCGGCATCCAGCAGGCGCAAACCGCGGTCGAGCGTGGTTTTGAAGCGGGTTTCTTCGAGCTTCAGCGTTTCCTCGATCATCGCACGGGCGCGCCCGAGTTCAGGAAAGGCCTGCCCCATCTGCGCGACAAGCGCGCCAACCAATCGGTGCATGACCGGGTCTTTTGCGCCCAGCAAATGCGCATGGCGCATGGCGCGGCGCATGATGCGGCGCAACACATAGCCGCGGCCCTCGTTGCTGGGCAGAACGCCATCGGCAATGAGAAACGAGGTGGAGCGCAAGTGATCGGCGATCACCCGATGGTGGATATTGCCCGCCCCGTCAGGGTCGGAATTGGTGGCATTGGCCGATGCCTCGATCAGACTGCGCATCAGGTCGGTGTCGTAATTGTCGTGCTTGCCCTGCAAAAGCGCGCCAAAGCGTTCCAGCCCCATGCCCGTGTCAATCGACGGGCGCGGCAAGGCCGTGCGGCTTTCATCGGCATGTTGCTCAAACTGCATGAACACAAGGTTCCAGATTTCGATGAAACGGTCGCCATCCTCATCCGGGCTGCCCGGCGGGCCGCCGGGGATCGTATCGCCGTGATCATAGAAAATCTCGGAACACGGCCCGCAGGGGCCGGTTGCGCCCATCATCCAGAAATTGTCATTCGTGGCGATGCGGATGATCCGCTCTTCGGGCAGGCCAGCAACCTTTTTCCACAGGGCGGCCGCCTCGTCATCGGTATGATAGACCGTGACCAGAAGCCTGTCTTTGTCGATGCCGTATTCCCTGGTCAGCAGGTTCCAGGCCAGCGGAATCGCCTCATCCTTGAAATAGTCGCCAAAGCTGAAATTGCCGAGCATTTCAAAGAACGTATGGTGGCGCGCGGTATAGCCGACATTATCAAGATCGTTATGCTTGCCGCCCGCGCGCACACATTTCTGGCTGGTCACGGCGCGCGAATAGTCGCGCGTCTCTAGCCCGGTAAAGACATTCTTGAACTGCACCATGCCGGCATTGGTGAACATCAGCGTCGGGTCGTTGCGCGGCACGAGCGGCGAGCTTGCAACATGGCTGTGCCCGTTGCTCTCGAAATACTCGGTAAACTTGCTGCGGATGTCGTTGAGCGTGACCATGTTTCTTCCACCAAATCGGTTATTTATAGTGGAAATAGCTTTTGCGCGCGGCACTGTCTATGGGCTGGCCCGCACTAAACGCGAAAAGGCCACCGCATGGATGGCCTTTTGGCATGGATTCCGGCGCTCAATCGTCGACGATCACATCATCAGTGTCATCGGGGCCGGCCAGCATTTCAAAATCCAACCCGTTGGCGGCACGGATCTTGTCTTCCAGCTCGGTGGCAATTTCGACATTTTCCTTCAGGAAGGTCTTGGCATTCTCGCGCCCCTGCCCGATGCGCACATCGCCATAGGAAAACCACGAGCCCGACTTTTCAACCAGCCCGGCCTTGATGCCAAGGTCGATCAGTTCACCGCGTTTGGAAATGCCCTCGCCATACATGATGTCAAATTCCACCTGCTTGAACGGGGGCGCGACCTTGTTTTTAACGACCTTCACGCGCGTGGCATTGCCCACAACCTCGTCACGGTCTTTCAGCGAGCCGATGCGGCGAATATCCAAGCGCACCGAGGCATAGAATTTCAGCGCATTGCCACCCGACGTCGTTTCGGGGCTGCCAAACATCACGCCGATTTTCATGCGAATCTGGTTGATGAAAATGACCATGCATTTGGAGCGGCTGATTGCGGCGGTCAGCTTGCGCATGGCCTGGCTCATCAACCGGGCCTGTGCGCCGACCTGATGGTCGCCCATATCGCCCTCAAGCTCGGATTTCGGGGTAAGCGCGGCCACCGAATCGACAACCACGACCGAAACCGCACCCGAACGCACCAGCGTTTCGGTAATTTCCAGCGCCTGCTCACCCGCATCGGGCTGGCTGATCAGCAATTCATCGAGGTTGACGCCCAGTTTCTTGGCATATTGCGGGTCGAGCGCGTGTTCCGCATCGACAAAGGCGCAGATGCCGCCGTTTTTCTGCTCTTCAGCCAGCACATGCAGCGCAAGCGTGGTCTTGCCCGAACTTTCCGGGCCATAAATTTCAATAATCCGGCCGCGCGGCAGGCCACCAATGCCAAGCGCAATATCCAGACCAATGGAACCTGTTGAAATTGCTGCAATATCCATAACAGGGCTGTTTGCGCCCAGTCGCATGATAGAGCCTTTGCCGAAGCTCCGCTCAATCTGTGAGAGCGCGGATTCGAGCGCCTTTTCCTTGTCCATTTGTCGCCTTTCGCCAAGATCCAGCACGGATTGCGCCATGATTTACCTCTTATTCCATATCTCGCCCGAACGGGCAATCGGAGGGTTTGTTCGTATTATGTTCCTGCTAACATGAGATCAAAGCAAGAACAATGCAATATAATTTTTAGCTAACTCACAGTTCCGCATATTCGTTGAGGAATCGTAAACAGCCGCGCTCAGGCTTGCGCCAGTTTTTCGCTGGCCAGCGATGTCAGGTCTTTCAGCGAAAACGGTTTGGCCAGAAACGCGGCGCCATCCACGCTTGGCTGGCCATCGTTGAAGGCATCTTCGGCATAGCCCGACATGAACACCACTTGCGTGTTGGGAAAGCGGGGTTTTGCCAAACGCACCCATCCGGGGCCGTCCAGCCCCGGCATGATGACATCGGAAATAAAGAGCTGGTATTCGGCACCGGGGCTGTCGAGCATGGCCAGCGCCGCCTCGCCGCTTTCAGCCTCGTCAACATCAAAACCACGCAGGCGCAATGCGCGTGCCGCAAAGGCACGCACGGCAGCCTCATCCTCGACCAGCAATATACGCCCCTTTATCACTTCGGGCCTGGCCTGGGCCGGTTCGCTGGCTTTCATGGGCGCGGCAGAAAGCGCGAAGCTGTGCGCGGGCAGATAAATCGTAAAACTCGTGCCCTTGCCGGGCGTGCTGTCGGTAAAGATATAGCCGCCGGTTTGTTTGATGATGCCATAGGCCGTTGAAAGGCCAAGCCCCGTGCCCTCGCCAATGCGCTTGGTTGTAAAGAACGGCTCGAAGATCTTGTCCAGCTTGTCAGGGTCAATTCCGCAGCCGGTATCGGTGACGCGCAGCACAACATAGCGCCCGGCCGGCACAATCGCGCGGTTGCGGCGCAGCGGTTGGGCGAGCGTTTCATTTTGCGAAGATATGCTGACCTGCCCGCCGCTTGGCATGGCGTCGCGCGCATTGACCACAAGGTTCATGATCACCTGTTCCATCTGGCGCTCATCCACGCGCACGGGCCAAAGCGCGTCGCCATATTCTATGTCGAGCGTTACCTTCTCGCCCAGAAGCCGGTTGAGCAGATGCGCAAGCTCCGACAAGGTGTCCATCATGTTCAGCACTTTGGGCTGCAAGGTCTGCTTGCGCGAAAACGCCAAGAGCTGCTTGACAAGCCCTGCCGCGCGCATCGCATTCTGCCTGATCTGGATCAGGTCGCCATAATCGGGGTCTCCGCTTTCATGGCGCAGCAAAAGCAGGTCGACATGGCCGCTGATCGCGGTCAGCAGATTGTTGAAATCATGCGCAACACCGCCCGCCAACTGCCCCACGGCCTGCATTTTCTGGCTTTGCACAAACTGTGCTTCAAGCGTTTTAAGCTCGGTCTTGTCGCTTAGCACGGCGATCAGGTTGCCACCGGCGCCTGCCTCGTGCATCAGCGAAATCTGCACATACATTTCCTGCCCGTCGCGCTGGCACCGGGCAATTTCCGAACGCCGCGAAATTTCACCCGCCACGGCCTCGGCAATGCGCTCGCGCATCGAGCGGCCCAAACCTTCGGCCTGATCTTCCAGCAATACGCCGCGCAGATCATCGGCGCCCAACAATATGCGCGCCGCACTGTTTGCGCTGATGATCCTGCCCTCGTTATCGAGGCTGAGAATGGCGACGGGAAGCAGTTCGATCAGATCAAGGATTGAATTTTTGGCAACCGCCGGAGCAGGCGGCGCGTGGTGCCAGAGCAACGTGCCATCGGCCAGCAGCAGGGGTGCTAGGCCAAGGCCATTATCGGGAGCAATCTTGCGCGCCGTACTGCCTGTGCCGGGGCTCGACCAAAGGGTGTTGCCATCCGAATCGCTTAGCACAAGCGGCGGCAAACGGGTGGCGCGTTTTTCGCGGCGGCGCGCCTGAACCGCAGCAACGCCAAGCACAAATGCGACTGCCAGCAGCGGCAGGAGCAGTGCAAGAACATCGCCAAATACCAGTCGCAATTCGGGCCAAAGCGCGATTGTGAGCAAAATGAGCAGCAAAACAGCAAAGCCAGAGGCAGATTGCAGGCCAAGGCGCAGATGCTGCCATGCTTGCTTTAAGTTCAGACTCGTTACCGCCACAAGCTCACCCTGAATACACTCGTGAATTGCCGTTAGGCATAATTGCTACAACCTTTGATTGATCAAAGCAATTCAGTAGATTGCTGGCACATGGGGTGAACGCTTGTCAGCGACGCGCCAGGACCGCCACGAAAAACCCGTCACCGGCTGTCAGCGGTGTCAGGGTCAGCGCGTCGTTCTGCTGCCAATCGGGGTTGGCGGCCAGAAACGCGTCGACCCGATCCTGGTTTTCACAGGCCAGCAACGAGCAGGTTGCATAGACAAGCCGCCCGCCCGGTGCGACATAGCCGCTGGCGGTTTGCAGCACCTCATCCTGTATTGTGTTGAGCCGCGCAAGGCTTGCCGGTGTCATCCGCCATTTCGCATCGGGGTTGCGCCGCCATGCGCCGGTGCCCGAACAGGGCGCATCGGCCAGAACAAGGGTGCAGGGCGGGGCCTTGGCAAGCTGCGCGGTGGTCCAGATCTCAACCTCGGCGCCCGCGCGGCGGGCACGGTCGGGCAGGTCTTTCATGCGGCCGGGGTTCACATCATGGGCAATCAGGCGGCCCTGGTTGCCCATAAGGGCTGCCAGCGCAAGGGTTTTGCCACCACCGCCTGCGCAGTAATCCAGCACGGTTTCACCCGCTTTCGGCGCGGCCAGCCGGGCAACCATCTGGCTTGAAACATCCTGCAATTCGACCATGCCATAGGTATAGGCGCGCGAATTGCCAACCGCGCGGGCATTGTCGACCACGCGCAAGGCATCGGGCAGGCCCGGCACGGGTTCGGCAAAAATAAGCTCGCGCGCCAGCAGGTTCTGCGCCTCGGCCAGCCCGGTTTTCAGCCGGTTCACCCGCAAATCGACAGGCGCGCGGTGCTGCATTGCCGCCAGAACCGGCGCAAAATCGTCGCCAAGCGAGCGGCGAAGCTCGGCATCCAGAAAATCGGGATAGTCGAGCGCCACGGGGTCGGGCGCGGGTGTTGTGCTGGCCAGGGCCGCAAGCTCATCGGGGCCAAGCGGTTCGGGCGCATAGCCATCGCCGCTGAACAGCGCCTGCACATTCTCGCCCGCTGCGTGCTGATGCGCGGCAAACACCATGCGCCCGCCAGCGGCCCCGCCGGCATGGGCCAGGCTGCGCTTCTGGCGCAGCGCGTCAAACACCAGATCACGAATGGCCGCGCGGTCTTTTGAGCCTGCAAAGCGGCTGGAACGCGCCCAGCGCGTGAGCGCGCGCTCGGCAGGCTCGCCCGCCTCGATCGCGTCAAACAGCGCAATCGCAGCGGCAATGCGCGCGCCCGGCGTCACGACATAACCAGGCCAATGGCCAATGATACCCACAGCCCGACCAGTGCCAGCAGGCTGAATACATAGATCTTGAACCGCTGCCCCAGCCGGTTGCCGCCCACATGGATATAGCGATGCACAAGCCGCAGCCCGGCATAGGCCACGGCAAACACCGCCAGACCCCATGTGCTGGCATTCAGCGCAGCAGCAAGCGCAACGCCGACATAAAACAGTTGCGGGGTTTCAAACTGGTTATGGGCGTTCCGCTCCATCTTCGCCACCGCATCGGAATAGCGGTGCCGCCCCACGGCCAGTTCCGCCATATCGGGGCGGAAGGCGCGCAAATCGGCAAGGCGCATCACGCCCATGCGGTAAATCGCCCAAAGTGTCAGCGCGACCTGCACGAACACGGCGATCACGGCTATCGTCAGATGAAGCGGCATCAACCTATCCTGTAATTCGGGCTTTCGCGGGTGATCTGCACATCATGCACATGGCTTTCCTTCAGCCCGGCCCCGGTGATTTTTACAAAGCTACAATTCCGGCGCATGGAGTCAATTGTCGCAGCACCGGTATAACCCATTGCGGCGCGCAAACCGCCCACAAGCTGGTGAACCACCGCGCCGGCCGCACCCTTGTAGGGCACCTGCCCTTCAATGCCCTCGGGCACCAGCTTGTCACTCGCCACTTCCTTCTGGAAATACCGGTCCGCCGAGCCGCGCGCCATTGCCGCAAGCGAGCCCATGCCGCGATAGGCCTTGAAGCTGCGCCCCTGATACAGAATGACCTCGCCGGGCGCTTCATCTGTTCCGGCCAGCATCGAGCCGATCATCGCGCAGCTTGCGCCAGCGGCAATCGCCTTGGCGAAATCGCCCGAAAACTTGATGCCGCCATCGGCGATGATAGGGGAATCTGTTGCCGCCGCCGCTTCGGCGCAATCCATGATCGCGGTAAGCTGCGGCACACCAACACCCGCCACAATGCGCGTTGTGCAGATTGAGCCCGGCCCGATGCCGACCTTGACGCCATCGGCCCCCGCGGCCAGCAATGTGCGTGTCGCCTCGCCCGTGGCCACATTGCCGGCAACAATCTGCACGGCATTGGAATGGGCGCGCAGCCGTTCCACCGCTTTGTAAACAGCCTCGGAATGGCCATGCGCGGTGTCAATCACGATCAGATCCACCCCGGCATCAACCAAGGCGGCCGAGCGTTCAAACCCGGCATCGCCCACCGTGCTGGCGGCGGCCACACGCAACTGGCCACGCTCGTCCTTGCAGGCATGGGGGTTCAGCACGGCCTGTTCGATGTCACGAATGGTCAGCAGCCCGGTCAGCTGGTTATCGCCATCCACAACCAGCAGCTTTTCAATCCGGCGCGAATGCATCAGGCTTTTGGCCTGCGCCAAATCGGCGGGTTCGCGCAGAATGGCAAGGTTATCGGCGGTCATCATGGCATGAACGGGGGTGGCATCATCCTCGGCGAAGCGCATGTCGCGGTTGGTGACAATGCCTAGCACGCGGCCCTGCGCATCGACCACCGGAAAGCCTGAAATCGCATATTTCGCCTGCAAGGCCTTGGCATCGGCAAGGGTCTGGTCGGGGCGCAACGTAATCGGGTTATCAACCACGCCGCTTTCAAACCGCTTCACCTTGCGCACCTGATCGGCCTGTTCGGCAATATCAAGGTTGCGGTGGATCACCCCCATGCCGCCGGCCTGTGCCATTGCAATGGCCATGCGGCTTTCGGTAACGGTATCCATAGCCGATGACAGCAGGGGAATGTTCAGAGCGATGGATTTTGTGACCCGCGTGCGTGTATCGGCGGTGCTGGGCATCACGCTCGACGCCCCCGGAACCAACAAAACATCATCAAAGGTCAGCGCCTCACGAATGTCCATCTGGACCCCCTGTAAAGAGTTCGGTGTTGGCGCTTTCCTATTTCATGGGCGCGCGGAAAAGAAAACCCCCCGCGCGCAATTTTCGCTTATGCGAAGTTGAGATCGCCCAGGGTCAGCCCTGCCGCGACGCCGCCTTCAACGATGATGGTCTGCACCCCAACCATGATGAAAATATCGGTGCCGTCATTGGTGAAACTGTCAACCGCGCCTGCGCCTTCAATGATGATCTGATCATTGCCAAAGCCATAATCGCGCAGCGTATCGGTGCCGGCATCTGCGGCATTGAACACAAACTGGTCATCGCCGTCACCGCCGCGCAGAATGTCATTGCCGATACCGCCATCAAGCAGGTCATTGCCCGTGCCGCCGATCAGCCGGTCATTGCCCTTGCCACCGATCAGAATATCATTGCCGCCGCCGCCTTTCAGCGCATCGCCGCCGCCATTGCCATAGATGATGTCATTGCCATTGCCGCCGATGATCGTATCACGGCCAGAGCCGCCGAAGATTGTATCATCACCGCCATCGCCATAAATCTCGTCATTGGCGCCGCCGCCTTTGATGGTGTCCTTACCGCCACCACCATAAATAAAGTCTGTGCCCTTGCCGCCGTTCAGCCTGTCAGCGCCGCCAAAGCCGAACAGCTCGTCGTTGCCATTCTTGCCCTTGAGCGCGTTGCCGACATCATTGCCGTAAATATGGTCGACACCCGAACCGCCGATGGCGTTTTCAATGACCGAGCCGCGCGAAATGCCAACCGTGCCAATCTCGCCCAGAACATTGGAAAACGCTTCTTCGCGCAGGTCGATTGTCTGCTCGCCGTCATATTGCGAAAAGTCGAACACATCCTCGCCACCATCGTCGATGACGACCATGACTGTGGGGTTTCCAAATTCAAGCCAATCGCCGACAGGACCGTCTGCATCGGACATATAGCCATAGCGCGTATCGCCTGTGCGGGTTTGGCCGGTCGTGCCATAAACATTGCGCAACGCAATAACATCTGCCGCCATAAGTGTCAGGGCAGTTGCGGGTGTATAGTTTCCATAAGTATTTTCGAACTGACTGAAATAGGACATCACGGTCGCATTCCAATTGTCATTTGCAAAGGTCGCATTGTCTGGAAATGTAGTATCATCTCCAATATATGGCCCGGCATGTCCAAAACCAAGCGAATGCATAATCTCATGCATGAATGTTTGAAGCAAATAGCTGTCGTAGTCACCTATTTCAGGATTTTTGTAATCCCAACCCGGCTCGATATTTACAACCGAGTAGGTAATCGCGTTTGAGCCAATATAATATTGAGTGCGTGAAAATGCGCCTTCATAAGCATCGGAAAATGAAATCATTGCGGTGCCATTGCCGCCGACCGCATTAAAGACGAGCCCCGTTGCGTCCGAAATCATACCCATCGCTTTAAGTGCAAAGTCTTGATAGAGCGATGTAATTCCATTGAAATCACTTAATTCCAACACATTGTTGAAGCCATTAAAATCATAGGTAATCACATTGCCAGCAAGCGGCACAAAGTGAACAGGATTATCGTTTGGGGTGAGTTCTTTGGCGATGTAGGTAATTTGATTTACAATTTCATCGTTTGAATATTCTGGAAGTTGGGCCATCCGCGTTTCCTGTCTCTATAAATTAACAAAAACCTACTACGCCCCGCCGGCTGTGCAAGTCAAAGTTTAGCCCAAAGGCAAATTCATACTGCTTTGCGCTAAGGCTACTGCAGCAATTGGGCAGCTTTGGGGCAAAGGTTAATAAATTTTGCGCTGCTTGGCCTTATGCTCATAGGGGTTGTCGCCCGAGCGGAAGTATAGCCGGATGGGCGTGCCGGGCATGTCGAAATGCTCGCGCAACCCGTTGACCAGATAGCGTTCGTAAGACTCCGGCAGCTTTTCGGGGACCGAGGCAAAAACCACAAAGGTGGGGGGGCGGGTTTTGGCCTGGGTCATATAGCGCAGCTTGATACGGCGGCCCGAGGGCGCGGGCGGCGGATGCGCCTCGGTTGCGGCCATCAGCCAGCGGTTTAGCCTTGCTGTGGAAATACGGGTGTTCCAGGTGGCATGGGCCTTCAGAATGGCGGCATGAAGCCGATCAAGCCCCTGCCCCGTTGCCGCAGAAATCGTCACCAGCGGGGCGCCGCGCAGCTGCGGCAAAAGCCGCGCAAATGTTTCGCGCAGCTCCATCATCTTGCCCGACTTTTCAGCCTCCAGATCCCATTTGTTCACGGCGATGATCACCGCGCGCCCCTCACGCTCGGCCAGATCGGCCAGTCGCAGGTCTTGCTGTTCAAACGGGATCTGCACATCGAGCAGCACAATCACCACTTCGGCAAATTTCACGGCGCGCACACCGTCGGACACAGAAAGCTTTTCAAGCCTGTCCTGCACCTTGGCACGCTTGCGCATTCCGGCCGTGTCAAAAATCCGGAAATCGCGGCCCGCCCAATGGGTTGTCACGGCGATGGAATCGCGGGTAATCCCCGCCTCTGGCCCGGTCAGCAGCCGGTCTTCGCCCAGAATCTTGTTGATGAGGGTTGATTTGCCTGCATTCGGCCGGCCCATAACGGCAATCTGGATGGGGCGATCGTCGGGGATGTCTTCGGCATTGCCCTCTTCATCGACCGTATTGTCTATGGCGGGCAACTCATCTTTTTCTGCGGCGGTTTCGGCCAGTTCGGCGGCAATCGGCTCAAGCAGGCGCAGCAAATCCTCCATCCCCTCGCCATGTTCGCCGGAAAGCTGCACGGGCGTGCCAAGCCCAAGGCTGAACGCATCGTAAAACCCGACCTCGCCCGCCTTGCCCTCGGCCTTGTTGGCGGCCACAATCACATTCCTGGCGCGTTTGCGCAGAATTTCGGCAAGCTCTACATCGAACGGGGTCACGCCAGCGCGCGCATCGATCATGAACAGGCAGATATCGGCCATGTCCACGGCGCGCTCGGTCAGCTTGCGCATCCGGCCCTGCAAACTGTCATCGGTCGCGGCTTCAAGGCCAGCCGTGTCGATCACCGTAAAGCGCAAGGGGCCGATACGGCCCGCGCCTTCGCGCAGGTCGCGTGTAACGCCGGGCTGGTCATCGACCAGCGCAAGCCGGCGGCCAACCAGCCGGTTGAACAGCGTTGATTTACCCACATTGGGGCGACCAACCAGTGCCAGTTTGAAATGCGCCATGATTTGCCTTTGCTTGCCAAGGCGCGCTGATAGCGGGTTTTGAACCTATTGGAAAGCGTTCAACGTGCCATTGCGCCCAAGAACATACAAAACGCCCTGTGCCACAACAGGCGCGGTGGCCGCACCGCCGGGAATAGCAACGCTATGCACCTGTGCGCCCGATTGCGGGTCGAACCCGCGCAGCTGGCCATCGGCCCCGGCAACCCACAGCACACCACCCGCAATGACCGGGCCGAAATGGGCAATAAAGCCACGCCGGCGGTCGGGGTTGTTCCATTTCGGAAGCTGCACCGCCCAAAGGGCTGCGCCATTGCTGGCATTCAGCCGCACCAGACGGGCATCATCGGTGACCATGAACAGCGCACCACCCAGCACGGCGGGCGAGGACATGGCGCCAATCGGCTGGCTCCACAGCTTGCCACCGCCTTGCAGGCTAAGCGCTGCGGTTTCGCCATTCTGGTTGGAGATGAAAATGCGGCCATTGGCAATGACCGGCCCGCCGGTGAAATCGCCCAGCACGCTGCGCGATTCCGAGGGCGCGCCCGCATTCACTGTGGTCGCCCAACGGCCCTGCCCATTGGTTGCCGCGCCAATGACCTGCCCGGTTGAATAGGGCAGCGCCACAACGCCGCCCGCCACGGCCGGGGCGGCGGCGGCCAGCGTATAGGGCGCACCGGCGGTCGGGCCCTGCAAGGTCCATTCCAGCGCGCCGTTCAGGCTGAGCGCATAGGCTTTCTCGGCGCGGGTCATCACATAAATGCGGTTATCGGCAATTGTGGGGGCGGCGCGCAAAGGTGCATCAAGGTCATAACGCCACAGCACATCGCCGCTGGTGGTGCCAAGCGCAACGACCTGCCCAAAGCCGGTGGTGGCAATAAGCCGCTCACCGGCCACGGCAAGCCCGCCGCCGAACCCGTCACCCGGATTGTCGGCAATGGGGGTGATGTTGTTTTCCCACAACAGAACACCGCCGGGGCCAAAGGCCCGCACAAGTGATTCTGTATCCATCGTGTAAACCACGCCGCCGGCGACAACCGGCGCGCTGGTCAGCCGTGTGCGACGGCTGTCGCCCCGGCCAATATCAACGCTGTAGCGCAGGCTTGGCGTGGCGGAAAGCGCCAGATGCGGCATTTGGTGGGTGGCATTGCCCCCGCCTTGCGCCCAGTCGGCATTGCTGACAGGCGCACCAAGTGCCACGCCAGCACTGGCATTCTGCACCTGAATATCGGCATTGGGGCGGATGGACAGCCGCTCGCCCGGCAAAATCACATCGCGCTTGCCGCAGCCTGAAACGGCGGTGACGGCGATCAATGCAGCTACTAGAAATCCGGATTTAGTTTTGACCATGCCTGCAACGCCAGATCGGCGCACCCTCAATTACCTGTTTATAACCGGGGCGAAAGCGACCGCCCCTTTTTAACCATTGTTAGCAGCATCAAGACTGCCACCCAAGGCAATTGTCAACTCTTGCGCGCGCTGACGCAAGGCATCGCTTGCATCGGCGGCATTGACAATTTCGGCCAGCGTGGTGATTGCGGCATCGGTTTCGCCCTTGCGCACATAATGCAACGCGCGTTGCTCCAGCGCCAGCAGCCGGAATGGCGCGCCCGGCGTGGCAAGCGCGTCGAGCGCGGCCAGAACGTCGGTATCGGGCATATTGGCGGCGTCGAGCATCAGCAATTTCAGCAAGGCAAGATCGCGATAGATGCCGGGCACGTCATTGCTGGTGGAAATGCCTGAAAGAATGGCTTTGGCGCCTTCGGCATCATCAGCCCCGGCCAGAATGGCGGCCTGCTGGAGCTGTGCAATCACCGCCGTGTCGGAATTGCTGTTGGCCAGATCGTTCAGCAAAGCGGCATCGCCCGCCTCGTTCGCCGCCTGCAAGGCGCGGCCCGCAGCTTCGGATTGGGCAATCCGGTTGGCTTTGGAATATTCGTTCCAGGCCGCACCGCCGACAATGGCAACCACCAGAACAACGAGAATCCAGCCATATTTCTTGTAGACCTTGAACAGCCGGTCGCGCCGAACCTCTTCGCTGACTTCGTCGATAAATGAATCTGTGTTGCTCACCTAGCACTCCTGCCTAACTTTGGGTTGCCCCGCCTGTTTGCCTGGCGGGATTACCCCTGTTGAGCCGCGGGGTTCACCCTGCCCGGCCAAGCGTGCGATGCATACTATTTTGGCACGCAAATGCAAAGACCATTTCGCGCCGTGCCGTTATTGGGCGGCGGTGGCGGTCAAATCCCCATCTTCTTCGGACTGCTGGCGCAGCCACATGCGGGCATAGCGTGCGTTCAGCGCCAAAAGCGTTTCATGGGTGCCACGCTCGGCAACCTGACCGCCATCCAGCACGATAATTTCATCGGCATGGGAAATGGTTGAAAGCCGGTGCGCGATGGTAATGACCGTGCGCCCCTGCCCCATTGCGCGCAGACTTTCCAGAATGTCGGATTCCGTATCGCTATCCAGCGCCGATGTCGCCTCGTCCAGCAGCAAGATCGGCGGGTTTTTCAGCAAGGTGCGGGCAATGCCCACGCGCTGCTTTTCACCACCGGAAAGTTTCAGGCCGCGTTCGCCCACTTGCGTTTCATAGCCATGCGGCAGGCTGGCAATAAAGTCATGGATCTGCGCAGCCTTGGCGGCCTCTTCCACCTCGGCCTGGCTGGCACCGTGGCGGCCATAGGCAATGTTATAGCCGATCGTGTCGTTGAACAGCACCGTATCTTGCGGCACGACGCCAATCTGGGCGCGCAGGCTGGTCTGGGCGATGCTGCGCACATCCTGCCCGTCAACCAGCAATCCGCCCTTGGTGACATCGTAAAAGCGAAACAGCAACCGCCCGATGGTTGACTTGCCCGCGCCCGATGGCCCGACCACGGCCAGCGTTTGGCCCGGCGCGACGGTAAAGCTGACCCCGTGCAGCACCTCGCGATTGGCATCATAGCCGAAATGGACATCGTCAAACTCGATCTTGCCGGCGCTCACCTTCAAATCGGGCGCATTCGGCGCATCGGCCACCTCGGCGGGTTGTTCGAGCAGGTCGAACATTTCGCCCATATCGACCAGCGCCTGCCGGATTTCACGATAGACCGTGCCCAGAAAGTTGAGCGGCATGACGAGCTGCACCATATAGGCGTTTACGCCCACAAACTCGCCCACTGTCAACGTGCCGTTCTGCACGCCAAGCGCGGCCATGATCATGACTGCGCTCAGCCCGATGGTAATCAGGAACGACTGGCCGAAATTCAGAAAAGCAAGTGAAAGGCCGGTCGAGACGGCGGCCTTCTCATAGCCTTCCATCGAATTGTCATAGCGCCCGGCCTCACGCGCTTCGGCGTTGAAATACTTGACCGTTTCATAGTTCAAAAGCGCATCTATCGCTTTTTGGTTGGCATCCTGATCACGCTCATTCATGCGGCGGCGGATCGCCACGCGCCATTCGGTAACGGCAAAGGTAAACCAGACATAAAGCGCAATGGTGACGGCGACCACCAGCATATACCAGACATTGAACACCACCAGCAGGATGACACCCACCATCAGCAGTTCCAGCACCAGTGGCCCCATCGAGAACAGCAGGAAGCGCAGCAGAAAATCCACCCCTTTCACACCGCGTTCGATAATCCGGCTCAGCGCGCCGGTTTTGCGCGAAATATGGTAGCGCAGCGAAAGCGCGTGCATATGCTGAAAGGTTTCCAGCGCCAGACGCCGCAGCGCGCGCTGGCCGACGCGGGCAAAAACCGCATCGCGCAGCTGGTTGAACCCGACAGCGGCCACCCGCATGAACCCGTAAGCCACAACCAGGCCTATCGCGCCGATCGCCAGCAAAAAACCACCCTCGCTTGCCGCCCCATCGGGCGCCAGCGCATCGACCGCAGCCATAAAAAACAGCGGGGTGGCAACCGTGGCCAGCTTGGCAACCAACAAGGCCGCCATTGCCAGAACCACGCGCCGTTTTACCCATAGCTGACCTTTTGGCCAAAGATAGGGCACGACCTTGCGCATGATTTGCAGGCCCGAATAGGCTTTGACAGGGGCTGGCTTTTGCATGGCTATCCTTTGGCTGGGCCATAGTCCTAGCCCAGGCGCGCAGCAAAGACCAGCCGGATTAACGGCTCAGGGCAGCACCGGAATCGCGAAAACCTGCCCGGGATAAATCAGGTCCGGATCACGAATGGACTCGGAATTTGCCGCGAATATCTGCGTATACAGCAGCCCTTCGCCATAGGCCTGACTGGCCATCAGCCACAGCGTGTTGCCGGGCTGCACAATCACCTGCCCGCCCGCCTGTGCGGCCATCGCCTGTGCGGCGGCGGCTTCGGGGGTTTCGCGCTGGAACGGGCTTTCAACGCGGCTGGTCACAGCGCCGCTTGCGTCGATCTCGTCAATCCGCAGCCTGTAAACACCGGCATCCAGCCCCGGCACATCCAGCCGCCACTGGCCGGTTTCACCGACCACGGTTTCGCCGATCAGCGCATCATTGGCATAGGCACGGATGGCGGTGCCGGGTTGCGCGCGCCCGTTCAGCACCACCGCGCCCACGGTCGAATAGCTGATCGTATCAAGGCTGACCGCGTCCACCTCGCCCACAAAGGGCTGCACAAGCTCTACCGTTTCAGGGCTGGTGCGCACAAGGGCGGGGGTGGTATCGGCGGCATTGGCGGGGGCGGGCAGCACGATGAATTCTTCAGCCCCGGCCACGCTGGCCTGTTCGGGCAAGACCGATTCAAGCTGCAAGGCTTGCGGGGCTTCGCTGGCGGGGGCATTGATGATGGCGACAAACTGGCCATTGTCATCCACGCGCGCTTCGGCGATTGGCACACCGCCAAGCCGCACGGTTACGGTGGAACCGGGGGCCGCGCGCCCCGCGACAACGATTCCGCCATTGGCATCGATGCGCACGACATCAAAGCGCGGCACGGTGCCATCGGATGCCGAGCCGCTGATCCGGACATCGTTACTTTCGGTTGCGGCTGGCGGAATTTCGGCCTGCGGCAGGGTGCTTAGCGCGGGGGCGCTGCTTGTAGCAATCTCGGGCGAATCCGCGCCCTGCGGGGCGACGGGGGCGTTGCCCGTGCCAAAACGCGGCGCGGTCGTGTCAATACGCGCCACAACCTCCGGCGCGGGCGCGGTGATTTCTCCGGCAACCGCCGTCGCCACAGCTTCAGCCTGAAGTGTCACTTCCGCTGCTGGCTCATCCGGTGCTGTTTCCACGGTGGCAGTGGCTGGCGCCACGGGCCCGGCACCCCCTGGCACTTCGGCTGGAGGCGTTGCAGGGGTTTCAGCCACCACCATTTCTGTTGCATCGGTTTCAGCAACGGCAGGCTCAACCGTGGTTTGCGCCGCTGCGGGTTCAGTTTCATCCGGCGCTTGCGCTGCGGTTTCGGACGCATTGGCGGCTACAGTCTCACCGCCGACAACCTCTGATGCCGTGCCGCTCACCCCGGTATTTTCTGCCGGGGTTTCTTCGGCAACCGCTTCCTGCTCTGGCGCGGCTTCAGCGGTGCTTTCGGTGTTTGGCGCTGGCATCTCAACCGCTTGGCTGCCCGCATCTGCCACGGCAACTTCGGGCACCGCGCTTTCAGCCCCGATCTGTGCAGCAGGTGTTTGCTTTGACCAATACACATAGCCAGCAACAGCCGCACCCAAAAGGATCAGAATAATCCAAACCAACGGGCTGCGCCGTTTTGCCTGTTGCTCTGTCATTTTCTACCCTGAATTCGGAACCTTACCCCCTTTCAATAGCAGAGCGATCCTGCCAAATAAACACGAGATATAGCGATTTTATTGCCGCCATTCGCGCAACGGCCATGCGCTTCAGTTGATCGGCACAGTCGGCGATTTGGCCACGCGCTTGCGCTCGGTGCGCCAGTTATCCCAGGTATAAAGCGCCAGCCCGCCCCAGATCAGCGGAAAGGCGATGCTGTGCCACAGCGTGACAGGCTCGGCAAAAACCAGCGCCGCAACGGCAAATTGCAGCGTGGGGTTGAGATATTGCACAAGGCCAACGCTGGTCAATGTCAGCCTGCGCGCCGCATAGGAAAACAGCACAAGCGGCCCGCCGGTCATGATGCCCGAAAAGGCCAATAGCAGGCTGTCTTGCCAATTGGTGCCAAAAACGCCCGCGCTGCGCCCCACCAGCGACCAGTCATCCAGATAGGCGCCCAGCAGCCAGACAATCGCCAGAGGCGCCAGCAGCATGGTTTCAAAAAACACGCTGATCACCGGGCCAAGGTCGAGCTGTTTTTTGATCATCCCATAGGCGCCAAAGGTGGTGGCCAGCATCAGCGCCATCCACGGGGCGGCACCCAGCCCGAGGGTCAGCACCAGCACGGCCACAGCGGCAATGCCAATCGCAAGCGCTTGTTTTGTGCGGAACCTTTCGCCAAACACGAAATAGCCGATGGCAACCGACACTAGCGGAAAAATGTAATAGCCAAGGCTGGCTTCAAGCGCCCAACCCATCTGGATCGACAGGATAAAGCCGCCCCAGTTAATGGCGATCACCACGGCGGCCACGGCCAGCCGCGCAAGGCTTCTGCGGTCGGCAAATGTGGCGCGCACCTGTGCGCTGCGGCCCTGCACCAGCAGAACCGTGCCAAAGAAAACCGCGCTCCACAGGGTGCGGTGGCTCAGCACCTCCAATGGCGGCACATGCGCGATGGTCTTGTAATATATCCCGGACAGACCCCAAACCGAACAGGCGCAGACCAGCGCGAATACCGCGCGCGTTGTTGGCGTTATCAGGGGCATAGTGAACTTTCACAAAAAAGGGCCGCCAGAACGGGCGGCCCTTTTGATGCTATAGCCGGGTTTCAGGCATTGGCCAAGCGCGCGGCCACATTTTCCCAGTTGACCAGATTGTCAAGGAAGTTGGTCAGATAGGCGGGGCGTTTGTTGCGAAAATCGATGTAGTAGGAATGTTCCCACACATCGCAACCCAGCAGCGCGGTCTGCCCGAAGCATAGCGGGTTTACGCCGTTTTCGGTCTTTGTGACCTTCAGGCCACCGTCCTTGTCTTTCACAAGCCATGCCCAGCCCGAGCCGAACTGGCCAGCACCGGCGGCGGAAAAATCATCCTTGAATTTCTGGACGGAGCCAAAGCTTGCAACAAGCTCGCGCTCCAGATCGCCCGGCATCGAGGATGCGCCCGGCCCCATCATTTCCCAAAACTGGTTATGGTTCCACAACTGGCTGATATTGTTGAAAATACCGTTCTGCGCCACCGAGGTGGCGTTATAGGTGCCAATGATGATGTCTTCGAGCGATTTGCCCTCCCATTCGGTGCCGGCAATCAGCTTGTTGCCGTTGTCGACATAGGCCTTGTGGTGCAGATCGTGGTGATATTCCAGCGTTTCGGCGCTCATGCCTTTGGAGGCAAGCGCGTCATGGGCATAGGGCAGATCGGGGAGTGAAAAAGCCATCGGATGTTCCTTTCGTTAAACGCGACTCGTCGGTCGGCTTACGTTCAAGATAGGGTTGCGGCAGGCGCTTGCAACCATCAATCGCCAGATTCGGGCGGATTAGGCTGGCCAACGGGCAAAACCGCCAGCGCCACACGCCGCGCCTCGGCCAAAAGCACGTTATAGGTGCGCAATGCGGCGGGCGTGGCCATCGGGTCGGCCCACAGGTCGTGCTTGGTGAGCAGCGCGCGGAATGCGGGCGGAAAGGGTGCTACATCGGCGCCCGTGCCCACCAGCAGCACATCGACCTGCCCTGCCAGTGCGACAATCGGGTCCAGATCATCCCACCCGCCCCAGGGCATGGCGGATGTCGGGCTGATGATCATCGGGCCGTGGTGTATATGGCCGGTGACACGGAAAAAGCCGGGGCCGTAACCTTCCACCTGCATTCCGTTTTCAAAATTCTGCGTATTCAGCTTCATCAGCGCGCCCCATCAAATACGGGCAGGCCCGATATGGCCGCCACGGCAATCAGACCATAGGCGACGGTGCAAAACAACCGCGCCTGTTCCGGGCGAAACAGGGTTTGGCCCAGCACCGCGCCAATGGCCAGTGGAATTGCGCAGATCAGGCCAAGCGCAATGTCGTTGATGCCAATCAGGCCGCGCAGCCAGAATGTGGCGATCAGCACGACATCGGTCGAGAACAGGAACAGCAGGCTGACCCCGCGAATTTCCGCAATCGCGCGCCGCCCCGAAAGGTAAAACAAAATGACGATCGGCCCCGGCAGGCCGGCAAGCCCACCCAAAAAGCCAGCAGCAAAGCCAATGGCCAGCACCAGCCGCGCGGTCGGCCGGCCCTCATAGCGCCAGCCGCTGGCCAGCACGGCAAGCAGGGTCAGGCTTGTGGCGGACACACCCCATCGAAAGGCGACAGGGTCGAGCGCGGTCAGCGCCAGCGTGCCAAGCGGAATGCCAATGAGCCCACCCAGCACCAGCCGCCCAAGCTCGGCCCGATCGACAGCCCGCCACGCGCGCCGCAACAGCGGCGCCGGGCCAAAAATATCCATGACGACAAGTGCCGCGATGGCGGAGACCGGTGTCAGAAACAGGCTGGCGACGGGGATAAACACCATTGCCGTGCCAAAGCCCGTAAAGCCGCGCACCAGCCCGCCAACAAATGCCGCACCAAGCAGCCAGACCAGCCCCGGAAAGAACAGGGACTGGTATAGCGTTTCAATCATGCATCAATATCGGCAAATTGCGTGCCTGCATTCGGGTCGGGCTTGGACCAGTCGCGTTTTACATCGAGCCAAAGCACAATATTCGAGGCCACGAAGACCGAGGAATAGGTGCCCACGACAATGCCCCAGATCATTGCAAAAGTGAAACCGCGCACCACATCGCCGCCAAGGAAATAGAGCGCAAAGAGCGCCAGCAGCGTGGTTACAGCGGTCATGACCGTGCGTGACAGGGTTTCGTTGATGGCAAGGTCGAGCAGCTCTTTCAGGTCCATCGTCTTGAACTTGCGCAGGTTTTCGCGCACACGGTCAAACACCACCACCGTATCGTTCAGCGAATAGCCGACAATGGTCAGCAAGGCCGCGATGATCGACAGGTTGAACTCCAACCCGATCAGCGAAAACACCCCGATGGTCAGAATCACGTCATGCACGAGTGCGGCTACGGCACCCACGGAAAACTGCCATTCAAACCGCAGCCAGACGTAGAACAGCACGGCGACAACCGAGATCAGCACGGCGATTATGCCGCTTTGAATAAGCTCGCCCGAAACCTTGCCGCTGACCGCATCGGTTTGCAGGTAGATCAGCCCGTCAAAATTCGCATCCAGCGTTTGCTTGATCAACAGCACCGCCGCGTTCTGCTGTGCCTCGTCATCGCCCTGCTGCTCGACCCGCACCATGTATTCGTGGCTTGACGTGGCCGTGACCGCGGTCGACGGGTCAAACACTTCGGTGACGTTGATATCGCCAAGCCCAAGTGGTGACAGCACATCGCGCAGCGCGCCAACGCCGCTGTCAACCGGGCTTTCGATGCGCATCATCGTGCCGCCGCGAAAGTCGATACCGTAATTCAAGCCGTTGGACAGGAAAATGATGATCGAAGCGATCACCGCCACAACAGACGCCCCGAACGTTACCTTGGCGTATTTGAAAAACTTGATATGGGTTTCGTCCTTGACCAGCTTTAGCCGCATCTTGGCACCTTTATATGGTAAGAGTTTTGGGCCGGCGCCAGTTGAGCCAGCTTGAGATGATCAGCCGCGTCAGCCAGATTGCCGTAAAGACCGAGGTGACAATGCCAAGGCCAAGCGTGATGGCAAAACCACGGATCGGGCCGGAGCCAAAGGCATAAAGCACGATTGCCGCGATCAGCGTGGTCAGGTTGCCGTCGATGATTGCGCTCAGCGCCTTGGCATAGCCTTCTTCCATTGCGCGATACGGGTTACGCCCGGCGCGCAGCTCTTCGCGCACACGCTCGAATATCAGCACATTGGCATCTACCGCCATACCCATTGTCAGCACGATACCCGCAATGCCGGGCAAGGTAAGCGTGCCACCAATGGCCGAAAGCAGCCCGAAGATCATCGCGACGTTCATGAACAGGGCGATATTGGCGATCAGGCCGAACATGCCATAAGACAGAACCATGAATACCGCCACACCGGCAAAGCCGACAAGCGCGGCAATTTTACCGGCCTGCACGGAATCGGCACCCAGTTCCGGGCCGACGGTGCGTTGTTCCATGACCTTCAACTCGGCGGGCAAGGCCCCGGCGCGCAGCAAGATGGACAGGCGCGTGGTTTCTTCCAGCGTGAAATTGCCGGTTATCTGCCCAGCCCCGCCCGAAATATGCGCCTGAATGACCGGGGCTGAAACGACCTGGCCATCCAGCACGATTGCAAAGGGCTGGCCAATGTTTTCGGCGGTGAACTGTCCGAACAGCCGCGCGCCGGTCACGTTGAAATTGAAGCTGACCGACGGGCGGCCGTTCTGGTCAAACGCCGCCTGGGCATTTGTAAGCTGGTCGCCGCCCACAACCGGGGTTTGCGCAACGATGTAATACACGCCCTCTTCATCCTGGCTGGGCAACAGCAGGTTGCCGGCGCCGGGGTTTGTATTGGCATCGCGGGTGATCGGCCCTGTCACCGCATTGAAGGTGAGCTTGGCGGTCTTGCCCAGCAGCGCCAGCAATTCTTCGGCCGAACCGATGCCCGGCACCTGAATGAGAATGCGGTTAGACCCCTGGCGCTGGATGGTCGGCTCGCGCGTGCCCGCCTCGTCGATACGGCGGCGCACAATCTCAAGCGATTGCTCCATCGTGCGCTCATCGGTCGCCAGCCGCTCGGCATCCGACAGGGTGATCACAAGTTCGTCAAGCTGCGATGTCACCTCAAAGTCACGCGAGCCGGCACCCGACAGCGAAACCACGGGCGAGGTCAGCGCATAGACGGTTTCAATGGCCAGCGGAATTTGTTCTGCATTTTCAATGCGAATGCGCAGCTCGTTGGGGTTGTCATACTGGCGGCGGATGCTGCCAAGCGCGTCGCGCTGCTCGCGCAGGGCGCGCAAAGCCTCTGTCCAGAAACTGTCCAGACGCTCGGCATAAATATCCTCGACCGCGACTTCCACCAGCAAATGCGCCCCGCCGCGCAGATCCAGCCCCAAATTCACCACATCCGAGGGCAGGAATTGTGGCCAGGCATCGCGCGCGGCTATGCGTTCAGGGGTTGCGGGCAGTCCGGCTTCAAGCTCGGCCACCGCATCGTTGGAAGATTCCGCAATGGAGTAATAGACATTGGGCGCAGCCGCCAGCAACCCCCAGGCGCAGATCAGCAGAATAACGGTTTTCTTCCACAGCGAGAATTGCAGCATTACGTATCCTCTGGCGCAGCGCGCCGACAGTCAGATTGGCTTAACCTTTGACGGCGGGTTCGGGCTTGGCCAGAACCTGCACGATGGTCGAGCGCACAACGCGCACTTTCACGCCGGTGGCAATCTCCACCTCAAGCTCGGCATCGTCTTCCTTGACCTTGGTCACGCGGGCGTAAATGCCACCCTGGGTGATAACCTTGTCACCCACGCGCAGGGCGGCAACCATTGCACGGTGCTGCTTCATCTTCTTTTGCTGGGGGCGGATCATCAGAAAATACATGATGCCGAAAATCAGAATAATGGGCATAAGGCTGCCAAATCCGGCAACGGCGCTCGATCCGGCGGCCTGGGCATAGGCGGGGGTTACAAACATTTCACGTCCTTTAACTGGGTGGCGCGGCTGCGCCCATACGGGGAATTGCCCCAAATTCGTCGCGGCGGACCCTAAAGCGGCGCGCCATCATTGGCAAGCCAAGTCAGCATCTAATTACGCGCTTGCCCGCATCAAGCCCGCCGCGCCCAATTTTCAACCCGGCACCAGCACAAGCAGCACAATGCCGCCGGCAATCAGCGTAATGCCGGCCATTTCAAGCCTTGTGATGCGTTCACGAAAGAACAGCCACGAGGCCAGCACCGAAAACACCAGTTCCACCTGCCCCACCGCCTTGACATAGGCCGCGTGTTGCAGCGTGAAGGCAATGAACCAGCCGAACGAGCCGAGCATCCCCGCAATGCCCACCCAAATGGCAATGCGCCACACGCCCAGCACAGCCCGCATTTGCCCCGGCTCGCGCAAGGCCAGCCACAACGCCATGATCAGCGTTTGAAACGCGGTAACGAAAGCCAGCGTCAGCGCCGCGCGAATCAGATAGCCGCCGCCCTCAAGCGAAAGCGAAGCGCCGCGATAACCGATAGAGGCAAGCGCAAACAGCCCGCCAGAGGAAATGCCGATAAGCGCCGGTGCCCCAAACAGGCCAGCCCGCAAATTGCCAATGCGCGGCAGGCCCGACATCAGCACAACGCCCGCCAGCGTGACAAGTATGGCAAGCAGGGCCAGCAGCCCCATGCCTTCGCCCAGAATAACCGCCGAAAGCGCAACCGTGGCAATGGTTTCGGTTTTGGAATAGGCAATGCCCACGGCGAAATTGCGCAATGAGAACAGTGCAACCAGCAGGGCCGTTGCAACAATCTGCGCCACACCGCCAATACTGGCATAAAGGAAGAAGGCGGGTGTCATCCCCGGCATGGAATAGCCACCAAACCACACCAGCCCGGCAACAAGCGCAGCCGCAAAGGGTGCCGCGAAAATGAAGCGCGAAAACGTCACACCCAGCGTGCTGAGCCGCGATTTGAGCGATTTTTGCAGCACAAAGCGCAGGTTCTGCAAAAACGCCGCCGCAAGCGACGCGATGATCCAAACGCTCATGAGCTACCTGTTAAAAAGAAAACCGCCCCGTAGGGTGCGCATTCATTGCGCACCTTTGGAGCGGTAAGGAAGGTGCGTTATGCTTTCAATGCAACTTCGAGCTTGTCCAAACCCTCATCCAGCACTTCCATTGGCATGGTGATCGGCGCCAGAATGCGGATTGTGTTGGCGTAATAGCCGCAAGACAGCAGGATCAGCCCCGCATCAAAAGCAGCCGCCGTAACCGCTTTGGTGGCATCGGCATCGGGCTCGTTGCCGCCGCGTTCCTTCACAAGTTCAAAGGCTACCATCGCCCCCAGGCCGCGCACATCGCCAATGGGGCGCAAGCTGTTGGACGTTTTGAAACGGTTGATGCGCTTGACCATATGCGCGCCAATCTCGTTGGCCCGCTCGCACAGCTTTTCTTCGGCAATGACATCCAGCACGGCCAGCGCGGCAGCACAGGAAATCGGGTTGCCCGCATAGGTGCCACCCAGCCCGCCCGGCTCGGCGGCATCCATGATCTCGGCCTTGCCGATCACACCGGAAATCGGGAAACCACCGCCAAGCGCCTTGGCGACGGGAATAAGGTCTGGCTCGATGTCATAATGCTCGATGGCAAACACCTTGCCGGTGCGCGCAAAGCCGGTTTGCACCTCGTCCGCGACAAGGCAAATACCGTGCTGGTCGCAAATTTCGCGCAGCTTTTTCATGAAGGGTTTCGGGGTCTGGTAAAACCCGCCCTCGCCCTGCACCGGTTCGATCACAATCGCGGCCACATCCTGTGGCGGGCAATCGGCCTTGAACACATGCATCAGCGCCCTGAGCGCATCTTCCTCGCTTACACCATGATGCGCGATCGGGAAGGGCACATGATAGACATAGGGCGCCGGCGGCATTCCGGGTGTGCGGTAAGGCGCGGCCTTGCCGGTCATCGTCACGGTCAGCATGGTGCGGCCATGAAACGCGCCGGTAAAGGTGACAACGCCGGGGCGCTTGGTATGGGCGCGCGCGATTTTTACTGCGTTTTCAGTAGCCTCGGCGCCGGTGGTAAAGAAGATCGACTTCGCATTCCTGATGGGGGCCAGCGCGTTCAGCCGCTCGGCCAGTTCCACATAGCCGGGATAGCCGGTGACCTGAAAGCAGACATGCGCAAACTTTTCAGCCTGTGCGGCGGCCGCAGCCATAACGCGCGGATGGCGATGGCCGGTATTCGTAACCGCAATGCCCGAAGCGAAATCGACATAGCGATGCCCCTCGATATCCCACAATTCGCCATTCTCGGCCTTGTCCAGAAAGATCGGCGCGGCGGTTGCAAGCCCACGTGGTATTGCGGCGTTGCGGCGCGCAACAAAGGATGCGTTATCGGTCATTTTGCCCTCGAAGAAAATTACGGCGCGATGCTAGCTGCGCGGGCTGGCAGGTGCAAGATGCCAAACGCTGCGGGCTATGCGGTGCGCCCAGCACGCGCTAAGCAGGCGGCATGACAACGATTCTGTTCAACAAGCCCTTCAACGTGCTGTCGCAATTCACCGATGGCGGCGCGCGCGCCACCCTGGCCAACTACATCACCCTGCCCGGCGTTTATGCCGCAGGCCGATTGGATCGCGATAGCGAGGGGCTGTTGCTGCTCACCGATGATGGCAAGCTGCAAAACCGCATCGCCAGCCCGAAATTCAAACAGCCCAAAACCTATTTCGCGCAGGTCGAGGGCGTTCCAAGCGCCGAAGCCATTGCAAAGCTTGCAGCAGGCATTGTGTTGAAAGACGGCCCCACCCTGCCCGCCCGCGTGCGCGCCGTGCCGCCACCCACATGGCTATGGCCACGCACTCCACCCATACGCGTGCGCCCGTCCATCCCCGATAGCTGGCTGGAAATCATCATCACCGAGGGGCGCAACCGGCAGGTGCGCCGCATGACCGCCGCCATCGGCCACCCCACGCTGCGGCTGATCCGTTTTGCGATTGGCGCGTGGACACTCGACGGGCTCCAAAACGGCGAATGGCGGCAGGTATGACCCCGCCGCCATTCAAGCTGTGGTACCCGAGGCCGGACTCGAACCGGCACACCCGCAAGGGCGGCGGATTTTGAATCCGCTGCGTCTACCATTCCGCCACTCGGGCAACGCAGGGGTCATTTAACCCCGCTTTGGCGCGCCGTCAATCGCTTAGCTTGCCATATCCGAAACGTTCCGCCCAAGGCTCCAGCAGCGGCAGAATTCCGGCCATTGGCTTGGCATAATGCTTCCAGCGCTGCTGGGCATCCTTGTAGAGCGGCTTCACCACCTGATTGTAGCTTGGCGTGCGAATGCGCCCGCGCTCCAGCGCCGTCTGGCGGTAATTTTCCATGTTTTCATCCCAGTCAAGCCCCAGCAGCTTCAGCACCGGGGTCAGCGTGGTCTGCATGTCATCGACCAGATCCTCATAGCGGCTTTCAACGAAATTATCGCCAATCAGCGGCAAACTGGCCTCCCATATCCGCATGGCCAGATCGTAGAATTGCGCGGCGGTTGAAAGCTTGTTCATCACCGCCATTGCCTGGTTCTGATCGAAGGCCTGCATATAGTTGGACAGCACGGAATCGGCCGGGTGGCGCAGGGTCAGAATGAAGCGCGCATTCGGGAAGATCCGGCAAATCACCGGCACATGCAAAATATTCAGCGGCAGTTTGTCGATAATGATCTTGCCGTGCCCGCTTATGCCTTTGCGCAAGGATGTCAGGTAAACATTCCGCAACTTCTCGGCTTGCTTCGCGGTCATGTTTATCAAGGCTTCGTTGCGGTTCTCGTTCACCTCGCCAAGCGCGCGCATCATGTCACGCACGGCTGGGCCTTCTTCGACAACCTCGATATCCGGGTGGCTGCGCAAGATCGTATCCAGCAAGGTCGTGCCCGAACGCGGAAACCCGATCAGGAATACGGGGGCAACATCGTCTGGCAGGTCATAGGGTTTCCAGGCATCAAACTGCCGCGCCTCGACATAGCCCAGCGTGCGGCTGATTGTTTTGAAATACCCTTCGGTTTCATAGCCAAGCTCGGCGGCACGTTGCGCCAGAATGGATTTACACTTCTGGAAATATTTGAACGCAGCCGGATAATCGCCCAGCTTGTCGCAGATACGGCCCAAATGCCCGCAGCGGCTGACTTCGATCGAGCGGTTCCTGAACGGTGGCAGATCAAACCGCACGGCCTCCAGTTGCTTGCGCGCCGTCGGCAAGTCACCCTTTCGCTGCGCCAATATGCCTTCAAAATAGCTGACAATCGCATTGCCGGGAATCTGCTTGCGCGCATTTTCCAGCGCGGCTTCAAGCGCATCGCTGTCATTTGTAATTTCAAGCTGCGCCAGCAGGTTGTTATGAGAGGCGGCAGTTTTCGGCAACAGTTCGACAGCCTTGTAATAGGCATCCAGTGCTTTTTGCTGTTCGCCCAAACCATCGTAAATCGCGCCGATTGTGGTATAGGCCTGCCCGAATTTCGGGTTGATGGCAATCGCCTTGAGCAGGGCTTTTTCGGCGCTTTCAAAGTTGCGCGCCCGCTGTTCCAGCATTCCGATATTGCGCCAGACATCGGCATTGTCCGGCTGAAGCCGCGCCACCTTGTGAAACTGTTTGAGCGCCTCTTCCGACTTTTCCTGTTCCGCCAGCGAAATGCCCAGCATCATCTGCACAATCGGCACGCGCGGATATTTCTTGGCCGCCTTGCGCGCCGGGGCTTCGGCTTGCGCGAAGGCGCCGGCTTTCATCATCTTTTCCAGCTGCAAGATATCGGCAGGCACCGATGCCGGTTGTTTGGGCGGTTTCAGGTTCATCAAAGCCTCGACGTGTTGAAAGTGTCACATTGGCCGATCTGGCCGCTGTCATAGCCACGTTGAAACCAGCTTTCGCGCTGCTCCGACGTGCCGTGGGTGAAAGTATGCGGCATGGGCCGACGCCCGGCATTGCGCTGCAACGTGTCATCGCCGATCTGGCGCGCGGCATTCAGCGCCTCGGCCAGATCGCCGGGCTCGACCACACCAAGCCGGGCATCGGCATAATGCGCCCAGATACCGGAATAACAATCGGCCTGCAACTCGATCTGCACCGAAATGCGGTTGGAAGCCGCCTCGCTCGCCTGGCTGCGCATCTGGTTGGCGCGGGGGAGTATGCCAAGCTCGTTCTGCACATGATGGGCAACCTCATGCGCCACCACATAGGCGGCGGCAAAGTCACCACCCGCACCAAGACGGCGGCGCAGAACATCAAAGAATGCCGTGTCGAGATAGGCCATCCGGTCGGGCGGGCAGTAAAACGGGCCGCTGGCCCCGTCGGCACCGCCACAGGCGCTGCGGGTTGCGCCGGAAAACAGCACAAGCTGCGGCGGGCGGTAGACCTCGCCCACCTGTTCGCGAAAGACCTGCGTCCATATCTCTTCGGTATCAGCCAGAACGACGGCCACAAACTGGCCCGCCTCGCGTTCTTCGGCAGAAAGTGGCGCGCTCCTTTGCGTGCTGCTGTCATCCAACGCGCCGCCATCCAGCAGCGGCGAAACATCGACCCCCAGAAAATAGCCGATTATCAGAACCGCAATCAGCCCGACACTGCCAATGCGTTGCGCGGCACCACGGCTGCCCACACGCCGCCCGCCGCCGGGGTTGGCGCGCCGGTCTTGAATGTTGCGCGATGCGCGCCGCCCCTGCCATTTCATCGCCTGTCCTCCGCTTGGGTCTAGATAACCCTTCGCTGACCTGCTTTGCAATCGCACTTGACCGCGGCGCGCAAGCTTGCAACATGCGCGCCATGTTACGCAAACTCTATGACCGCACCTTGCTTTTGGCCGAACACCGCCATGCCCTCTGGCTTCTGGCGCTGGTCGCCTTTGTGGAAAGCTCGGTCTTTCCCATTCCGCCCGATGTGCTGCTGATTCCCATCATTCTGGCCCGTCCGCATATGGCGTTTCGCATTGCGGCGATCTGCACGGTCTCATCGGTGGCCGGTGGCGCGCTTGGCTATGCGATTGGCGCAATGCTGTTTGATACGGTCGGCCAGCCGGTGCTGGCCTTTTACGGAATGGAAGCGAAGTTCGACACGTTCCGCAGCAGTTTCAACGAGAACGGCGCGCTGGCGGTGCTGTTTGCGGGCATTACGCCCTTTCCCTACAAGGTGATCACAATCCTGTCAGGCGCGACCGACCTCAACTTCGCAGCCTTTATGGGCTATAGCCTTATCGCCCGCGCAGCGCGGTTCTTTATTGTCGCCGCCCTGTTGTGGAAATTTGGCCCACCGATTAAAACCTTCATCGAAAAGCGGCTTGGGCTGATGTTTACCATCGCCTGTGTGCTGCTGATTGGTGGATTCATGGCGGTAAAATACTTATGAAAACTTGGCAGAAAACAGCAATGGTTGCGGCGGGCGGCTCGGCAGCGCTGCTTGGCGGCGCTCTGGCTTTTCAGTTTCTGGGGGGGTATGCGCCGTGCAAGCTATGCATCTGGCAACGCTGGCCGCATGGCATAGCCATTGCGCTTGGCCTGCTGCTGGTGCTGGTGCCGCTGCGCAGCCTGTCGTTGCTGGCCGCATTGGTTGTGGCCGTGGGTGCCACGATTGGCGGCTATCACGCCGGGGTTGAATGGGGCATTTTTGCTGGGCCGGATACCTGCACATCCAGCCCGATCGATGGCATGAGCGTAGGCGATTTGCTTGCCCAGATCGAAGCCGCGCCGGTTGTGCGCTGTGACGAGATTGTCTGGAGCCTGCTTGGCCTGTCAATGGCCGGATGGAACGCGCTTTTCTCTGCTGCACTTGTCGTGCTGTGGCTGCGCGCCTTTGTGCAAGCCCGCCGCGCCTAGGCGTCCAGCTCCGCATCCCAATACAAATAGTCCATCCAGCTTACATGCAAATGGTTGGGCGGAAACTTGCGGCCCGTGTTTTTCAGCTCTTCGGTTTCGGGCTGGCGCGGGGCGCGGCGCAGGCGCATTCCGGCGCGCGACAGCGTTTTGGACCCCTTGTGCAGGTTGCACGGCCCGCAGGCAGCCACCACGTTCTGCCATGTGGTTTTGCCACCTCGGGCGCGTGGAATGACATGGTCAAAGGTCATCTCGCCCTTGGCGCCGCAATACTGGCAGGTAAACTCGTCGCGCAAGAACAGGTTGAAGCGCGTAAAGGCCGCCACGCGCGCAGGCTTTACAAAGTCGCGCAGCACCACAACCGAGGGCAGGCGGAAGGTTGTGCTGGGCGAATGCACATATTCATCGTATTGCGCGATCACATCGACCCGGTCCAGCACCACGGCTTTCACCGCCTCCTGCCAGGGCCAAAGCGACAGCGGCAAATAGGAAAGCGGGCGGTAATCAGCATTCAGCACCAATGCCGGATGATGATGCAGGCCCGGCCCCTGCCGGACAAAATTGGCAATATGCGCTTGTTGCATCGCGCAACCTCATATCTTGCGGTTGCCAGCCGCGGCCCGGGGTAAGCCCCGTGCCGCAACTATATATTGCCCAATGAAGCTGACAAGCCCCTAGATGGTGACATTAATTTGACGGTTGCGGCAGCGTCACACCCAGTTTCTGCGCGGCAAATTGCAAACACAGGCCCAGACCGTCGGGCGCGATCCCGTGGCCCATGCCTTTGGAAATATGGGTATAGGTTTCAAACCCGGCAGCAACCAGCGCATCGGCGGCCTCGGGCAGGCTGCTTGGCGGCACCATCTGGTCTGCATCGCCATGCACCAGCAGAACCGGCGGGCGCACCCTGGCCGCGGCGGCCAGTTTTTCCGGCGCCAGCAAGCGCCCCGAAAACCCGACCACGCCGGCCACGGCGGTATCGCGGCGCGGCAGCACATCCAGCGCCATCATCGTGCCCTGGGAAAACCCAACAATTACAGTGCGTTCCGGTGCAACTTCGGCAAATTGCGCATCAAGATAAGCATTCAGCGCCTCAACCGCCCGCGCCTGCCCTGCCCGGGCCATTTCCTCGCTTGAACCATCAAGCCAGGGGATAGGAAACCACTGATAGCCCATCGGGTTGTTGATGCAGCGTTCCGGCGCATTGGGGGCCAGAAACCGCGTATTGGGCAGATAGGCGCCAAGCTGGTCGCTCAGCCCCAGCAGATCGGCCCCATCGGCACCATAGCCGTGTAAAAAGATGATCTGGCCGTTCGCCTTGCCCGATTTTGCGCCCTTTTGCGGCCCTGTTAAGCTCATGCACCAATTCCTTCGCGGTTTTTCATCACATGGTAATACGACCACAAGGCCCGCGCCGCAACCGAGCGCCACGGCGACCAGGGCTCGGCCAGTTTGCGCAACTCCCGTTCGGTTGGCCGCGCGGGCAGATCAAACAACATGCGCGCTGATTCCTGCAAGGCAAGGTCGCCCGCCGCCAGCACATCGGCATGGCCCAGCGAGAATTTGGCGTAAATTTCAGCCGTCCACACACCAATGCCCTTGATTCGCACGAGCGTGGCTATCACCTCATCGCTTGGCATCTGGCGCAAGGCTGCAAAATCGACCCCGGCTTGCGCAAGCGCCAGCGCATAGCCTGCCTTCTGGCGCGAAAGCCCGGCGGCGCGCAGGCTTTCCACATCCATTTGCGCCACGGCTTTCGCCTCTGTTGCCCCGGCCGCCTCGAGCCGCGCCCAAACCCCCGCCGCCGCCGCAACCGAGATTTGCTGGCTGACAATCGCGCGCAGCAATGCGCTAAACCCACCTTCGCGCAGGCGCAGGGGCAGCGGGCCGGTTTCAAGCAATGCAAGCGCAAAACGTGGCTCGCACGCGGCCAGCCAGGCCGCACCTTCGGCCACATCCGCCTCTGTTTCTATCAAATTCATTGCCCTGCCCTGCTGTTTTCGATTGCACCCGCCGCGCCACCTTTTACAAGATCTTCATGGAAAATACAGCCGCAGCCGAAAACCACCAGCGCGCCAGGCGCAATGTCAGCGTTCTTGTCGCCTGTCAGGCGATTCTGGGCGCGCAAATGCCCATTCATTTCCTGTTTGGCGGGCTGGCCGGGCAGATGCTGGCAACCAACAAATGCTTCGCCACCCTGCCCATTTCAATGACTGTGCTGGCCTCGATGCTTTCGGCCCCGATCATGTCGGGCATCATGCAGAATCAGGGCCGCCGCTTTGGCTTTGTGCTGGGCGCGCTTAGCGGGGCTATCGGGGCCGGGGTTTCGGTAATCGGGCTTTACTACGGCTCGTTCCCGCTGTTTCTGGCAGGCGCATTCCTCACCGGCATCTACATGTCGGCCCAGGGGTTTTACCGTTTTGCAGCAACCGACACCGCGTCTGACAGCTTCAAACCCAAGGCGATTTCCTGGGTCATGGCGGGCGGGCTGGTTTCGGGCATTCTTGGCCCGCAGCTTGCCAAGGTCAGCAATGAGGCGATTGTCGGCATTCCTTTTGCCGGGGCCTATATGGTGATGATCGGGCTGAACCTGATCGGGTTGATCCTGTTCTTTGCGCTCGACATTCCCAAACCGCCCCGCGCGCAGCCGGGTGACGCGCGCGGCCGCTCGCGCGTGCAGCTGCTGCGCAGCCCGCGCATTGTTGTGGCGATGATTTGCGCAATGGTCGCCTATGCGCTGATGAATCTGGTCATGACCTCGACACCGCTTGCCGTGGTTGGCAGCGGTTACACAAAGGCCCAGTCCGCCGATATTGTCATGGGCCATGTGCTGGCAATGTTCGCGCCAAGCTTCTTTACCGGCCATCTTATCGCGCGTTTCGGGGTTGAAAGAATAATTGCCACCGGCCTTGGCATTCTGATGGTGGCGGGCATTGTGGCGCTGTCGGGCGTGGCGCTGATGAATTTTTATGGTGCGCTAATACTGCTCGGCTTGGGGTGGAACTTCGGCTTTATCGGCGCCACAGCCATGCTTGCCGCCGCCCATACGCCAGCCGAAAGGGGGCGCGTGCAGGGGATGAATGACTTTGCGGTATTTGGCATGGTCACGCTCGCCTCGCTGGCCTCGGGCGGACTGATGAACTGTTCCGGCGGCTCGTCGCAAACCGGGTGGAACGCGGTCAATATCGCCATGATCCCCTTCCTCATTCTGGCTTTCGGTGCGCTGATCTGGCTGGTCGTCAGCCAAAAGCGCGCCATTCCGGCGCAACTCGAAGACTCAACCACGCCTACCAGCGGCCTGTAGTTGCACAAACTAGAGGTTGTCCAGTTTCTCGATCGCCTTCTCAAGAGCAGCAACTGCGAGGGCTGCCTCATCAGTTTCATCTCCGGCTTCTACGATTGTTGCGATTGCATCACGCAGAATAGAACAAACAGAAGAAGTAGTCGCACGATTCAAGTATGGACCGGGTGGCGGCAGTTTTTCAGCCGGCGCGCAGGGTGCATTAGGATAGGCGCAATCGCCCGTTGAAACTTCTGCTACTCGTCCGCCATTCTCGCCAAAATATGCGGCGATATCGTGTTGCTTATCGCCTCTGGCAAGCATTCCCTTTACAATAGTTGTTTCCACATAGTTGAACGCCATTTTTTTCTCCGCTTACTATTAAAAATAGAATAGTAAATACGAATAACAAGAACGATGTCAAAATATTACTACCAGCGGCCTGTAGTTGCGCGCAGCATCAACCCCGCGCGGCGCTTAAACTCCGAACCCGCCCAGGGCACCTGCAAGCAGCGCTGCGGCTGGGCCAAAGCCGCGCTCAGCGGGCCATTGGCCCGCCACCCGGCCAGCAAGGCCGGGCGTGCCGCAAGCGGCACGGCGCGGCGCTTTGAGCGGGCGGTGCGCAGCAGCTCGCGCCCTTGCCCAGCCAGTGCGCGCAAAGTTTCAACATCATCCTCTTTGGTCAGCGGGTTACGCCCCGCGGCGATGAGACTGGGCAGGGCGACAATCAGGTTTGCAACACCCAGGCCTGTTCCGAATGTTGTCGCAACCTTGTTATCGGGCGCGCCAAGTGCGGCTGCGGCCAGCGCCATCAGCCCGCCGGATGTGGCTTCGCAATAGGCAAGCAGCGCATCCAGATCGGCGAAACGCTCGCTATAAATATCATGGCGGCGGGCTTCGATCAGCGCAGAAAAACGGGCTTGCGGCAGATCATGCGCCCTGATGACTTCGGCCAGCGGCATCACAACCTCATGCGCGCGCGCAGGCTTGCCCGCATAAATCTCGTCTATCGCATCGGCCCACCATTGCAGGCGGATTTCGTTGATCCCCGGCTCGGGTGAAACCCAGGGCGCGCGCGCCACTTCAAGGTTGAAGGCGTAAAGCGTCAGCAGTCTACCGCGCGCTTCAACCGGCGCTGTCATCGCGCTTGAAAAGCGGTCGGGGTCGCCTTTGGAAACCAGTACGGCGCAGGCATCAAGGCTCATGCCGGGGCCACACCGTCATGGATCAGCTTCCAGACAATGGCCTCGGTCAGCGCCTGAAAGCTGGCATCGACGATATTGGCCGACACGCCCACTGTCGTCCAACTATTGCCCTTGCTATCGGCGCAGTCGATCAACACGCGGGTCACCGCCTCGGTGCCGCCATTGGTAATGCGCACCTTGAAATCGACCAGATGAAAATCGTCGATATGCGCCTGATAGGGGCCAAGGTCTTTGCGCAGGGCCAGCGCCAGCGCGTTCACCGGCCCCTGGTCGGCATCATCCTCGGCGGCATGGCTTTCCGAGGCGGATATCACCCGCTCGCCCGCGATTTTTGCGACGACCACGGCTTCAGACACAGTGACCATACGGCGCAACGCATTCTGGCGGCGCTCGACCGTTACGCGATAGCGTTCAATTTCAAAGAATACCGGAAGCTGGCCCAGCACATCGCGCGCCAGAAGCTCGAAGCTGGCATCGGCCCCGTCATAGGCATAGCCCTGGTCTTCGCGCGCCTTCACCTGCCGCAGGATTTCGGCCAAGGCCGGGTCTGTGTCCGCCACCTCAATCCCCGCCCCTGCCAGCCGCGCGCGCAGGTTGGACTGGCCCGCCTGGTTGGACATCGGCACAAAGCGGCGGTTGCCAACCACATCGGGCGGCACATGTTCGTAAGTCTCAGGCGCTTTCAGAATGGCACTGGCATGAAGTCCCGATTTATGGGTGAAAGCCGCCGCGCCCACATAGGCCGCGTGGCGGTTGGGCAGGCGGTTGAGCATATCATCGAGCTGGCGGGAAATGCGCGTCAGGCTGGCAAGTGCGTCCAGCGAAACGCCGGTCTCATACTTACTGGCATAGGGTTCCTTGAGCAGCAGCGTCGGGATCAGCGCGGTCAGATTGGCATTGCCGCAGCGTTCGCCCAGGCCGTTCAGCGTGCCCTGAACCTGCCGCACCCCCGCATCGACCGCCGCGAGCGTGTTGGCCACGGCGTTTTCGGTGTCGTTATGGGTGTGGATGCCAAGGTTTTCACCCGGAATCCCCGCCGCGATCACCGCCTTTGTGATGGCGGCAATCTCATGCGGCAGCGCGCCGCCATTGGTATCGCATAACACGATCCAGCGCGCCCCGGCCTCATAGGCGGCTTTCAGGCAGTCCAGCGCATAATCGGGGTTGGCTTTATAGCCGTCGAAGAAATGTTCGGCATCGAACAAAGCCTCGCGGCCCTTGCCGGCCAGATGCGCGAAGGATTCGGAAATCGCCGCAAGGTTTTCATCGAGTGTGACCCCAAGCGCGGTGGTGACATGGTAATCATGCGCCTTGCCCACAAGGCAGACGGCGGGGGTGTCGGCATCCAGCACGGCGGCCAGAACATCGTCATTCGCAGCAGACCGCCCTGCCCGCTTGGTCATGCCAAAGGCGGTATGGCGGGCATGGTTCAGTTTCGGGGGCGCGGCGAAATACTCGCTATCGGTCGGATTGGCACCGGGCCAGCCGCCTTCCACATAATCAATGCCAAGCGTGTCGAGCATTCTGGCAATGCGCCGCTTGTCATCGGCTGAGAAGTCGACACCCTGGGTTTGCTGCCCATCGCGCAAGGTGGTGTCAAACAGGTAAAGGCGGGTGCGGGTCATAACGCCACCGTGGCGCTGACCGATGCCCCATAACCCACGCCGCCCCGGGCTTGACCCGGGGCCTCGCTGCTTGCGCGCAAAGGGTCGAGGTCCCGGGTCAAGCCCGGGACGGCATAGCACCCAGAGGCCCAAATGGTCGGGCTCTTGGCCCGGCCAGCGCCCGAACCGCCCCCCCGGGGCGGGCGCTTCACGCCCTCCCCGTCGGTTCGGGCGCTGGCCTGTTGTGGTATGTAGGTCATAGTTTGATCTCTTTTAGAGCAGTTATATCGAACTCGGAGAGCACCTCAGCATGTGGCCCCTCGGTTCCGATCTTCAATTTCAGCCCTGCTTGTTCTAGCTGTTGTTTAATCTTGTCGGCATTTTTGAAGTCTTTTGCGTTTCTCAACTCCTGCCATCGCAGGAGATATGGCGAAAGTTCGCGCGAATACAGTCCCTGACTGCCGCTCGCTGAAGTGCCCGTAAGATCAACAGCGATTGTTCGAAACCAATCGACTTCATTTCCTGACGGGAAGCCTAACAAATCCATGGCAGCTCTTAGTGGTGCTGGTGAAAGCCGCACCATCTCATCCAGAACTGCGGCTGTATTTAGATCATCGCCAAGTAAATACTCAATGCGAGAAGGCACAACGCCCGATTTTACACCGTCGGTTTTCCGATACCAGCCAGCAAGACGCTTCTCAGCCTCAGCACGTTTCTTCTCCGTCCAATCCATCGGCTTCCTGTAATGCGTCTGCAAGAACACAAACCGGATCACCTCGCCCGGCACGCCTTTGTCCAGCAAATCGCGCACGGTGAAGAAATTGCCAAGGGATTTGGACATTTTCTTGCCCTCGACCTGCAACATCTCGTTATGCAGCCAGTATCGGGCCATTTCATCTGTGTGGTTCGCCGCGCAGCTTTGGGCGATTTCGTTCTCGTGGTGGGGGAATTGCAGATCCAGCCCGCCGCCATGAATGTCAAACGTCTCACCCAGCAGCGCCCTGGCCATTGCCGAGCATTCGATATGCCAGCCGGGGCGGCCACGGCCCCAGGGGCTATCCCAGCCCGGCAGATCATCGGTCGAGGGTTTCCACAGCACGAAATCCATCGGGTTTTGCTTGTAGGGTGCCACCTCGACCCGCGCGCCGGCAATCATATCATCAACCGAACGGCCCGAAAGTTTGCCGTAATGCGCACGCCAGCTATCGACCGCGAACAGCACATGGCCTTCGGCCTCATAGGCATGGCCTGCGGCGATCAGCCTCGCAATCATCTCCTTCATCTGCCCGACATAGGCCGTGGCGCGGGGCATCTGGTTTGGCGCCAGCGCGCCGATTGCGGCCATGTCCTCCAGATACCACTGGGTTGTTTCCGCCGTAATCTCGCCAATGTTGCGCCCGCTTTCGGCCGCACGCGCATTGATCTTGTCATCGATATCGGTGAAATTGCGCACATAGGTGACATGGGCTTCGCCGTAGGTATGGCGCAGCAGGCGATACAGGACATCAAACACCACAACGGGCCGCGCATTGCCCAGATGCGCACGGTCATAGACCGTGGGGCCGCAGACATACATGCGCACGTTTTTCGCATCCAGCGGCACAAACGGGCGTTTCTTGCGGGCCTTGGTGTCGTAAAGCGTGATCGTCATAGCCTATCCTGCGCGTTGCGCGGCGGGCTGGCATTTTCATCTGGAAATACGAGAACCGCCGCTAAAACCTAGCGGGTAATGCAGATGCAAATAATGCAGGTTGCGGTTCCCATAGCCCGCTTATGCGCTGGCGCGCGCCCGAAATCAATAGCCGCCGTGTGCGGTGCGATTTTTCTTGCTAGGCGCGTGCGAATCTGCGTGAAATTATCGGGCATAATTTCACGGGGCGGGCCATGAACGCTGTTTCGCCATCGCAGTCACTTGGGGCCGATCTGCGCACCTTGCGCAAATCGCGCGGTGTGACTTTGGTCGATCTGGCGGCAACGCTGGGCCGTTCGGTTGGCTGGATCAGCCAGGTGGAGCGCGATATCTCCAGCCCATCAATCGAAGACCTGCGCCGCTTTGCCAGTGCCTTTGGCGTGCCGCTCTCCATGTTCTTCGGCCAATCCACCGCCCCTGCGGGCGAGGCTGGCTTCGTGGTGCGCGCCGGGGCGCGGCGGCCCATTGGCTCGGGCGAGGCGGGGTTGATCGAGGAACTCCTCTCTCCCGACCTGACCGATGATTTCGAGGTTGTGCGCTCTACCTTCCTGCCCGGCTCGTTGCTGCCCGAATTCCAGACGCGCGCCACGCAAGAGGTGGGCTATCTGGTCTCCGGGCGGCTAACGGTGTGGATTGGCGCGCATGAATTCCACCTGAACCCCGGCGACAGCTTTCGCATTCGCGGCGAGCCACACCGCTGGGCCAACCCCCATGATGCGCCCGCCGTGGCGATCTGGGTCATTTCACCGCCGGTTTATTGATGGAGGGAAATATGCACAAAGGGTCCTGCCTTTGCGGCGCGGTTACGTTTGAAACCACCGGCCCGCTGCGCCCATCGGTTGCCTGCCATTGCACGCAATGCCGAAAGGTTTCCGGCCATTACTGGAGCGCAACCTCGGTGCCCAAAGAGGCGCTGAGCATAACGCGCGCCGATGGGCTGAAATGGTATCGCTCCTCAGCCAAGGCGCAGCGCGGCTTTTGCGGGCAATGCGGCGCAACCCTGTTCTGGAAGCCCGAGGACGAGCCGCGCATGTCTATTTCCAGCGGCGCGTTCGACGGGCCAACCGGCATGACCACCGCCAAGCATATCTATTGCGCGGACAAGGGCGATTATTACGATATCGAGGATGGCGTGCCATGCAGCTAATCGCTTCCTGCCTGTGCGGGGCAAACCGCTTTGCGCTGGAAGGTGCTGCGCAAGGCATCATCGCCTGTCATTGCAGCCAGTGCCGCAAGACATCGGGGCATTATGCGGCATCGCTTGATGTGGCGGGCATTCGCTGGCAGGCGCGCGCTGCTGTTGGTGAGTATGCAAGCGCCGGTGGCGGCACGCGCGGCTTTTGCACAAGCTGCGGCAGCAGCCTCTATTTTCGCGCGCCCGATGGTGCGATTTCGGTCGAAGCGGGCGCAATCGACGGGCCGACGGGGCGCAAGCTTTCAGCGCATATCTATTGCGCCAACACGGGCGACTACTACAGGATTCCGGCCAACGAAACGCAGCATTCCGGGGCAGGCCATGTTTGAAACCCTGCTCGCAATGGATGGATTGACCATTGCCACCTTTCTGGGGGCAGGCATTTTGCTGAACCTGACCCCGGGGGCCGATGTGCTGTTTGCCACGGCCAGTGGCATGGCGGGGGGCTGGCGCGCGGGCATTGCGGCGGCCGTTGGCATTGGCCTTGGCAGCCTTGCGCATGTGGCGCTGGCGGTTGTGGGCGTTTCGGCTGTCATCATCGCCCTGCCCTATGGCTATGACATATTGCGCTATGCGGGGGCGGCCTATCTGCTGGTGCTGGCCTGGCAAAGCTGGCACGCCCGACCCGAGGCCGCTGCACGGGGCCGCGCGCGGCTTTGGCCTGCCCTGCGGCGCGGGTTTCTGACCAATTTGCTGAACCCCAAGGTGGCGCTGTTCATCATGGCGCTACTGCCGCAATTCACAGCGCCCGAGGCCGGGCCGATCTGGCAACAAATGCTTTGGCTGGGGCTGATCTTTACCGCCACCGGGCTGATAATCACCAGCGGCTATGGCGCTCTGGCCGGGCTGTTCGGCGGGGCGTTGCGCACCCGGATGCGGCTGATGAACCGGCTCTCCTCACTCATTTTCGGCGGGCTTGCAGCCCGTCTGGCATTCAACTGAAAGGCGCAGATATGAGCGATTTCCCAACAACGGCACGGGTTGTTATCATTGGCGGCGGCGCGGTTGGCACATCGTCGCTTTACCATCTGGCCAAGGCGGGGTGGACCGATTGCGTGCTGCTTGAAAAGAACGAGTTGACCGCGGGCAGCACATGGCACGCGGCGGGCAATGTGCCCACATTTTCAACCAGTTGGTCGATCATGAACATGCAGCGCTATTCAACCGAGCTTTACCGTGGCCTGGGCGAGGCGGTGGATTACCCGATGAACTACCATGTTACCGGCTCTGTCCGGCTGGCGCATTCGCGCGCGCGGATGCAGGAATTCCAGCGCGCCCGTGGCATGGGCCAGTATCAGGGCATGAAGCTTGAAATTCTGGGTGTTGACGAAATTCAGGCGAAATACCCCTTTCTTGAAACACACGATCTGCAAGGCGCGCTCTATGACCCGGCCGATGGCGATATCGACCCCGCGCAGCTAACCCAGGCTCTGGCCAAGGGCGCACGCGATATGGGGGCGAAGATTTTGCGCTTCACCCCCGCCACCGGCGTTTCGCGCGACAACGGCGAATGGATCGTGCATACCGAAAAGGGCGATATCCGTTGTGAATATGTTGTCAATGCCGCTGGCTATTACGCGCAGCGCGTGGGCGAATGGTTCCGCCCCTATGGTGGCCGCCGTGTGCCGATGATGGTGATGAGCCACCAGTATCTGCTAAGCGAGGAAATTCCCGAAATTGCAGCCTGGAGCGCGGAACATGGCAAGAAGCTTCCGCTGCTGCGGGATGTCGATGTGTCCTACTACCTCCGCCAGGAAAAGACCGGCTTCAACCTTGGCCCATACGAGCGGAATTGCAAAGCCCATTGGGCCGACCCGAACGACCCGATGCCCGAGGATTTCAGCTTTCAACTCTATCCCGATGACCTTGACCGGCTAGAAAGCTATATCGAAGATGCGATGGCGCGCGTGCCGCTGCTGGGCTCGGCGGGCATTTCCAAGGTAATCAACGGCCCAATTCCCTATGCGCCCGATGGCAACCCGCTGATTGGCCCCATGCCCGGTGTGCCCAATGCCTTCGAGGCCTGCGTGTTCACCTTTGGCATTGCCCAGGGGGGCGGCGCGGGCAAGGTGCTGGCCGAATGGGTGACAGAGGGCGCCACCGAATGGGATATGTGGAGCTGCGACCCCCGCCGCTTTACCGGCTATGCCGACCACGACTATTGCGTGGCCAAGGGCAAAGAGGTTTACGGCCACGAATACGGAATGCACTTTCCCCATGCGCGCTGGCCAGCCGGGGCAGACAAACGCCTTTCCACGCTCCATTCGCGCCTTGCCGATGCGGGGGCGCAATTCGGCGCCTATAACGGCTGGGAACGTGCCAACTGGTTTGCCAGACCCGGCGATGACACAGGCTGGGACGCAACCCAGACATGGGGCCGCAACGGCCCTTGGGCGCCGCGCATCAAGGAAGAATGCGAAGCCGTGCGCGATGGCTGCGGTGTGCTGGCCATTTCAGGCTTCAGCCGCCTTCAGGTGCAGGGGCCGGGCGCGCGCGCCTATGTCGACAGCCTCACCGCCTCGGCCCTGCCACGCGCTGGGCGCATCGGGCTGGCCTATTTCCCCGACAGGCGGGGCCGGATCATGACCGAAATGTCGGTCATGGTGCATGGCGATGACCATGTCGGGCTGATCACCGCTGGCACCGCGCAATGGCATGATGGCGAGCTTTTGTCGCGCAATGCACCAAAGGGCATTGTGGTTTCCGACCATAGCCATGTGGCCGAGTGCCTGCTTCTGACCGGCCCGAAAGCGCGCGATATCCTTGCACCGCTTACCGATGGCAACCTGAGCCTGCCCTGGCTTTCGGTGCAGGAGCATACCCATGTCGCCGATAAACCCTGTGCTTTGGTGCGGGTCTCTTTCGCGGGTGAATTGGGCTGGGAGCTGCATTGCGGGGTGGATGACGCCCCCGCCATCTGGGATGCGGTCACCGCCGCGGGTGCCAAACCCTTTGGCATGTTCGCGCTCAATTCCTTGCGGCTCGAAAAGGGCTATCGCGCCTGGAAGGGCGACCTTTCAAGCGATTACACCCTTTACCAGGGCGGGCTCGACCGGTTTGTGAAACTCGATAAAGCCGCCGACTTCCCCGGCAAGGCGGCGCTTGCCGCCGAATTCCAGCGCGGGCCGGGCAAGCGTTTTGTAACCCTGCTGGTCGAGGCCGGCGATGCCGATGCGCCCTATATGTCGACCCTCTGGCACGATGGTCAGGTCGTGGGCGAAACCACTTCGGGCGGCTGGGGCTACCGCGTGAACGGCTCGATCGCGCTTGGCATGGTGCGCGCCGATCTGGCGACACCCGGCACAGCACTCGAGGTTGATATCTATGGCCAGCGCTGCGCTGCCGTGGTTCAACCCGACCAACCGCTATGGGACCCTGCAAACGAAAGACTGCGCGCATGAAACTTTCCAACCGCATACTTGGCATCAACGGCCCCGCAGGCTCGGACGGCTGGGAAGTGTATTACCGTGCGCGCGAAATGAAGGCTGCCGGGCAAAAGGTGATCAACCTTACCGTGGGCGACCATGATGCACCAACCGACCCGGCCATCATTGCCGCACTGGCTGAAAGTGCGGCGGCGGGCCATACGCGCTACACCGCGGTGAACGGCACGCTGGAGTTGCGCAGCGCCATTGCGGCGCGGGTGCAGGAGCGCACGGGCATAGCGACGACGGCCGAAAATGTTGCCGTAACAAATGGCGGGCAAGCGGCATTGTTTTCCGCGCTCATGGCTTTGTGCGATACCGGCGATACCGCCCTGTTCATCGACCCTTACTACGCCACCTACCCCGGCACGATCCGCGCGGCTGGCGCCATTCCCCACGCCATTCCCGCACGCCCCGAAGACGGGTTCCAGCCCGATTTCGATGCGCTCGAAACCGTAGCGCCAAAGGCCAAATTGCTGCTGATCAACGCGCCCAACAACCCGACCGGCGTGGCCTATGGCCCCGAAACACTGGGGCGGATCGTTGAAATTTGCAAAAAACACGACCTGTGGCTGATCTCGGACGAGGTGTATGACACGCTGGACTGGCGCGGCAACTTCAAATCGGCCCGCGCCATGCCGGATATGGCTGAGCGCACAATCACCCTTGGCTCGCTGTCCAAAAGCCATGTTATGACCGGCTTTCGCCTTGGCTGGATGGTGGGGCCGGAGCCCGTGGCCACCGGCGTGATGAACCTGACCACCAACACCACCTATGGGCTGGCCGCCTTTGTGCAACAGGCCGGGCTTTACGCCATAACCAAGGGCAGTGACATTCAGGCCGCCAATGCCGCGCGCTACCGCGCCCGCGCCGAACTGGCCGTTAGGGCGTTCGAGGGGAGCAATATCATCACCCTCACCCCGCCCGATGGCGGCATGTTCGCCATGCTTGATGCCCGTGCCACCGGGCTTTCCGGGCAGGAATTTGCGCATAGATTGCTCGATGAAACCGGCATTGCGGTTATGCCGGGCGAAAGTTTCGGGCAATCGGCCGCCGGGCATGTGCGCGTGGCGCTGACGGTCGCGAATGATGAACTGGCCGATGCCTTGCAGCGCCTGCGCGCATTTGGCGAAGCTCTGGCGCAAGAAAAGGGTCGCAAACATGGCTGAAATTCCAACCAAGGCGCGTGCGGTAATTGTTGGCGGCGGGGTGGCGGGCTGCTCGGTCGCCTATCATCTGGCCAAGCTCGGCTGGAAAGACATTGTGCTGCTGGAACGCAAGCAACTGACCAGCGGCACCACCTGGCACGCGGCAGGGCTTATCGGGCAGTTGCGCAGTTCGGCAAATATGACCAAGCTCGCGAAATATACCCAAGAGCTGTATTTCGGGCTGGAGGCGGAAACCGGGCTGGCCACAGGCATCAAGCGCGTCGGTTCCATCTCGTTGGCGCTAAGCGATGAACGCCATGAAGAGCTGCTCCGCTCCGCCTCGATGGCGCGGGCCTTTGGCGTGGATGTTGAGGAAATTTCGCCGCAAGAGGCGCTGAACCGCTATCCGCATCTGAATATCGACGGGGTGAAGGGCGCGGTATTCATCCCGAAAGATGGCCAGTGCGACCCATCGAACGTGGCGCTGTCGCTGGCTAAAGGCGCGCGCATGAACGGTGCGCAGATTTTCGAGCATACCAAGGTGACGGGCGTGCATAAGCGCGGCAATCGCGTGTCCGGTGTCTCATGGGAAAATGCCACAGGGTCCGGCACGATCGAGGCGGATTTCGTGGTGAATTGTGCGGGCATGTGGGGACGCGACTTTGGGCGCATGGCGGGCGTCAACATTCCGCTTCAAGCGTGCGAACACTTCTACATCGTCTCACAAGCCATTGAAGGGCTTAATGATTTGCCGGTGCTGCGCGTGCCGGACGAATGCGCCTATTACAAGGTTGATGCCGGCAAGCTGATGCTGGGCGCATTCGAGCCGGTCGCCAAACCCTGGGCGGTGAACGGCATTCCCGATAATTTCGAGTTTGACCAACTGCCCGAAGATTTCGACCATTTCGAACCCATTCTGGAGGCTGCCTGCAACCGCGTGCCCTTGCTGGCCGAAGCGGGCATTCATACCTTCTTCAACGGGCCTGAAAGCTTCACGCCCGACAACGCCTATTACCTGGGCGAAGCGCCTGATCTGGCAGGGTTTTTCGTGGCGGCAGGTTTCAATTCCATCGGCATCCAGTCGGCCGGGGGTGCCGGGCATGTGCTGGCACAATGGATGGAAGATGGCGAGCGCCCGTTCGATCTGGGCGATGTCGATATATTGCGCGCGCAGAATTTCCAGTCAAATCAACGCTATCTGACCGCGCGCGTGACGGAATCGCTTGGCCTGCTCTATGCCGACCATTTCCCCTATCGCCAGAAGGCCACGGCGCGCGGTATCCGACGCACCCCGTTTCATGCACAACTGGCCGAACAGGGCGCGGTTTTTGGCGAAATTGGCGGCTGGGAGCGCGCAAATTGGTATGCGAATGCGGGGCAGGAACGCGCATACCGCTATTCATGGGGCCGCCAGAACTGGTTTGAGAATGCCGCCGCCGAACACCGCGCAGTGCGCACGAATATCGGGCTTTACGATATGTCGAGCTTCGGCAAGATCCGCGTCGAAGGGCCGGATGCCGAAGCCTTCATCAACTTTATCTCCGGCGCGCAAATGTCTGTTCCGGCAGGGAAAATCGTCTACACACAATTTCTGAACCACCGCGGCGGGATCGAGGCGGATGTGACCGTGACCCGCCTTTCCGAAACCGCCTATCTGGTGGTAACCCCCGCCGTAACCCGCCCGGCCGATATGGCCTGGATGCGCCGCCATAGCGGCAATTTCAACTTGGTCATAACCGATGTGACGGCGGGTGAAGCCGTGCTTGCCGTAATGGGGCCGAATGCGCGTGCCTTGATGGCCAAGGTTTCGCCCAATGATTTTTCTAATGAGTCCAACCCGTTTGGCACCGCGCAAGACATCGAGCTGGGCATGGGGCTGGCCCGTGCGCACCGTGTTTCCTATGTGGGCGAGTTGGGCTGGGAGCTGTATATATCGGCCGATATGGCGGCCCATGCCTTTGAAACCCTTTGGGAAGCCGGGCAGGATCTGGGCGCAAAACTTTGCGGAATGCATATGATGGATAGCTGCCGCATTGAAAAAGCCTATCGCCATTTTGGCCATGATATCAGCTGTGAAGACCACGTTCTTGAAGCCGGGCTTGGCTTTGCGGTGAAGACCGACAAGCCAGATTTCATTGGCCGCGATGCGGTGCTGCGCAAACGCGAAGCAGGCCTGTCCAAGCGCCTGTTGCAATTCAAGCTGAACGACCCCGAACCGCTGCTTTACCATCACGAGCCGATTTTGCGCGACGGTGAATTCGTCGGCTATACCTCCTCCGGCAATTATGGCCATACGCTTGGTGCGGCCATCGGCATGGGCTATGTGCCCTGCAAGGGGCAGTCTGCCGCCGAGGTTCTGGCCAGCCGCTATGAAATAGAGGTTGCAGGCCGCAGGATTAGCGCGACAGCCAGCCTCAAACCGATATATGATCCGAACAGCGAAAGAACCAAGGTGTAGCTATGCGCGATATTGGTAGTGATTTCAGAGCATTACACCGCAAAGGCAACCCGTTTGTGCTGGCCAATGCCTGGGATATTGGCAGCGCGCGGGTGCTGGCCGCATTGGGGGCCGAGGCGATTGCAACCTCGTCGGCCGCCCATGCCTTCACGCTTGGCTTGCCCGATGGCGGCTATGTCAGCCGCGATATTGCCCTTGCCCATGCGCAGGATCTGGTCGCCGCCACCAACCTGCCCGTGTCGGGTGATTTCGAGAATGGCTTTGGCCATAGCCCGGATGACTGCGCCGAAACCGTGCGCCTGGCCGCCGAGGTTGGGCTTGCGGGCATTTCCATTGAAGATGCCGCCCTGCCCGATGACCGCGCCTATGATTTCGACCACGCGGTCGAACGCATCCGCGCCGCCGCATCTGCCGCCCGCGCATTGCCGCGCGACTTTGTCCTTGTTGCCCGCGCCGATGGCATTTTGAACGGCCATTACGATACCGACGAGGCGCTGCGCCGTCTTTTGGCCTTTCAGGATGCCGGGGCCGACTGTCTTTATGCGCCCCTGCCGCCCGATATGGCAGCACTGGCCCGGCTGTGTGCCGCCGTCAAACTGCCGCTGAACGCGCTTGCCGCCGGCCCGTTTGCCGCCCATAGCCGCGAAGATTTTGCCGCCATCGGTATTGCGCGCATTTCGATTGGGGCTGCATTGGCGCGCGTCACCCACCATGCGCTGATTGAAGCCGCCACACCCATGCTGGCGGCGGGTGATTTTTCAAGGCTGCACCCCTCGGTGGGGGGCGCCACGGTCGAGGCTCTGCTGCAAAAAGGTGCCAAAAATGGTTGACCTTGATTGGATGACCGTGCTGTGCGAACGCACCATCGGGGCACGGCGCGGGCTTGCGGGGCGCGGCTCGCCCTGACCGCCTGATTTTGCCTACTGCGTTGGTTTCAATCAGGATTTTCACATGACCCAAGACGTTCAAACATCTCGTCGTTCCGGTGGCCGCGCTGCGCGCCAGGCGCTTCGCTCTGCCCCACTCGCCGAAAATATCCGCCCCGTGCGCCCCGGCATGACCGGCGGGCGCTACAAACCGCTGACCGAAGCCGAAGTGCAGCGCATCCACCACGCTGCATTGGATGCGCTCGAACAGATCGGCCTGAGCCAGGCGCCGCAATCGGGCATAGATTACATGGTCGCGGCGGGGGCCATTCTGGGCGATGATGGCCGGCTGCGCTTTCCCCGGGCTTTGGTGGAAGACATGCTTGCCAAGGCCGCGCGCGGCATAACCCTGCATGGGCGCGACCCCAGGCACGACATGAAGCTTGAGGGCCAGCGCGTGTATTACGGCACTGCCGGGGCCGCCGTGCATTTGGTCGACTTTGAAAGCCGCACCTATCGCGATAGCACCGTGCAAGACCTGTTTGATGCCGCGCGCATCGTCGACAGGCTTGATAACGTTCACTTTTTCCAACGCTGCATGGTGGCGCGCGACATTCCCGACAATTTCGAGATGGACCTCAACACCATCTATGCCTGCTGCGCGGGCACCACAAAACATGTTGGCACCTCGTTTTCCGAACCCGGCTTCGTGCAGCCGATGTTCGAGTTCATTCACGCGCTTGCAGGGGGCGAAGACAAGTGGCGCGCGCGGCCATTCATCTCCAATTCCAACTGTTTTGTTGTGCCGCCGATGAAATTCGCCACCGAAAGCTGCGAGACGATGGAAACCTGCATTCGCAACGGAATGCCGGTGCTGTTGCTTTCGGCAGGGCAAGCCGGTGCCACCGCCCCTGCCCCGATTGCCGGCGCGATCGTGCAGGCCGTGGCCGAATGCCTGGCCGGTGTGGTTTATGTAAACTCCATTTCTCCCGGCTATCCGGCCATTTTCGGCACCTGGCCCTTTGTGTCGGATCTGCGCACCGGGGCGATGTCGGGCGGCTCTGGCGAGCAGGCCTTGCTGACCGCGGGTTGTGCGCAGATGCACGCCTTTTACGGGCTACCGGGGGGCGCGGCGGCAGGCATTGCCGATGCGAAACTGCCCGATATGCAGGCCGGATGGGAGCAGATGAACTCCAACGTTCTGGCGGGCCTGTCCGGGCTGAACATGGTGTATGAGGCGGTTGGGATGCACGCCAGCCTGTTGGGGTTCAGCCTTGAATCGCTCATTCTGGGCGATGATATGCTTGGCCAGGCGCAACGCTGCGTGCGCGGAATCGAGGTGACAGAGGATACGCTGAGCCTGGAGGTGATGCGGCAGGTTTGCATTGGCGGGCCGGGGCATTACCTTGGCTCTGACCAAACCCTCAGCCTGATGCAGACCGAATATATCTATCCGGCGCTCGGTGATCGCACCTCGCCCAAGGAATGGGCCGAAATTGGCAAGCCCGACCTTGTGGCCAAGGCGATTGCCCGCAAGCATGAGATATTGGCAAGCCCGGTGCCGGCCATGTTTGATTCCGCGCATGACGCTGACCTGCGTGCGCGCTTTCCGATCCGCCTTAAAAAGCACTAGAAATGTTTTTGCCGCCCGCCCCCTTGACCATGCGGGCGGGCGGCGATAAATCAGGCGCACTCTACTGGGGAATAGGTTAACGGTAGACCCACGGACTCTGACTCCGTTAGTCCTGGTTCGAATCCAGGTTCCCCAGCCAGACCATTCCCATATCCGCCCCCAAAGCGCGCGAAATGCTGTTGGCCGCAGATGTAACCAATGCGCCGACCTGTGCAACCTTGTCGGCGGTCAGCCTGTTGCTGGGGCCAGAGACGGAAATGCCGGCCACCGCCTCGCCCAGATGGTTGAAAATCGGGGCGGCGATGCAGCGCATTCCAGGGGTTTTCTCATTATCGTCAATCGCATAGCCGCGCGCCCGCGTTGCCGCCAGATCGGCGCGCAGCGCCGTGGGGCTGGTCAGCGTTTGCGGCGTATAATGTGTCAGCACCGCGTTTTCCAGCAGCTTTTGCAGCCGAGCTTCGGCATAGCTGGCCAGCAGCGCCTTGCCAATGCCCGACGCGTGCATCGGCCCCTGCGTGCCGGGCGGAAAGAAGGCGCGAATGCTTTCATGCGTTTCCACCTGCGCGATGAACATCACCTGCCCCTCCGCCTCGACCCCCAGATTCGCGGTTTCACCCGTGGCCGCCATAAGGTCACGCATGGCGGGCATGGCGCGGCTGGCAACAGTGCTGCGCCGAAGATAGACCGCGCCAATCCGAAATGCACTGGCGCCGATCATCCATTCCTGCGTGGCATCGTTGTTTTCGACAAGCCCGCGCAGCCTGAAGGTTGTGAGTATCCGGTAAAGCGTGGCGGGGGACTGGTCCATTTCAACCGCCAGCGCAGACAGGCTTGTCGCACCGCCCCTGGCAAGGGTTTCAAGCACATCAATGGCGCGGTCAACCGCCTGAATGCGCGGAATATCTTCGGGCTTGCGGAAGGATTTGGGCCGCCCGCGCGCGCGCATTTGCTGAGTCATTCTGATTCCCTTGCGTTTCTTTGTGGAGTTTCAATGTTTCGTTGAAAACGCGCCAAAGCCTATGAAAAATTGTAATGCATTGGTATTGTTTAATATAATGAATTCTTGCCACCATTATACCCGCAAATCAAAATAATTGTGAAAAATTCTCATCCCACCTACCACTAGCGCAACCCATTAACGGAGCCCATTAACGGAGGTTGCCATGAGTTTTCAGAATCCGGTCTTCATCCCCGGTCCGACCAATATGCCCGAAGTCATCCGGCAGGCCTGCTACATGCCAACAATCGACCACCGCTCGCCGGTGTTTGGCGGCATTCTGCACCCCTGCCTTGAAGGCGTGAAACGCGTGCTGAAGGCAACCGATGCCGAGGTGTTCATCTTCCCCTCGACCGGCACGGGGGGCTGGGAGGTGGCGCTGAGCAACACGCTCAGCGCAGGAGACGGTGTGCTGGCCGCGCGCAACGGCATGTTCAGCCATCGCTGGATAGACATGTGCCAGCGCCACGGGCTGAAGGTGCAGATCGTCGAAACCCCTTGGGGCGAAGGCATTCCGGCTGAGCGTTACGAGGAGATTTTGCGCGCCGATACCAGCCATAGCATCAAGGCCGTGCTGGCCACGCATAACGAAACCGCAACCGGCGTAAGGTCGGACATTGCCGCCGTGCGCCGCGCGATCGATGCCGCCAAGCACCCGGCCATGCTGTTTGTCGATGGCGTCAGCTCCATCGGCTCGATGGATTTTCGCATGGATGACTGGGGCGTTGATGTGGCTGTGACCGGCTCGCAAAAAGGCTTTATGCTGCCCGCAGGTCTGGCGATTGTCGGGTTCAGCCCGCGTGCGCTGGCAGCGACTAAAACCGCCACCCTGCCCCGCACCTTCTTTGATATTGCCGATATGGCCAAGGGTTACGCCAACAACGCCTATCCCTATACGCCGCCCGTGGGGCTGATGAACGGCTTGAAAAAATCGCTCGAAATAATCGAGGCCGAAGGGTTGGAGGCGGTTTTCGCCCGTCACACCCGCATTGCCACCGGCGTGCGCCATGCCGTGCAGGCCTGGGGGCTGACATTGTGTGCGGCACGGCCAGACCTGTATTCCGATACGGTTTCGGCCATTCGCACGCCCGAAGGCTTCAACGCCACCGAGATCGTGACCAAGGCGGCGCGCGATTATGGCATGGCCTTTGGCGTTGGCTTGGGCGAGGTTGCGGGCAAGGTGTTTCGTATCGGCCATCTTGGCAGCCTGACCGATGCGATGATGCTTTCGGGCCTTGCCACCGCCGAAATGGTCATGGTCGATCTGGGGCTGAACATTACGCTCGGGTCCGGGGTTGCCGCGGCACAGGCCTATTACCGCCACGGCAAGGCATAGGGGCGCGCGATGTATATTCCCACACTCAATGACATGCTGGTGGCGCATGAACGCATTGCGCCGCATATCCACCGCACCCCGGTGCTGACCTCACAATTCATCAACCAGCTTGCCGGGGCCGAGCTGTTTTTCAAATGCGAGAACCTGCAAAAAGCCGGGGCGTTCAAGGCGCGCGGGGCATCGAACGCCGTGTTCGGGCTAAGCGATGAAGCCGCCGCGCGTGGCGTGGCCACACATTCCAGCGGCAACCACGGCACATGCCTGTCTTATGCGGCCGGGCGGCGGGGCATTCCCTGCACCGTTGTCATGCCCCATACCGCGCCGCAGGCCAAAAAGGATGCCGTGCGCGGCTATGGCGGCAGGGTGGTGGAATGTGAGCCCTCGACCTCATCGCGCGAGGCGGTGTTTGCCGAGGTCGTGGCCGAAACCGGCGCCGAATTCGTGCATCCCTATAACGATGCGCGGGTCATCGCAGGCCAAGCCACATGTTCGCGCGAGCTGCTGGAGCAGGTTGAAAACCTGAACGGGGTTCTTGCCCCCATTGGCGGCGGCGGCATGATTTCGGGCACCTGTCTGACTCTGTCGCATCTTGCGCCCAAGGTGCAGGTTTATGCCGCCGAACCCGAACAGGCCGATGACGCCTTTCGCAGCTTCAAGGCCGGGCATATCATTGCCGATGATGCGCCCAACACCGTGGCCGACGGGCTGAAAGTGCCGTTGAAAGAGCTGACATGGCATTTTGTTTCCAACCATGTGGCCGATATTCTCACGGTGTCGGAAGACGAGATCATCGACGCGATGAAGCTGATCTGGAAGCGCATGAAAATCGTCATGGAGCCGTCAAGCGCCGTGCCGCTTGCCGCGATCCTCAGGAACAAAGAGCGTTTTGCCGGGCAGCGGCTGGGCGTTATCATCACCGGCGGCAATGTCGACCTCGACAAGCTGCCCTGGCAGAATTAACCACAGGAGCAGAGCATGAATTTCGATAATTTTGAAGTTGGCTACGATATTCCCGCCAAGCCGGGCATGGACGAGGCCGATATCCAAACCCCCTGCCTTGTGCTGGATCTGGATGCGCTGGAACGCAATATCGTAAAAATGGGCGATTATGCCAAGGCGCACAATATGCGCCACCGTGTGCATGGGAAAATGCACAAATCGGTTGATGTGGCCAGGTTGCAGGAACGTTTGGGCGGCGCTTGCGGTGTGTGTTGCCAGAAGGTTTCGGAGGCCGAGATATTCGTGCGCGGCGGCATCAAAGATGTGATGGTGTCCAATCAGGTAACGGACCTGACCAAAATTGACCGGCTTGCCCGTCTGCCCAGGCTGGGCGCGCGCATCCTAGTCTGTGTCGATGATCCGGCCAATGTGGCCGATCTGTCGGCCGCGGCGCAAAAACACGGCAGCGAAATCGAATGCCTTGTAGAGATTGACTGCGGCGCGGGGCGCTGCGGTGTGACAACCACGCAAGACGTGGTGCATATCGCCAAGCTGATCGACGCCGCCAAGGGGCTGAAATTTGCAGGCATTCAGGCCTATCAGGGCGCCATGCAGCATTTGGACAGCTATGCTGACCGCAAGGCAAAGCTCGACCTTGCCATCGCGCAGGTGGCCGATGCCGTGCAAGGGCTGAAGGCACAGGGGCTGGCGTGCGATATCGTCGGCGGAGGCGGCACGGGGTCATATTATTTTGAATCCACATCCGGCGTTTATAACGAGCTTCAATGCGGTTCTTACGCGTTCATGGATGCCGATTATGGCCGCATTCTCGATGAGAACGGCCAGCGGATTGACAGGGGCGAATGGGAAAACGCGCTGTTCATCCTGACCAGCGTCATGAGCCACGCCAAGGCCGACAAGGCGATTGTCGATGCCGGGCTGAAGGCGCAATCGGTCGATAGCGGCCTGCCCACGGTGTTTGGCCGCGATGATGTGACCTATCTGAAATGCTCCGACGAGCATGGCGTGGTGGCCGACCCGAACGGCGCGCTGAAGGTCAATGACAAGCTGCGCCTTGTGCCCGGACATTGCGACCCGACCTGCAATGTCCATGACTGGTATGTCGGTGTGCGCGGTGGCAAGGTTGAAAGCCTGTGGCCGGTTTCTGCCCGCGGCAAGGCGTTTTAGCCCATGTATATCGTGCCCGAAAAAGACATCGCCGCGCTGGTCGGCGCCGAAGACAGTTTTGAGGCCGTGCGGCAGGTTTTTGGCGCTATGGCGGCAGGCTCGGCCTATAACTTCCCCGTTATCCGCGAAGCGATTGGCCATGCCGATGCGCTTTACGGCTTCAAATCGGGGTTCGACCGTCAGGGGCTGAACCTTGGGCTGAAATCGGGTGGCTATTGGCCCGGCAATACCGCCAAGGGGCTGACCAACCACCAATCGACCGTGTTTCTGTTCGATGCCGAAACCGGAAAATGCCGTGCGATTGTCGGTGGCAACCTGCTGACCGCCTTGCGCACCGCTGCGGCAGCGGCGGTTTCGGTCGCCTGTCTGGCGCGAGTGAATGCGCGCGTGCTTGGCATTGTCGGCGCGGGCCATCAGGCGGCGTTCCAACTGCGGGCCGTGGCGGCGCAGCGCAGGTTTGAACGCGTTGTGGCCTGGAACCGCAGCCCAGAAAAGCTTGCCAGCCTTGGCGCTGTGGCCAGGGAACTTGGCTTGGATTTCGAGGCGGTTTCGCTGCAGGAACTGGGCGCACAGGCCGATGTGATTATCACCATCACCTCCAGCTACGCCGCCATTCTGGCCGATGCGCATGTGAAACCGGGCACGCATATCGCCTGTATGGGCACCGATACCAAGGGCAAGCAAGAGGTCGAGGCCGCATTGGTGGCGCGCGCCAGCCTGTTCACCGACGAGGTTGCGCAATCCGTCAGCATAGGCGAATGCCAGCACGCGATTGCGGCGGGGCTTGTGGCGCCGGATGCCATTGCCATGCTTGGCGCAGTCATCAACCGCACCCATCCGGGCCGCCAGAGTGACGATGAGATCACCCTGTTCGATGGCACCGGCGTTGGCCTGCAAGACCTTGCCGTGGCCGCAACCGCCGTGCAGCGCGCCATCGAACAGGGGCGCGCGATAGAGGTCGCCTTCTGAACAACCCACGCCCCCCCGCGCGGGGGCGTGCAAGCAGGCCAGGTCTTAGCCCTTTTTCTTGTCATTTCCCGGTGTCGCCCCGGGTGCAGGCGCGTCATCGGCAAATGGGTTATCCCCGCCAGCTTCCCGTGGGGTTGCGTCTTGCGATTTGGATGCGCTTGCCGCGGGCTGGTGCTTCATATCCTCATCGGGGCTGTCAGCCTCTGGTCGCGCCCTGGCCTCATCGCCCTTGCCGGCACCGGATTTGAGTGTGGATTTTCCGCCAGCCGCATTTTTGCCATCGATATTTTTCGCATCATCTTCCACCGCTGCGGGCGCGGCGGCAGAACCCTTTTTGGCGCCATCGCCAAGCTTCGATGTGCCACCCGCCGCCGAAGCACCCTTCATCGATTTCGCGCCAGCCGCATCACTATCGGCAGCCGCAGCCGCCGTGCCAGCCGCCATTGCGCCCGCAACACCCAGTGGCGCGGGTGGCAGAATTTCGGTTTTTTCATCCGTCTTGCGGTTGGATGTATGGGTTTTACGCGTCACATCACCGCATTTCGCGCAGGTATAGGTGTCGGTCACCTCATAGGATTCCTCTGTCCAGGTGGTCACCTTGGTCGAGCGGTCATCGGCCTCTTGGCGGCTTTCCTTGGGCGCGCTCCCCAGCAGTTTTTCGCTGCGATCGGTGCGCGTAATGCTGAAGGCAGCGCCGCATTTGATGCATTGCGCCGCCTTGGAGCCATTCCCGAACATGTATTTGAACAGGCCAAACCCGGCGCCCGCCCCCAGAATTGCCGCACCGCCATACCGCACGGCACTTGCCTGGCCGCCAAGCACCCAAAGCGCAATCAGCGCCACAACCGCGCCGCCGATACAACCCCAGATTGTTGCTGTCTTCCGAATCGAGGCCTGCATCGCCTCCTGTTCTGCAGAAAGTCCAGACATACCATCCCCCATTTTTGATGCATGATGCTGCAACGGTTTCGGGATTCTTACAACCATCCGCTGGGTCAGCGCCCGCTTTGGGGTTGCAAATCTGCCTGATTGCATCAATATCCCTGATACATTTGGCCGATCCATAAGGTTTACCATGCGACACGCCCAGCTTCGTGCCTTTCATGCCGTCGCCCTTCATGGCGGGTTTTCGCGCGCGGGCGAGGTTTTGCATGTCACCCAGCCCGCCATATCCGACCAGGTGCGCCGACTCGAACAGGAATATGACATTTTGCTGTTTCACCGCGACAAAAAGCAGGTTCGGCTGACCGCGCGCGGCCAGGCCTTGCTGGAAATTACCAATCGGCTGTTTGCCGCGGAAGGTCAGGCGCTGGAATTCCTGTCGGAAAGCCGTGGCGCCATGCAGGGCCGTTTGCGCATTATGGTCGACAGCGCACATCATGTGCTGGGGCTCTTGGCCAGGTTCCGGCAGGATAACCCGCTCGTCGCCATTGAAATCAACACCGGAAATACCGCGCAAGTGGTGGCGGCGCTGCAATCTTACAAAGCCGATGTCGGCATACTGGGCGATGCGCCAGACTCGCCCGGGCTTGCAACGCGCAACCTTGGTGCCAGCCCGATTGTCGCCTTTGCCGCACGGCGCATGAACCTGCCGGCCGAATGTGGCATGACCCTGGCCGAACTGGCCGAATACCCGTTGATTCTGCGCGAAAAAGGGTCGAAAACCCGGCAAAAACTCGACGAGGCTGCCGCAAGACTTGGCCTGACACTGGTGCCGGCCGTCGAGGCCGAAGGGCGCGAAGCCGTGCGCGAAATTGTGGCTGCGGGTGCCGGCATCGGCTTTGTATCGCAAGCGGAATTCGGGCTGGACCAGCGGCTACAGATCATCCCCATTCTGGGGCAGACGCTGCTTATGGATGAAGCCCTTGTCTGCCTGCGTGACCGCGCGCAAACCCGGTTGATCAGCGCCTTTATGGGGCTGGCGGAATAACGGCGGTGGCTTCAATTTCCAGCAAGGCGGCATCTTCCACCAACCCGGCGACAACAACCATTGTCATGGCCGGGAAATGGCGGCCAAGCACACGGCGATAGGCTTCGCCCACTGCGCGCTGGTTGGCCAGATATTCGGCCTTGTCGGTCACAAACCATGTCATCCGCACCAGATGTTCGGGCTTCGCCCCGGCTGCGGCCAGCACATCGGCGATGTTTTGCAACGCCTGCTCCATCTGGCCCACAAAGCTTGCATGTTCAAACACTTGCGCGCTGTTCCAGCCGATCTGCCCGCCAATGAACAGGGTTTGGCCCCTGGCAAGCACGCCGTTGGCATAGCCCTTTGCCGGCGCCCAGCCTTCGGGGTGAATTACTTTATGCATCGGGGGGGTCCTGTTCTTGTAATTGCGACGTTATGGCATTGCGCAGCGGTTGCGGCCAGGGGCGCGGGCGCCCGTCGCTCAGGCTGACATAAACCAGCACCTGTTCGCAGCTCAAGCGCATTTCATCGCCGCTATGAGCGGTAACAGTCAATGTCAGGCTGGCCCCGCCAATCTTGCGCGGGATGAGCGTGAAGCGCAGCACATCGCCAAGGCGGCTGGGGGCGTGAAAGCGCGTGTTGATCTGCGCGGTTGGCACGCCGGATGCGGTCATCCCGTGCATCCGGTCAAACCCCATGCCGATGGTTTCAAACCAGTCCTCGATCGTCTGGTTGACCATTTCGAAATAGCGCGGATAAAACACAATGCCCGCCGGGTCGCAGTGCTGAAAGCGGATGCGAATGTAGTGAAAATATGACATTACACCCCCAGATAGCGGTTGGCCAAACCCGTATCGACAGCACTGGCGGCGCCTTGCCAAACCGTGCTGCCGCGCTCCAGTATAACCGCATGGCTGGCAATACCCAGCACCTCGCGCAGCGACTTGTCGACCAGCAATATCGCCAGCCCCTCGGCCTTCAGCGCGCGGATGGCCGCCCAGATTTCCTGCCGGATCACCGGGGCCAGCCCTTCGGTGGCTTCATCGAGGATCAACAGGCGCGGGTTGGTCATCAGCGCGCGGCCTATGGCCAGCATCTGCTGCTCGCCGCCTGAAAGCGTATCGGCGCGCTGGTCGCGCCGCTCGCCAAGGCGCGGGAAAAGTGCAACGACTTTCGCATAATCCCAGGTACCGGGGCGGGCGGCGGCGGTCAGGTTTTCATGCACGCTCAGCGGCGCAAAACAGCGCCGCCCTTCGGGCACAAGCCCCATACCCAGCCGGGCAGCACGGTGGCTGGGCATGGCGTTGATCACCTGCCCGTCAAAAGAAATTTCACCCGATGTGGCGCGCATCATGCGGCAAATGTTGCGGATTGTCGTGGTTTTTCCCATGCCATTGCGCCCCAAAAGCGCCACCACCTGCCCTGCATCCACGGCAAGGCTTACGCCAAACAGCGCCTGTGACTTGCCGTAATGGCTGTGCAGGTCGGTCACCGTCAAAAGCGCGCTCATGCCCCCGCCTCCGCACCCAGATAGGCTTCGCGCACCTGCGGGTTGGCGCGAATTTCGGCCACCGTGCCGCTGGCGATGATGCGGCCATAGACCAGCACCGAAATCCGGTCGGCCAGTGAAAACACCGCATCCATATCATGTTCCACAAGCAGGATAGGCGCGGTTTGGCGAAGATCCGACAAAAAGTCGGTGAGCCGCGCACCGCCCTCCGGCCCCATGCCGGCCATAGGTTCATCGAGCAGGAACAGCCTGGGCTTCAGCGCCAAAGCCAGCGCAATTTCCAACTGCCGCCGCTGCCCGTGGCTAAGGTCGCCTGCGGGTTGGTTGGCACGCGCCTCAAGCCCGACGCGCTTTAGCACCTCCAATGCGGGTTCGGTCAGGCTGCGGTCTTTCATGGCCGGTTTGAAAAACCGAAAGCTGCGCGTGCTTTGCCCCTGCACCGCCAGCATGGCATTTTGCAGCACCGAAAATTCCGGGGCCACCGCCGATACCTGAAAACTGCGCGCCATGCCCGCGCGCGCGCGTTTTACGGCCGAAAACTGGCTTACATCCTGCCCGTTGAACAGCACCTGCCCGGAATCCGGCGCCAGTTCGCCCATGATCTGCTTGATCAGGGTTGATTTTCCCGCGCCATTGGGGCCGATCAGCGCATGAATTTCGCCGGGCATGATGGTCAGCGATACATTGTCGCTGGCCACCAACGCGCCAAAGCTCTTGGTCAGGGCGCGAATGTCGAGAACCGGTTCACCCATGCCGCTGCCCCCCGGCCAGAATGCCGATAACGCCTCCGCGCGCGAACAGAACCACGAGCAGCAGCAACAGGCCCAGCAAGAATTGCCAGTATTCGGTAACGCCGCCCAGCAAATGTTCGAGCGTGACAAACAGCATGGCCCCGGCCAGCGGGCCAAACAGCCGCCCGACCCCGCCCAGAATGACGAATATCATGATCTCACCCGACATGCTCCATGACATCATGGTCGGGCTGACGAATTTGTAGAGATCGGCAAACATGGCCCCGGCCAGCCCGGTAATCATGCCGGAAATCACAAAGGCGGTCAGGCGGATGCGATAGGGTGCAATGCCAAGGCTGACGCTGCGCGCCTCGTTCTGGCGCGCCCCTTGCAAGGCCAGGCCAAAGCGCGAGCGCACCAGCATGGCCGACAGCGCAACCGCCGCCACCAGCACCCCGGCCGCAAGCAGGTAATAATTCAGCGGCACCATCATGTTGATGCCAAAGAACTGGCTGCGGATATAGGTCGAAAGCCCATCTTCCCCGCCATAGGCAGGCCATGAAATGGCGAAATAATAGATCATCTGCGCGAAGGCGAGCGTGATCATGATGAAATACACACCGCTTGTGCGCAGGCTAAGCGCGCCAATCACCAGCGCACCAAGGCCCGCGACCCCAATCGCCACCAGCCACAACACCCATGTTTGTTGGCTGCCGGCCAGCGCCAGCCCGAAAAGCGGTATCGGCTGGCCGCTGAAGGCATGGGAAAACACAATCCCCGCCGCATAGCCGCCAAGCCCGAAAAACGCCGCATGGCCAAAGCTGACAAGCCCGCCATAGCCAAGTGCCAGGTTCAGCCCCACCCCCGCCAGCGCCAGCACCGCCGCGCGGGTGGCCAACGTGATCAGGTAAGGGTTGTCAAACAGGTTTGCGGCCAGCGGCACGGCGGCCAGAAGCGCAAGAATAATGATGTTCACAATGGTTTCGCGCCGCATCATGCTACCCCGAACAGGCCACGGGGCCGCCACAGAAGAACCGCCGCCATCAGCATGTAAATCAGCATCGAGGCCAGTGCCGAGCCAATACCGGTGGCGCTTGACGGATCCATGAACAGCCCGAAGAGCATGGGCAGCATCGCGCGGCCCAGCGTATCGGTTACGCCCACAAGCAGCGCCCCCACAAGCGCGCCCTTGATGGAGCCGATGCCGCCGATCACGATTACCACAAAGGCCATGATCAGCACGGGTTCGCCCATGCCCACCTGAACCGACTGGATGGCCCCGACAAGCGCGCCCGCCAGCCCCGCCAGCCCCGCGCCAAGCGCGAAAACCACGGTGTAAAGCACGCGGATATTGACGCCAAGCGCGGCAATCATCTCCCGATCAGCCTCGCCCGCGCGAATGCGAATGCCAAGCCGTGTGCGATGTATCAGCAGGTAAAGCCCAAGTGCCACGGCAAACCCGGCCAGAATAATCGCCAGCCGATAGGCCGGGTATTGGATGCCACCGGGCAGCATGACCGCCCCCGCCAGAACGGGCGGCACATCCAGATAGAGCGGGAAGGAGCCGAAGACATAGCGCGTGCCTTCCGAAAACATAAGGATCAGTGCGAAAGTCGCAAGAACCTGGTCCAGATGGTCGCGCGTATAAAGGCGGCGTATGACGAAAACCTCGACCAATGCGCCCGCCGCCGCAGCCGCGGCCAGCGCCGCCACCAGCCCCAGCCAGAACGAGCCGGTCGCCGCAGCAACCCCCGCACAGGCAAAAGCCCCAACCATGTAAAGCGAGCCATGCGCAAGGTTGATCAGCCCCATCACGCCGAAAACCAGCGTCAGGCCGGCGGCCATCAAGAACAGCATCACGCCGAATTGCAGACCGTTCAGCAATTGTTCAATGAAAAGTGCGGTTGTCACTCAGATACCTGGCTATAGGCGGGCGGGCCAAATGCGGCCCGCCCGAAATGGTTTACATGCTGCATTCGGCGGCATAGGCGTCGCCACGGTCTTCCAGCGCCACACCCACAATGCGGTTGGTGAAGATGTCGCCATCCATCACCACTTCACGCACATAAATGTCCTGAATGGGGTGGTGGTTCGGGCCAAAGGCAAAATCGCCCCGGGTCGAGGCAAAATCGGCGGCCTCAAGCGCCGTGCGGAAGGCATCCATATCCGAGATATCGGCCACAGCCATTGCCGAAAGCAGCAGGTTGGCCGTGTCAAACCCCTGGCTGGAATAGAGCGACGGCACGCGGCCATAGGCATCGATATAAGCCGCAACAAAGGCTGTGTTGGCTGCATTATCAAGGTCGGGCGACCATTGCGCGGTGTTGCGCACACCAAGGGCGGCATCGCCCACGGCTTGCAGAATATTCTGATCGAAGCTGAAAGCCGGGCCGATCAGCGGAATATCCACACCCGATTGCGCATATTGCTTCATGAAGGCGATGCCCATGCCACCGGGCAGAAAGAAGAACACGCTATCGGCACCGCTGGCACGAATTTGCGCAATTTCGGCGGCATAGTCGGTTTGGCCAAGCTGGGTATACACCTCGGCGGCAATATTGCCTTCATAGAACCGCTTGTAGCCGGTCAGCGCATCGGTGCCCGCCGGATAGTTCGGGGCCATGATGAAGCTGTTTGTATAGCCTGCCGAATTGGCATAGGCACCGGCCGCTTCGTGCAGGTTATCGTTCTGCCAGGCAACGTTGAAGTAATTCTCGCTGCACCCGGCCCCGGCCAGCGCCGAGGGGCCGGCATTGGGCGACAGATAGAAATACCCCTGCGCGGTCACGCTGGGCACAACCGCCATTGCAAGGTTTGACCAGATGATTCCGGTCATGATGTCAACCTGATCGCTTTGCAAAAGCTTGTCGGCCAGTTGCACGGCGACATCGGGTTTTTGCTGGTCGTCTTCAACGATAACTTCCACCATATCGCCCGCGCCGGCCATTTCGATGGCCAGCAGGAACCCGTCGCGCACATCAATGCCAAGCGAGGCACCGCCACCCGAAAGCGTGGTGATCATGCCCACTTTCAGCGGTTCGGCCTGCACGGCCCCCGCTGCAACCATTGCGCCAAGCGCAACTCCTAACAATTTGTTTTTCATCATCTTCTCCCTGATTATCCGATCGGTTCAGAACGCCCGAAAGGTTAGCGTTGTCAACGACCGCTCGATATTGGGAATATCGAGCAGATGGTCGTTGATATACTTGCCTACATCCTCGTCCTTGGGAATGTAGACCTTGGCCAGCAGGTCATAATCGCCACTGGTAGAATAAAGCTCTGATGTGATTTCGCGCGCATAAACCGCCTCGGCCACCTCATAGGTTTTGCCCGGTTTGCACCGCAATTGAATGAAGACGCAGTTCATAGAATTGTCCTTACATGCCAAAGTTCCGCAAACAGTTCTACCTCCAGCATACGCCGCAAGTAGCTGACGCCCCCCGTCCCGCCGGTGCCCCGCTTGAAGCCGATGACGCGCTCGACCGTGGTAACATGGTTAAACCGCCAGCGTCGAAAGTAATCCTCGAAATCGACCAGTTTTTCGGCAAGCTCATACAGTGCCCAATGGGTTTTGGGGTGGCGGTAAACCTCGGCCCAGGCCGCCATAACCGCATCATGCGGGCTGTGGGGCTGGGTAATGTCGCGGTTCAGCACCTCATCGGGAATCGCAAAACCCCGCCGTGCGAGCAGCGCAATCGCCTCATCATACAGGCTGGGTTTGGCAAGCTCGTCTTGCAGCAGCTTGCTCAGGTCTGCGCGGTGCGCATGGGGGCGCAGCATGGCGTGGTTGCGGTTGCCGAGCATGAACTCGATCAGCCGGTATTGATACGACTGGAAGCCCGAGCTTTGGCCAAGTTTGTCGCGAAAATCGGTGTATTCGCTGGGGGTCATGGTGCGCAGCACGTCCCAGGCGTTGTTCAACTGTTCGAATATCCGCGCCACGCGCGACAGCATTTTGAAGGCGGGCTGCACCTCGTCTGCGCGCAAGGCGTGGCGCGCGGCGGTAAGCTCGTGAATGGCCAGCCGCATCCACAGCTCGCTGGTTTGGTGCTGGATGATGAACAGCATTTCATCATGGCTGTCGGTGCGCGGATGCTGCGCGCCAAGAATATCGCCAAGGCCAAGATAGTCGGAATAGGACATCTTGCCATCAAACGCCATTTCAGCGCCTTCGCGCGCTGGGTCATAGCTGCTCATGTGACCGCGCCCCGCTGTTTGAATTCGGGCCTGTCCCAGGCGCGGGTTTGCAGAATTTCGGCCAGAATGGCGGCGGCGCGGCGCACTTCATCGGCTGTGTTGTAAAGCGGCGCAAAGCCAAAGCGCATTTTGTCGGGCGCGCGAAAATCGCCGATCACGCCGCGCGCGATCAGCGCCTGCATAGTGGCAAACCCGTTTTCATAGGCAAAGGAAACCTGCGAGCCGCGTTCCGCCCCGTTGCGCGGCGAGGCAAGGGTCAGGTCAGGGCATTGCCGCTCCACCTCGGCAATGAACAGATCGGCCAGCGCAATGGATTGCGCGCGCAGATCGTGCATATCCACGCCCTGCCAGGCGGCCAGCGCAGTTTCAAGCGCCGCCATCTGGATAACCGGCGGCGTGCCGATGCGCATTCGCGAAATGCCTGCCGCCGGGCGATAGTCCAGGTCAAAGTCAAACGGCGCCGCGTGCCCCAGCCAGCCCGAAAGCGCCGGGCGGACTGTGTTGGCCAGATCGGGGCGCACGTAAATAAAGGCCGGCGCGCCCGGCCCGCCATTAAGGTATTTATACGTGCAGCCAACCGCAAATTCGGCGTTGCAGCCCGCAATATCAACGGGCAAAGCCCCAGCGGAATGTGCCAGATCCCACATCACCACCGCGCCGGCATCATGGGCGGCCTTGCTCAGCGCGGCCATATCGTGCTTGCGGCCGGTGCGATAATCGACCTCGGTCAGCATCAGCACCGCCACATCCGGCCCGATATTGGCGGCCACGTCTTCGGGGTTCACCACCCGCAATTCATGGCCCTGTTTCAAACTGTCGATCAGCCCGCGCGCCATATAAAGATCGGCCGGAAAGTTGCCATTGTCGCTAAGCACAACCTTGCGGTTTGGGTTCAATTCCAAAGCCGCGGCCAGCGCCTGAAAGACCTTGATGGTCAGCGTATCGCCAATTGTCACACTGCCTGCCGGTGCGCCGATCAAGGGTGCGATCATATCGCCAAGCGTGTTGGCCTGCGCCATCCACGCCGCCTTGTTCCAGCCGGTTATCAGCAATTCGCCCCATTCATCGGCCATCATGCTGGCCACACGCGCCTTGGCGGCCTTGGGCAGCGGGCCGAGCGAATTGCCGTCGAGATAAATCATCCCCTCGGGAATGTGGAACAATTCGCGGGTTTTGGTAAAATCGGTGGTCATTGCGGGCCTTTCAGGCGGAAGCGTTGCAATTTGCCAGTAGGTGTTTTTGGCAGATTCTTGGCAAAAACAACCGAACGTGGATATTTATAGGGGGCAATCGCCGCTTTCACATGGTCTTGCAAGGCTTTGATTGTGCTATCATCTTCGGCATGGCCTTCGCCCAGAACCACATGCGCCTGCACGATCTGGCCACGCGCCTCATCGGGCACGCCAATCACCGCGCATTCAGCAACGGCAGGGTGGGACAGCAGCGCCGCTTCCACCTCCGGCCCGGCAATATTGTAGCCCGATGACACGATCATATCATCCGATCGGGCGGCGAAATGGAAATAGCCATCCTCATCCTGAATGAAGCTGTCGCCCGTCAGGTTCCAGCCATCGCGCACATATGTCTTCTGGCGGTCGTCATTCATATAGCGGCAGCCGGTTGGCCCGCGCACGGCCAGGCGCCCGACCGTGCCGCGCGGCACTTCGTTCATATGCTCATCGACCACCCGCGCCTCATAGCCCGTGACCGGCTTGCCGGTCGAGGCGGGCTTATGGTCGCCAAAACGGTTGGAAATGAAGATGTGCAGCATTTCGGTGGCACCGATACCATCCAGCATTGGCTTGCCGGTTTTTGCCATCCAGTCGTTATAAACCGGGGCCGGCAGCGTTTCGCCCGCCGAAACCGCGGCGCGAAGGCTTGAAAGATCGGCGCCATCGTCCATTGCCTGCAACATGACACGATAGGCAGTGGGGGCGGTAAAGCACACGGTTGCGCGGTATTTCTGAATGATTTCTATAAGGTTAGGGGGCGAAGCTGTTTCCAGCAGCGCCGCCGCCGCCCCAAAGCGCAGCGGAAACACCGCCAGCCCGCCCAACCCGAAGGTAAAGGCCAAGGGGGGCGAGCCGACGAAGATGTCATCGGGCGTAACCCCCAGCACCTCGGCGGCATAGCCATCGGCGATCATCAGAATATCGCGGTGGAAATGCATTGTCGCCTTGGGTTTGCCGGTGGTGCCGCTGGTAAAGCCCAGAAGCGCCACATCATCGCGGCCGGTTTTGACCGGCTCGAAGCGCACAGACTTGCCCAATGCGACACGGTCAAGTTCAGCATCATGGTTGGCTGTGCCGTCGAACCCTATGACTTTGCTTAGGAATTTCGATCCCTTAGCGCAAATCGCAAGTTCGTCCATCAACCGTGTATCGCACAAGGCATGGGTAATCTCGGCAGCATCGACAATGGTGGCAAGCTCGCCCGCGCGCAGTTGCGGCATGGTGTTCACAACCACCGCCCCCGCCTTGGTTGCCGCCAGCCAGCAGGCCACCATACCGGGGTTGTTGGCCGAGCGGATCAGCACGCGGTTGCCGGGCTTGACGCCGTAATCCTCAACAAGCGCATGGGCAATGCGGTTGGTCCAGTCGGACAGTTCCTTATAGGTGCGCAAGCGGCCATGCCCGATAAGGGCAGTATGGTCTCCGAAACCCTTTTCTACCATCTTGTCAGTAAGTTCTGCGCCGATATTCAGGTAATCCGGATAGGCGAAGGCACCCAGGTTGAAGCGCGGCCAATCGGCCTCATTTGGCAGGTTGCGGCGTGTGAAATCATCGCTATGTCCACTTGGCCCAAGCATCAGCTTCCCCCCAGGGTTTGGCGCGCAATCACAATGCGTTGCACATCGGATGCGCCTTCATATATCCGCAGCGCGCGAATTTCACGATAGAGCCGCTCGCAGATATTGCCCGCCTGCACGCCCGCCCCGCCATGCAATTGCAGGGCGCGGTCGATCACGTCTTGCGCATGGTCGGTGGCGTAAAGCTTGGCCATCGCCGCCTCGCGGGTGATGCGCGGCGCACCGGAATCCTTGGCCCAGGCGGCGCGGTAAACCAGCAGCGCGGCTGCATCGACCGCCAGCGCCATATCGGCAATATGGCCCTGCACCATCTGCAACTCGGCCAAGGGCGCGCCCGAAATCTGCCGGGTTTGCACACGGTCGATCGCGGCATCGAGCGCGCGGCGCGCCATGCCAAGCGCCGCCGCCCCCACGGTTGAACGAAACACATCCAGCACCGACATGGCCAGCTTGAAGCCCGAACCCGCCGCCCCGATCATGGCGCTGGCGGGCAGGCGACAATCGGTCAGCCGGATATGCGCCAAGGGGTGCGGCGCGATGCTGTGCAAACGCGCCACCACCTCAAAGCCCGGCTGATCAGGCGTGACGATAAAGGCCGACAGACCGCGCGCGCCCGGTGCCTCGCCCGTGCGGGCAAAAAGGCAGTAAAAATCGGCAATGCCGCCGTTGGATATCCAGGTTTTTTCGCCATTCAGCACATAGCTGTTGCCATCGCGCGTGGCACTTAGTGCAATATTGGCCACATCCGAGCCCGATTGCGGCTCGGTCAATGCAAAGGCGGCAATCGCCTTGCCGCTGCGGGTTTTTTCCAACCATTTACGCTGCTGCGCGTTGCCAAAAAGCGAGATAGCCCCCGCGCCAAGCCCCTGCATGGCAAAGGCAAAATCGGCCAGACCGTCATGATAGGCCAGCGTTTCGCGGATGATACACAGCGTGCGCACATCCAGCCCGTTTGCGCCCGGTGCCGAATGCGCCAGCCAGCCGCCCTGCCCCAGCATAGCCACCAATGCGCGGCAGGCAGCATCGGTGTCGCTATGGTCGACCCCGGCCAAATTGCTGGCCGCCCAATCGTGCAGGCTTTCGGCAAGCGCGCCGTGTCGAGGCTCAAGAAACGGCCATGACAGAAAACTCTTATCCATCAGTTCCCCTCGAATTTCGGGGTTTCCTTGGCGGTAAACGCCACATAGGCGCGGCGGAAATCTTCGGTTTTCATGCAAAGCGCCTGCGCCTGCGCTTCGGCCTCTATCGCCTGCTCCAGCCCCATATTCCATTCTTGTGCCAGCATGGTTTTGGTCATCATATGCGCAAAACCCGGCCCTTCGGCCAGCCGTCTGGCCATGTCTTGCGCGGCTTCAACCAGCCCGGTTTCAACCACCCGGTTGTAAAACCCGGTCTGCGCGCCCTCGGCGGCATCAAAGCTGCGGCCGGTATAAAGCAGTTCCGCCGCGCGCCCCTGCCCGATGATGCGCGGCAGCATCGCGCAAGCCCCCATATCGCAGCCAGCAAGGCCGACGCGGGTAAACAGAAAGGCGCATTTCGCACTGGGCGCGGCAAGGCGCATGTCAGACGCCATTGCCAGAATCGCGCCGGCCCCTACGCAAATGCCTTCCACCGCGGCAATGACAGGTTTGCCGCAGCCGATTATGGCCTTGACCAGATCGCCGGTCATCCGGGTGAATTCCAGCAATTGCGGCGCGTCCATCGCCACAAGCGGGCCGATGATGTCATGCACATCGCCGCCCGAGCAGAAATTGCCGCCATTCGGGGCCAAAACCACCGCGCCAATATCATCGGCATAGGCGAGCGCGCGAAACGTATCACGCAATTCGGCATAGCTTTCAAAGGTCAGCGGGTTTTTACGTTCGGCCCCTTTGAGCGAAATCGTCGCCACCCGGCCCTCAACCGACCAGTTGAAATGCTGCGGCCCGATGTCTTTCATGGCGCTCATTGCAGCCCCCTTTGCTTGCTGACCACCTTGCGCAAGATTGTGGTGAGCGTATCGGCATCTTCTTCGCTAAGCCCTTGCAAAAGCTCGTCAATCCAGCCTGCATGTATCGCGGCGCGCGCGGCAAACTCTGCCTGGCCCGCCCTGGTAAGCCGCACGATAAAGGCGCGCCTGTCACCGGGCACGGCCATGCGCGCAACCACACCTTCGGCAACAAGCCGGTCGACAATGCCGGTGACATTGCCGTTGGACACCATCAGTGCCGCGGAAAGCGCGCTCATGCGCATCCCCTCGGGTTCACGGTCCAGCGCGGCCATCACATCAAAACGCGGCAGGGTCGAGCCGAATTCCAGGCGCATTTTCTCGCGCAACTCGGCCTGCATGATGCGGTTGACCGTGAGCAGCTTGATCCAGGCGCGCAGACGCGCGCGGGTATTGGGGTTGGGTTCCGGCGCGCTCATACCTCGCCCCCGTTGATTGACAGCGCCTGCCCGTTCACGCTTGTTGCCCCTGTGCTGCACAAATACTGCACAGCGGCGGCAATTTCAGTTGGCAAGATCAGGCGCTTTTGCGGGTTGTGCGCCACAAGCTGTTTGCGGGCATCATCGGCGCTCATCCCGGTTTTGGCAACGATTTTGGCCACGGTTTCATCCACCATCGGCGTATCGATATAGCCCGGGCAAATGGCATTGACCGTGATTTTGGTTTTGGCCAGTTCCTGTGCCAGGGCGCGCACCAGCCCGACCACGCCGTGCTTGGCGGCGCAATAAGGCGCCACATAGCCATAGCCGCGCAAACCGGCGGTCGAGGCAACGGCCACAAGCCGCCCGGGTTGCGCGCGGTCCATCACCGCCAAAGCGGCCTGAAAGGTGTTGAAGGTGCCGGTCAGGTTCACGGCCAGCGTTTGCGCCCAGTTCTCGGCGCTCACCTTGCCAAAGGGCGCGCTGTTGGCGGCCCCGGCATTGGCAACAACAAGGGCGGGCGGGCCACAGCGTTCCACATGGTCGGCAAGGGCCGCCTGCATGGCCGCCAGATCGGTAACATCGGCGGCAAAGGCCTGGATATTGGCGTGCTGCGCGGCAATCGCTTTAAGCGCCGCAAACCGCCGCCCGGTAATCGTAACCTGAGTGCCGCTTTGCGCCAGGTCCAGCGCAATCGCGGCACCAACACCGCTGCCGCCGCCTGTGACAAGGGCTGATATAACCTTGCCCATCAGACCTTCCCCGCCATCTGCTCTTCGCGCTCGGCCAACCGCCACATCTGGTCGCGCCCGTTCAAATAGGGGTCGGGCCATTTTTCGGCCCTGTCGCCAAGCGCGGCGGCTGCGTGCAAGGTCCACATCGGGTTAGAGAGATGCGGGCGCGCAAGGCAAACAAGATCGGCCCGCCCCGCCATGAGAATCGAATTCACATGGTCCGGCTCATAGATATTGCCAACCGCCATTGTCGCCATGCCGACCTCGTTGCGAATCCGGTCCGAAAACGGGGTCTGGAACATGCGGCCGTAAACGGGCTTTGCGTGCGGGCTGGTCTGGCCGGCGGAAACGTCACAAATATCCACGCCCGCCGCCTGCAACATGCGGGCGATTTTTACGGCATCTTCGGGGGTATTGCCCTCATCACCCACCCAGTCATGCGCCGAAATACGCACCGAAATCGGTTTGTGATCTGGCCAGACCGCGCGCACGGCGGCAAAAACCTCCAGCGGATAGCGCATCCGGTTATCGAGGCTGCCGCCATAGATGTCGGTCCGCCTGTTGCTGAGCGGAGAGATGAAGCCCGACAACAGATAGCCATGCGCCATATGCAGCTCCAGCATATCGAACCCGCAGCTTTCGGCCATTTCGGCGGCCGCGACAAATTCGGCCTTCACGCGGTCCATATCTGCACGGTCCATCGCCCTGGGTGTGGCATTTCCCGCGCTCCAGGGTTGGGCCGATGCTGCGATGATCGGCCAGTTGCCGCGCACCAGCGGTTCATCAATCGCCTCCCAGCCCAATTGGGTCGAGGCTTTTGCCCCCGCATGGCCAAGCTGCGCGCAGACTTTGGCACTGCTCTCGGTGTGGATGAAATCGACAATCCGCGCCCAGGCCGCCGCATGTTCGGGCGCATAAAACCCGGTGCAGCCAGGGGTAATGCGGCCTTGCGCGGAAACGCAGGTCATCTCGGTATATACCAGCCCGGCTCCGCCCGTGGCGCGCGCACCGTAATGCACCAGATGCCAGTCGGTCGGGCAGCCATCCACCGCCTTATACTGCGCCATTGGTGACACGACGATGCGGTTCTTCAACTCCATATCGCGCAAACGGTAAGGCGCGAACATCGGGGCGCGCCCCGCCTGCCCGCCCGCTTGCGCCTGAAACCAATCCTCCGCCCCGCGCAGCCATTTGGCATCGCGCAGGCGCAGGTTTTCATGGGAAATGCGCTGGCTGCGGGTCAGCACGGCATAGTTGAACTGCACGGGGTCGAGGTGCAGATAACGCTCCACCTCTTCAAACCATTCCATAGAATTGCGCGCCGCCGATTGCAGGCGCAGCACTTCCAGCCGCCGCGCATCTTCATATTTCGCAAATGCGGCGGGCAGGTCCGCCTCCTCGTGCAAATAACCGGCCAGCGCAATCGCGCTTTCCAAGGCCAGCTTGCTGCCCGAGCCAATGGAAAAATGCGCCGTGGCCGCCGCATCGCCCATCAGCACGAGGTTTTCATGGCTCCAATGCGCGCACAAGACCCGCGGAAAGCTCAGCCAGGCCGAGCCGCGGATATGGTTTGCATTGGTCATCAGGGCATGTCCGCCCAAATGGTCTTTGAAAATCTCTTCGCAAATGGCAATGCTGTCTTGCTGGCTGATCTCGCCAAAACCGTAAGCGTCATATGTGTCTTGCGTGCATTCCACGATGAAGGTCGCGGTATTGTCGTCAAACTGGTAGGCATGGGCCCAGACCCAGCCTTTTTCGGTGTTTTCAAAAATGAACGTAAAGGCATCGTCAAACTTCTGATGCGTGCCAAGCCATGTGAATTTGCATTTGCGTGTGTCGATCTCGGGTTTGAACTGCGCCGCAAACTGGCGGCGCGCAACCGAGTTAAGCCCATCGGCCGCAACGACAAGGTCAAAGCTGTCCATATAGCCCTGCACGTCATCAACCGGCGTTTCAAAGCGCAGCTCCACGCCAAGCGTCCGCGCCCGCGCCTGCAAATCCAGCAGCAACTGCCGCCGCCCGATGCCGCAGAACCCGTGCCCTGTCGAGGTGGTTTTGGTGCCGCGATAATGCACCGCAACATCATCCCAATAGGCAAAATGGCTGCGGATGGTGGCCGCACTTTCCGCATCATTGGCGGCGAGGTTGTCAAGCGTTTCATCCGACAGCACGACGCCCCAGCCGAATGTATCATCCGCGCGGTTCCGCTCGATCACCACAACCTCGTGCTTGGGGTCGCGCAGCTTCATCGAAATCGCGAAATACAGCCCCGCAGGACCACCGCCCAGACAACAAACCTTCATTGCGACTCCCTTATCTGTTCAAATCAGGCTACAGCGCCGCCGATATATTTCAAGCCTAAATATTTTGGAGTTGAATTTACTGTCCGGCTGGCGTTTGCTGGGTGAAAACGAAAGGTCGCAGATGATCACCGACTGGGACGACGCTTATGCCAACGGCATCCACATTCCGGATGCAGAACGTTTTGCGCCCGAATGGGCCGCGCAGGCGGCGGCGTTTCGCAACGCGCATCCGCCGAATGTGCTGGCCTATGGCGATGATCCGCGCATGGCGCTCGATCTGTTCCTGCCAGCGGGCACCCCGCGCGGATTGGCGGTTTTTGTGCATGGCGGCTATTGGCAGGCCTTTGACCGCGATAGCTGGTCGCATCTGGCTGGCGGAGCTTTGGAACAGGGTTTCGCCGTGGCCCTGCCCGGTTATGTGCTGGCACCGCAGGCACGTATTGCCGAAATCACCCTGCAAATTGCCGCCGCGATTGACCTTGCAGCCGCGAAAGTCGGCGGGCCGATCTACCTGTCGGGCCATTCAGCGGGCGGGCATCTGGTCAGCCGGATGATCTGCGAAAACACGCCCATGAACGCCGCCGCGCGCGTTCGGCATGTGCTGTCGATCAGCGGTGTGCATGATCTGCGCCCGCTGCTGAAAACCGGCCTGAACGACAATCTGAAGCTCGACTTCACCGCCGCCTGTGCCGAAAGCCCCGCGCTGTTGATGCCGCGAAAGGCTGCGCGCCTCACCTGCTGGGTGGGGGCGGCTGAACGGCCGGAATTCATCCGCCAATCGGCCTTGCTGGCCAATATCTGGCACGGGCTGGGGGCGGATACGGCAAGCATCGTTGCGCCCGATCAACACCATTTCAACGTCATCGCGCCGCTGGCCGATGCGAAATCCGACATGGTGCGCACATGGCTGGCCTAAGCCCGGTAACGGTGGAACTGCTTGGCGCTATCGCCCGCGTTTCGCTGAACGCGCCGCCGGTCAACGCCGCCGGCCAGGCGCTGCGCCAGGCATTGTGGGATGCGGCAGCGGCGATCGAGGCCGACACGAAGATCAAGGCCGTTATCCTTGTCGGCAAAGGGCGCGGATTTTGCGCGGGGGCCGATATTTCCGAATTCGGCCGCCCCGCCCAAGCGCCCCTGCTGGCCGAACTGCTGGGCAAAATCGCCGCAGCCCATACCCCGTGGCTGGCGGCACTGCACGGCATGGCGCTTGGCGGTGGGTTGGAACTGGCGCTTGCCTGCCACGCGCGCATCGCCACGCCCGATTGCCAGCTCGGCCTGCCCGAAGTCTCGCTCGGGCTCATCCCCGGCGCGGGCGGCACGTTTCGCCTGCCGCGTGTCATTGGCGTGGCACAAGCGGTTGAGATGATCTGCTATGGCAAGCCGATCACCGGCAAGCAGGCCGCCGAAATCGGGCTGGTCGATGCGTTGGCCGATGATCTGCCCACCAATGCGCTGGCGCTTGCGCAAGACATCGCCACGCGTGGTTTAACGGCGGTGACGGGCGCGACGGGGCTGCGTGTGGCCCCGGAGCCGCCCGACTGGGGGGCACTGACAGCAACACTCCGGCGCAAAACGCGCGGCCAGTCCGCCCCGCTTGTGGCGCTTGAAACCATCCAAACCAGCCTAGGCCTGCCCGAACACAAGGCGCTGGCCCAGGAACGCGCCGCCTTCATTGCCTTGCGCGACGGGGCTGAATCTGCCGCCTTGCGCCACCTGTTCCGCGCCGAGCGCGCTGCCATGCGCCCCAAACAGCTTGGCACGGCCCAGCCGCGCGCAACTTCAAACACCGGCGTTATCGGCGGCGGCACAATGGGCAGCGGCATTGCCACGGCGCTGCTTATGGCGGGCTATCCGGTCACGCTGATCGAGCGGGATGAAAGCGCAGCCACCAAGGGGGCCGCGCTGGTCAGACACAACCTTGACGCGGCGCAATCACGCGGGCTCATCCCCGATACCGCGGCCCTGCTGAACACATTCCAGACCAGCACCGATTATGCCGCCCTCGCCCCTTGCGACCTTGTCATCGAGGCCGTGTTTGAGGATTTCGACATCAAGCGCGCCGTCTTTACCGCGCTGGAAGCCCATTGCGCGCCCGAGGCGATTTTGGCCAGCAATACGTCCTATCTCGACCTGAATGCGCTGGCGGCAACGCTTGCCCAGCCCGCCCGCCTGCTTGGCCTGCATTTCTTTGCCCCCGCCCATATCATGAAGCTGCTGGAGGTGGTTGAAACGAATGCCACGGCACCTGAAACCCTCGCCACGGGTTTTGCGCTGGCCAGGGCATTGGGCAAGGTGGCTGTGCGCGCGGGCGTGTGCGACGGGTTTATCGGCAATCGCATCATGTCGGCCTATCGGCGGGAATGCGAATATATTCTGGCCGATGGCGCAAGCCCTGCCGATATCGACGCCGCCATGCGTGGCTTCGGGTTTCCGATGGGCGTGTTTGAAATGCAAGATCTTTCGGGGCTCGAAATTTCTTATGCGATGCGCAAGCGACAGGCCGCCACGCGCAATTCGGCGCAGCGCTATATTCCCATTGCCGACTGGCTGGTCGAAGCGGGCCGTCTGGGCCGCAAAACCAAGGGCGGGTGGTATGCCTATCCCGATGGCAAAACCCCCGAACCCGCACCGGACACCGCCGCGCTGATTGCGCGGTATCGCCGTGAAGCGGGCATCGTGCCGCGCCGTTTTGAGGAAACGGCAATCATGGGCCGTATCCTTGCCGCCATGCAAGGCGAAGGCCGCGCCATTCTAACCGAAGGCATTGCCAACAGCGCCGATGACATCGATGTCGTGATGGTCAACGGCTATGGATTTCCGCGCTGGCGTGGCGGGCCCATGTGGATGCTGGCCAACCCCACCCCCTAAGCTCACGCAGATGTGGTGCAAATTGCGCGGTGCATCGCTTGACGATGCCACCTTGCGCAGCGCAATCTGCCCGGCAACAGATATAGGATTTGCATGAACCAGATGACCCCACCCACCCTGCCGCGCGGCAAGTTTGAAGACCCGGCGCTGACCGCAAAGGGAGAGGACCGCGCCACAGTGGCTTTGGCCGGGCTGCACACCCTGTGGTTCAATACCGGCACGCTGTGCAATATCACCTGCCAGAATTGCTATATCGAAAGCTCGCCCACCAATGACGCGCTGGTCTATCTGACCGCCGGCGAAGTGGGGCGCTATCTTGACGAGGCCGAAGCACTGAACGCGCCGCTGGAAGAGATCGGCTTCACGGGGGGTGAACCCTTCATGAACCCCGACATGATCGCAATGGCCGAAGCGGCGCTGTCGCGTGGGCTGCGGGTGCTGATCCTGACCAATGCCATGCTGCCGATGCAGCGCAAATCGGTCCGGGCGGGGCTGCTGGAACTGAACAAGCGCTATGGCGCGCACATGACGCTGCGCGTCTCGCTCGACCATCATCGTGCCGATGAGCATGACGCCATGCGCGGCAAGGGAAGCTATGCCGTATCGTTGCAGGGAATGCGCTGGCTGCGCGACAACGGCTTTACCATGTCGGTTGCCGCGCGCACGATCTGGGGCGAAAGCGATGCCGAGGCGCGCGCAGGCTTTGCCCGGCTGTTTGCCGATGAGCGGTTTGCCATCAACGCCGCCAGCCCCGGCGCACTGGTGCTGTTTCCCGAAATGGATGAACGCGTGGACGTGCCGGAAATCACCACCGCCTGCTGGTCGATCCTTGGCAAGAACCCGAATGATGTGATGTGCGCCAGCGCGCGCATGGTCGTCAAACGCAAAGGGGCCGATACGCCCGCCGTTCTGGCCTGCACGCTGCTGCCCTATGACCCGCAGTTTGAGCTGGGCGAAACGCTGGCCGCAGCCTCAAGGCCCGTCGCACTCAACCACCGGCATTGCGCCAAGTTCTGCGTGCTTGGCGGGGCGTCGTGCAGCGGCTAGGGGCGTTTGGCCCGCCGCTTGTGCTTGCGCTGACATTGGCGATCTGGGCGAGCTTTCTGGTTTCGGCCCGCGCGGCGGTTGGCCAAAGCTTTGGCCCCATCGAAGTGGGGCTGATGCGCTTTGGCACGGCCGCCATTCTGTTTGCCCCGGTCCTGCTGCGCCACGGCATTTTGCCCAGGGGCCAAAACTGGCTCGATGTCGTGCTGATCGCCTTTATCGGTGGCTTTGTCTTTGTGCTTTTGCTGGTGGGCGGGCTCAGTTTTGCCCCGGTGGCCGATAGCGGCATTTTCGCCCCCTCCATGCTGCCCGTCTGGGTGGCGGGGATGAGCGCGGTTTTTCTGGCCGAGAAATTCAGCCGCGCACGGCTGCTTGGCCTTGGCCTAATCGTGTTTGGCGCGCTCGCCGTGGGTGGCTACGAGGCGATCATTCAGGCCGAAGATGGCCGCTGGCGCGGGCATTTGCTGTTTTTGGGCGCTTCAGGCTGCTGGGCCGCCTATACGGTGCGGTTTCGCGCCCGTGCCCTGCCCGTGGTGCCGGCCGCCGCGATGATGGTGTTCTGGTCGGCGCTTGCCTTTCTGGTGGCCGGGCTGGTGAAGGGGATGGATTTTTCAGGCATCCCGCCCCAAACCCTTGCGCTGCAAATTCTGCTGCAAGGCGTGTTTTCGGGTTTTCTGGCGACCTTCACCTATCTGTTTTGCGTGCAGCATTTCGGCGCGGCAAAAACCGCCGCCTTTGGCGCGCTGGTGCCGGTGCTGGCCGCGCTCGGCGCTTGGGTGTTTCTGGCCGAACCGATTGGTATTTTCAAAACCATCGGCATTCTGGTGGTCTGCACCGGGGTGGCTTTGGCCTCAGGCGCGCTGTTTCAGGGCCGCAGCCAGTAGCGCGCGCACCGCACGCGTTTCCACATCGCGCGCCACAAACGCCGCGCCAATACCGCGCGCCAGAATAAAGGCGATACGCCCGTCAACGACCTTTTTATCCTGCCCCATCAGTGCGATCAGCCCGTCAGCATCGGGCAGATCACCGGCAATATCGGCAAGGTCGCGCTTCATGCCCATTGCCTGCAAATGCGCGCGCAAACGGCTGGGGGCTTCCTGGCTGCAATGGCCAAGCCTTTGCGAAAGCTCAAAGGCCAACGCACAGCCAATGGCCACAGCTTCCCCATGCAACAACCGCGCCGAATAGCCGGTCGCCGCCTCCAGTGCATGGCCGAATGTATGGCCAAGGTTCAACAAGGCGCGCTCGCCGTGTTCATGCTCATCGGCCACGACAATATCGGCCTTCATCTGGCAGGCTTTGGCAACGGCCTCGATCCGCGCGGCCACATCGCCTGCCGCCAGCGCCGGGCCATTGGCTTCGAGCCAGTCAAAAAACGCCGCATCGCCCAGCAGGCCGTATTTGACCACCTCGCCATAGCCTGCCAGAAAATCGCGCCCCGGCAGGGTGGCCAGCACGTCGATATCGGCCAGCACAAGGCGCGGCTGGTGGAAGGCCCCGATCAGGTTTTTGCCTTGCGGCGAATTTATTCCGGTCTTGCCCCCGACCGAGCTGTCGACCTGCGCCAACAGGCTGGTGGGGATTTGCACAAACCCGACGCCACGCCGCAATATCGCGGCGGCAAAGCCAACCAGATCACCGATCACCCCGCCACCGAAGGCCACGACAATATCGCCCCGCTCGGCGCGCTGTTCAAGCAGCCATTCGACAACCACCTGCAACTGTGCCCAGCTTTTGGTGCTTTCCCCCGGCGGCAGGCTCAGCACGGCAGATTGCACGCCGTCCGCATCCAACCCGGCCGTCAGGGCTTTCAGGTGCAGGGCGGCAACCCGGTCCTCGGTCACGACAAACACCCGTTTGCGGCGCAAGAACGGGGCCAGATGCGCGCCTGCCTGTGCCAGAAGGCCCGGGCCGATGGCAATGTCATAGGCACGATCGCCCAGCGGCACATGAATGGTTTTAACGCGCATCTATCGCCTCGCTTTGGGCCTTGAGCAGCGCAAATATGTCTTGCACCACAACCTCGTGGGAATTGTTCATATGGCTTGTCACCTCGTAATCAGCCTTGGCATAGGCGGGCGTGCGGGCGGCAAGCAGCGCAGCCAGCGCGGCTTTGGGTTCATCTTGCTCCAGCAGGGGCCGCCCGGGCCGGCTGCGCACACGGTCCCACAGGGTTTCCAGATCGGCGCGCAGCCAGATCGACACGCCATGCGCGGCAATAATCTCGCGGTTTTCCGGCGATACAAACGCCCCGCCACCCGTGGCCAGCACATGCGGTGGGCTTTGCAGCAGCCGCGCCAGCACCCGACGCTCGCCATCGCGGAAATGCGGCTCGCCAAGGCGCGCAAAAATTTCGGAAATCGGCATTCCGGCGGCTTTCACAATTTCGTCATCGCTGTCGACAAAATCAACGTTCAGCGCATGGGCCAGCCGCCGCCCGACGGTGGATTTTCCCGCTCCCATCAGCCCTACAAGCACCAATGTCTGGGTTAAAGTGCCATCGGCAAGGATTGGCCGTGTTCGATCCATTGCTGCGCCTCCGCCACCGGGAATGATTGCCGCCACGCCCATTCTTCGCTAAGATTAGCAGCGCGCTCGAGCCGGGGCAAACCCCGGCCATTTGCAGCGTTTAACATTGTGGCCGTGCATGGCAAGCCCCATGTAGAACAAGCGCCACAGCATTAGGGCAGAAAGAGCAGACGTGATAGGCAGGCTGATTAAATATATTTTCGTTTTGGCAGTGATTGGCGCCGCCGTAACCGCGGGCTATGCATTGCTTTTCGAACTGCCACCGCCCAGCCGTGAAATTACCGTGCCGGTGCAGCCGGCCAACCTGTAATGCGCATCCGCCTTGCATTGCTGTTCAGCCTGTGCGCAACGGCGCTGACAGCCGAAGGGCCAAGTTCGGCGATTGACTGGCTTTCAAACGCCATTGAAAATCCGCCGCGCTATTACATTCCGCCGCCCACACAATCGCGCCTTCCGGCAGATGACATAGTGCGCGTCACCCCGCTTGAAAATCTCGACCGTGAATCGGTCGGGCTGATCGCGTCGTCGCTGGCCGGGTTTTCGCCCGATATGTGGGGCGATGCTTCGGCAGAAGATGCGATTGCGCGCATAAATGGCTTTCGGCCCTCAACCCTGCCCGAGGCCAATGCCCTGTTTCGCCGCCTTGTGCTGGCTCAGGCCAACCCGCCTTTGGGGGCCGATGCTTCTACCAGCGTTTTGCTGGCGCGTGTCGACCAGCTTTTTGCGATGGGTGCGCTTGACGAGGCTGAAACCCTGATCGTGCTGGCCAATCCGGACGAGACGGAACTGTTTCGCCGCTGGTTTGAAATTTCGCTTCTTGTGGGGCGCACGGTTGCACCTTGCGAGGCGTTGCGCAAAACCCCCGGCCTGGCCGAAGACCTGTCGATCCGCGCCATCTGTCTGGCGCGCGCGGGCGATTGGAACGCCGCGGCCACATCGGTTTCATTGGGTGCGGCTTTGGGCGAGCTGAGCGATTCGCGCGCCGATCTGATGATCCGCTTTCTCGACCCGGCCCTGTTCGAGGATGATGACAACCCGCCCTTTCCCGTTCCGATGACCCCGATCGACTTTGCCTTGCGCGAATCGCTTGCCTTGCCCCGCCCGCTTGGCCGCATTGCGCCACCCTATCTGTTTGTCGATCTTGCGCTTTCAACGCCGCTGCGCCAGCGCATGGATGCAGCCGAACGTCTGGTTGAAACCGCTGCGATTACGCCGCCGCTGCTTTTCGCCATCTATCGCGGCGGGCGCCCCGCCGCGTCCGGGGGTATATGGGGGCGGGCCGCAGCCGTGCAGGCACTGGATGCAGCCCTGGCCGAGGATGACGATACCGTGCTGGCGCTGGCCATGAAACGCGCCTTTACCGCCTTTGCCGAGCCAAGCCTGATGACGGCCCTGGCCTATGAATTTGCCCCGCAACTGGCCATGCGCCCGCCCTCGGCCCCGCTGGAACCCGTTGCCGAAAACATTCAGCGCCTGTTGCTGCTTGCCGGGGCTGATGCGCCGCTTTGGTATGAGCAGATGGCCCAGGATGATACCGCGCTGGAGCTTGCCCGCCGCATTTATGTGGGCAATGAGATGCGCGCCGAAAGCGCACCGAACGCCCCCCTGATGCGCGCCGTTCATGCCGCCTTTACCGGGCAGACGCCGCAACATGCCCGAACCGATGCCGCACGGGCGCTGCTCCAGTCCGGCCAGCAGGCCCCTGCCGTTCTGATGGCGCTGGACCTGCTGGCCAAGGGGGCCGATACCGGCCCGGCCGATATTGAACTCGGCCTGTGGCTGCTGCGCCAGGCCGGGCAGGAAATTCCGGCCCGCCGCCTTGCCGTGCAGCTCTTGCTTCTGGAACGGGCGGGCGCCTGATGGCCAGCGGCGCAAATTGGGTTGGCGCCTTCCTGTCAGCCATTGCCGCCGAAGCCGGGGCGGCGGCCAACACGCTTTCCGCCTATCGCCATGACCTTGAAGATTTCAGCGCCCATCTTGGTGCCACCACGCTGGCAGGGGCCAGCCGCGCCGATATTGAAGGCTATCTTTCAGCCCTGGCAGGCAACGGGCTGGCGCCCAGCACGCGCGCGCGCAGGCTGTCATCCATCCGGCAATTCTACCGTTTCGTGTTTCAGGAAGGCTGGCGCGGCGACAATCCGGCAGGAGAGCTTCGTGGCCCCGGGGCCAGCACACGCCTGCCCAAAACCCTGAGCCTTGTCGAGGTCGAGGCTTTGCTTGCAGCGGCCCGCAGATATGGGCGCAGCGCGCATGAACGTGCGCGCAATACCTGCCTGTTTGAACTGCTCTATGCCACGGGAATGCGGGTTTCCGAACTGGTCGCCCTGCCCGAAGCAGCAGCGCGCGGCAACCCGGCCATGCTGCTGGTGCGCGGCAAGGGCGGGCGCGAGCGCATGGTGCCGCTGTCGCCACCGGCCCAGGCGGCGCTGGCCGAATGGCTTGTGGCGCGCGATGCGCAGCTGGCCGAAAAGCACCAGAAATCACGCGCGCTGTTCCCGTCACGCGCCAAGGCGGGGCATTTTACGCGGGTCGGCTTTTTTCTGCTGCTCAAGGATGTGGCGCTGGCCGCCGGGCTGAACCACGAAAAACTGTCGCCCCACACGCTGCGCCATGCTTTTGCCACGCATCTGCTGGCCAATGGCGCCGATCTGCGCAGTATCCAGATGCTGCTGGGCCATGCCGATGTGTCAACCACCGAGATTTACACGCATGTGCTGGATGAAACGCTCAAGAGCCTTGTGCTGACCAAACACCCGCTGGCCTGAATCCCCCATCTTGCGATTTGGCGCGCCCGCCCCCATAAAGACAACAGTTTCACAGGTTTTCAAGGACCCCCCATATGCCAACGACCGCTGGCGAGATAGTTATTTTTGACAGCACAACCTGGATTACCCTTGCGGTGATATTGGTGCTTTTGTTGCTTTCGGCCTTCTTTTCCGGCTCCGAAACCGCCCTGACCGCGGCCAGCCGCGGCAAGCTGCGCGCCCAGGCCGACAGGAAAAACCGCGGGGCCGAGCGTGCTTTGGCGCTGACCGAAGACAGCGAGCGGCTGATTGGCGCAATCCTGCTGGGCAACAACCTTGTGAATATTCTGGCGACATCGCTGGCAACATCGCTCTTCACCAGCCTGTTTGGAGATTCCGGCGTGGTCATCGCCACCGGCATCATGACCGTGCTTGTGCTGGTCTTTGCCGAGGTGATGCCCAAAACCTATGCCATTACCAATGCCGAACTTGCCGCCACCCGCGTGGCCATGCCGGTTTCGATTGTCGTGCGTCTGCTTGCGCCGGTTGTTTCGACCGTGCGGCTGGTCGTGCGGCTTATGCTGCGCATATTCGGTGTGCGCACCGACCCGAATGCCCATGTTCTGGCGCATGAGGAAATTGCCGGGGCGATTGCGCTGCACCATTCCGAGGGCGGCGTGGAGAAAGATGACCGTGACCGGCTGCTCGGTGCGCTCGACCTGAAAAACCGCGTGGTTGAAGAAATCATGCTACATCGTTCAAATATCGAGATGATCGATGCTGACGCCCCCCCGGCCGAGATTCTGTCGCAATGTCTGTCCTCGTCGTTTACACGCATTCCTGTCTATCGTGGCGAACCTGAAAACGTGGTGGGGGTTGTTCATGCCAAAGACCTGTTGCGCGCGGTCAACAGCCTGGTGCGTGATGCCGAAGGCGGTTTGCAGGGGATTGAGAAATTCAACGTGATGGGCGTGGCAATGGCCCCCTATTTCATTCCCGATACCACGACGCTTGATGAACAGATGCGCGAATTTCTGCGCCGCCGCACGCATTTTGCGCTGGTCGTCGATGAATATGGCAGCCTGCGCGGGCTGATCACGCTAGAGGATATTCTGGAAGAAATCGTTGGCGAAATTGCCGATGAGCATGATGTCGAGGAAGCCGAGGTTGACCGGCAGACCGATGGCACGGTGATCGTCGAAGGCAGCATGACCATACGCGATCTGAACCGCGCCTGTGAATGGTCGCTGCCCGATGACGAGGCCAATACCGTGGCGGGGCTGGTCATTCACGAGGCGCGGATGATCCCTGCAAAGGGACAGGTCTTTGTCTTTCACGGGTTCCGTTTTGAGGTGCTGGAGCGCGAGCGCAACCGGATTACCAAACTGAGGTTGAGGCGCCTCGATGGGTAGCGGCGGCGCCATTGGCCCGGTCGGATGCCTCCGGCGGGGATATTTTTGAGCAAAAGATGTTCAGCGTCGGAACAACCCGCCCAATACCCCGCGCACGATGGCATTGCCGAGTTTCGTGCCGACCGAGCGTGACAGCGATTTGGTGAAGGCTTCGGTCGGTGAATCGGTGCGGCGCGAACGGGTGGATTTCGGCTTGCCCGTTGTGCTGCCCGGATTGTATCGCCGCCCGGTGCTGAACTCGCGCTCGGCCTCGGGGTTTGTCGCTGTCTGGTCTGCCTGCGCTTGCGCGGTGCGGCGGGACAGCTCCTCGAACGCGCTGTCGCGGTCTATCGCGGTGTCATACAGCCCGGTCAGCGGGCTGGCGGCGATGAGGGCGGCGCGTTCTGCCGCCGTGATCGGGCCAAGGCGCGAGCTTGGCGGGCGGATGAGCGTTCGTTGCACGATGCCGGGCACGCCTTTGCGTTCCAGCAAGGATACGACCGCCTCGCCGGTGCCCACCTCGCGTATGGCGGTTTCGGTAACGAAATCGGGGTTCGGGCGGAAGGTTTCGGCGGCGGCACGCAGCGCCTTCTGGTCGCGCGGGGTATAGGCACGCAATGCGTGCTGGATGCGGTTGCCAAGCTGGCCAAGAATGTCAGACGGCACATCATCGGGGTTTTGGGTGACAAAATAGACGCCAACCCCTTTGGAGCGGATCAGCCGCGCGACCTGCTCGACCTTATCGAGCAGCGCCTTGGAGGCATCGCCAAACAGCAGATGCGCCTCGTCAAAGAAGAAGACGAATTTCGGTTTGTCGGGGTCGCCGACCTCGGGCAATTGCTCGAAAAGCTCTGACAGCAGCCAGAGCAGAAAGGTGGCATAAAGCCGGGGCGAAGCCATGAGCTGATCGGCCGCCAGCACATTGATGCGCCCGCGCCCGTCGGGGGCGGTGGCGATCATGTCTTCAAGCCTGAGTGCGGGTTCGCCGAAAAACTGCGTCGCGCCCTGATTTTCAAGCACCACAAGGCGGCGCTGGATGGCGCCCACACTTGCCGTGGCGATATTGCCGTAGCGCAGGCTGATCTCGGCGGAATTTTCCCCCAGCCAGACCAGCATGGCGCGCAGGTCTTTCAGGTCGAGCAGCAGCATCCCCTGCTCGTCGGCAATGCGAAAGGCAATGTTCAGAATGCCCTCTTGCGCCTCGGTCAGCTCCAGCAGGCGCGACAGCAGCAGCGGGCCCATCTCGGAAATGGTCGTGCGGATCGGGTGGCCGGATTGCGCGAACATGTCCCAAAACACCACGGGAAACGCGTCATAGCCATAATCATCGAATTTGATCGTGGCGGCGCGCTTCATGAAGGCATCGTGCAAGGGCGCGTCGGGCGAGCCTGCCACGCCAAGCCCGGAAAGATCGCCTTTCACATCGGCCAAAAACACCGGCACGCCCTGGGCTGAAAAGCTTTCGGCCAGAATTTGCAGGCTGACGGTTTTGCCAGTGCCGGTGGCGCCCGCAATCAGCCCGTGCCGGTTGCCATATTTCAACAACAGCTCTTGCGGCAGGCCGTAATCAGCCCCGCCACCGCCTACAAAAACCCGATCAACGCCCATCTGCCCCCCTTGCTTTGCTGCAGAATAGCCACCGCGCCCGGATTTGCCAGCGCTTTGCGCGATTTCCTGCAAGGTTATGGCGAATTCCGCGGCAGATAATTGACTTGGCGGCCCGCATCTGCGACCAGTATGGCAACTCTTACGCACACAGGATCTGTTACATGCGCATCAAATTTCTTTCTTTCCTTCTTGCGGTATCATTGGCAGCACCGCTGGCCGCGCAAGACCCCAACGCCTTTCCCACCACCGACGAAGTGCAAGGCATTGCTGCGCGCTATGAAGGCTGGGAGGTGCGCTGCCCCGAAGGTGCCGATGCCTGCCGCCTGATCGCACGCGGTTTGGATGCCGAGGGCAACGAGGTTGTGAACATCGCCCTGCAAGCCCTGCCCGAAGGTGGCAATGCGGCTCTGGGTGTCACGATCATCACCCCGTTGCTGACCCTGCTGCCGCGCGGTGTGACCGTGCGCGTCGACGATAAGGCCCCCGCCGGCTTTCCCTTTAGCTGGTGCGATGCGCAGGGTTGCTATGCCCGCTACGGGCTGACCGCAGATGAAGTGCAGGGGCTGCGCGATGGCAGTGCGATCAAGGTTTCCATCTTCGCGGTGACCAATACCACCGATGCGATCGACTCCACAATCTCGCTGGCCGGGTTTACCGCTGCCGAAGCCGATCTGGCCGCCCGTTAAGCGCCAGCAAAAACAACAAAAGGCCGCCTTTTCGGCGGCCTTTTTCATTTTAGCTACATGCGGTCAGGGTGCGGCGCGCAGGGCCAGAACGGCATTCATGCCGCCAAAGGCAAAGGCGTTGGACATGGCGACATCCACCTTGGCCTTGCGTGCCTCGTTGGGCACAACGTCCAGGTCGCATTCCGGGTCTGGCTCTTCATAACCCACGGTCGGGGCGATAATGCCGTCACGCAGCGCCATGATGCAGGCCAAAAGCTCGACAGCCCCCGTGCCGCCAATCAGATGCCCGTGCATGGATTTGGTTGAAGAAATCATCAGATCATCGGCCGCTGCGCCAAAGGCATCGCGCACGGCGCCGCATTCGGTTTTGTCATTGGCCGCCGTGCCGGTGCCGTGGGCGTTGATATAGCCAACGTCGCTTGGGTTCAGCCCGGCATCTTTCAGCGCGCCCGAAATGGTGCGCGCCGCCCCTGCCCGACTTGGCATGACAATGTCACTGGCATCCGATGTCATGGCAAAGCCAATCACTTCGGCCTGAATTTCGGCACCACGGGCACGCGCATGTTCATAGTCTTCAAACACAAATACCGCAGCACCCTCGCCCTGCACCATGCCGTTGCGGGTGGCTGAAAACGGGCGGCAGGCGTCTTTCGACATGACGCGTAAGCCTTCCCATGCCTTGATGCCGCCGAATACCAGCATGGATTCCGACCCGCCGGTCAGCATCGCATCGACCATGCCCGCGCGGATCAGGTTGAAGGCCATGCCCATTGCGTGGTTGGAGCTTGCACAGGCCGTGGCCACGGTAAAGCTCGGCCCCTGTGCGCCATAGGTCATCGACAAATGCGACGTGGCGGAATTGTTCATCAGCCGGGGCACAACAAAGGGGTGAACGCGGTTCTTGCCCTCTTCATAGACCAGGCGGTAGTTTTCATCCTGGGTTTGCAGCCCGCCGCCCGAGGTGCCCAGCACAACGCCGGTGCGGGTCGGGTCCTGGGCATTCACATCCAGCCCCGATTGCGCCATCGCTTCGCGGCCCGCCAACAGGGCGAATTGCGCAAAACGGTCGTATAGCACCAGCTCCTGCCGGCCGAAATGCGCGGTCTCATCATAGCCCCGCACCTGCCCGGCGATGCCGATTTGCAGCCGGTCGACATCGCGTATGTCAAGCGGGCCGATGGCGCAGCGCCCTTCCGCCATAGCCTGCATGGTGGCCGAGGCGCTATGGCCAAGCGGATTGATCGACCCCTGGCCGGTGATGACGACGCGCCTATTCAAACCGATCAGCCCTTCGCCGCGACCAGCGACTCCACCGCCGCCACGATTGCGCCAATATTGGAAATGTCGAAATCGGACTCTGTCGGATCATTGGCGTTGAAGGGCACCTGAATGTCAAATGCCTCCTCTATGGCGAAAATCGCTTCGACCAGACCAAGCGAATCGACGCCAAGGTCTTCCAAGGTCGCATCCATAGACACGTCAGAGGGTTGTAAAACGGCCTGTTCGGCTATGATTTCAACGATCTTCTCTTTGACATCGGCGCTCATCGGCTGTCCCCTTGGCTTAATCGCTTACCGTCTAATCGTTCGTGGCGGTTTTTGAAACCGCTTTTTGCAGGCTTTCCACCTTCTCGACCAGTTTTGGCAGGCGACGGATGATTTTGTAGATCTCGACATTCTGTTCGGCACGAATGGCCGGGTTGCCCATGATAAAACGGTTTGGCGGCACATTGGAAGATATGCCCGACTTGCCCGCCGCCACAACGCCGCTGCCCACGGTCACATGGTCGGCCACGCCAACCTGCCCGCCAAGCACCACGCGGTCCTCGATGATCGACGAGCCCCCAACGCCGGCTTGCGCGCATAACAGGCAATCGGCGCCCACACGCACGTTATGGCCGATCATCACAAGGTTATCGAGCTTGCTGCCCGAACCGATAATCGTATCGGTGATGGTGCCACGGTCCACCGTGCAGCCCGCGCCAAGCTCGACATCATCGCCGATCTGCACTGCCCCAAGCGAGTTGATGCGCGCATAATGCTGTGCCGCCAGATCGGCCGAAGGGTCATGCCCGGCGCGCGCGGCCTCGACCACGCCGGTATCCGGCGTGACATAGGAAAACCCGTCACCGCCCACAACCGAATTTGGCTGGGCGATGAACCGTGCGCCAATACGCACCCGCGCGCCGATACGCACACCCGAATGCAGCAGGCAGTCATCGCCTATTACGGCATCTTCCGCCACGCTGGCATGGGAAAGGATGCGCGCATTGGCCCCGATGCGCGCACGCGCGCCAATCACCACGAACGGGCCGATGGCCGCACCTTTGCCTATTTCGGCGCTGGGGTCGATGATTGCGCTGGCATGAATGCCCAAAGGCAGGTTCGGGCGGCGCTCGAAAACCTGATTAAGCCCGGCAAGCGCATAGCGCGGGCGCGGGGCGAACAGCGCGGCTTGCAGGCCAAGCGCCCGCCAATCGGCCCCATCCCATAACAGGGCGGCGCGCGCCTTGCCCTGCCCCAACGATTCCGCAAATTTGGCGTTGAGCGCCAGCGCCAGATCATCCGGTCCGGCCTTTTGCGGCTCGGACGGGCCAAGCACGACAAGGCCAAGGTCACCCTCGGCCCGCGCGCCAAGCGCCTGCGCAATTTCTGCAATTGTGAAGCTCATGCAATCTCCGAATGCGCCCCGCCCCGTTCTGGGGCGGGTGCTTTCGTGCAGATTAGCCCTGAACCGAAGGCATTGTCACCCCGGCATTCAACAGGGCGTTGATGACCAGCGCATCGCGGCCATAGGTATCAATCCGATATTCCAACTCACCCAGATCGTTCAGGAATACGGTATTGTAAACCAGATGAACGGGCACGCTGACCTGCAGGTTGATCTGCGTCTCGGTGCGCGAATTCAGCGCCGAGGTAAAGGCGGCTTCGGGGTCAGCCTCCTGGGGAGCCAAAAGCGCATAGGCCAGTTCCAGCGGGCGTTTCACACGCACACAACCCGCACTGAACGCACGAATATCGCTGTTGAACAGATTCCGCTGCGGTGTGTCATGCAGGTAGATGTTGAACCGGTTGGGAAACATGAACTTGACCCGGCCAAGCGCGTTGTTCGTGCCGGGGCGCTGGCGCAGGGCGAAGGGGAAATTTCCGGCCGTATACTGGCTGAGATCAACCAGACGCGGGTCGACAATCCGGCCTGAGCCACGCGCGCGCATCTCGAAGTTCTGGCGTGCCAGCATCGTCGGGTCACGCAGAATGCCGGGCAGGTAAACCTCGGTGGCAATGCTCTGGGGCACGTTCCACGACGGGTTGACGACCATATATTCCATTTGATCGGAGAATTCGACCGTCTGGTATTTCTCGCCAGCCCGACCCACAATCACAAGCGTGTCGAGCGTTACTTCACCATTATCAATCAGATAACCCATATACGACGCCTGGTTGACCCAGATATGCCGCGCGCCACGGTCAAAGTTCATCCAGCGCGCCCGCTCGAGGTTCACCAGAACCTGCTGGTAATACTGGGTCGGATCGGCATTGACAGCTTCCAGCGTCTGGGGGCCGACAATGCCATCGGCATCGAGGTTGTTCGCTGTCTGGAAGGCTTTGACGGCATCAACGAGCAGATCGTCATAAACCGGCGAGTCGCCCGCCACATCATCATAGCCCTGCATCACGAGGCGCGCGCGCAATGCAAGCACACGCGCGTCGGTCTGGCCGGGGCGCAGGGTGTTGCCGGGGCCAACACGGGGCTGGGTCTCGCCTTCGGCGATCAGCACGCGCAGGCGCACAAGCTCGTCCTTAAGCGCGGCATAAACCGGATCTTGCGGCTCCAGCGCGTCATAAAAGGCCGGATCGGTCATGTTTTGGGCAACCGAATCCATCAGCGCCGGAATATCGGCGACCGGGCGCTGGCGGTCCATCAGGTTGGACAGGCTCGACGGGTCGATAATGCCGGTAGATACATCCACCGCATATTTCAGGAACAAAGCCGAGGCGGCAACCTCAAAGGCCGCAGCCGCTTGCACCGAGCCCCCGGCGGAAGCTTCCATCGCGCGCAAGCCCTCGACATCGTAGCGCGCCGCCGGAAGGCCGTTGGCGGGTGCATCGGCGATGGCATCAAGCAAGGTGCTGACCGCAGTATTATGGTTCCAGATGGGGGTATAGCCGTTTGCTGCATACCAATCTGCAAGTTCTGGCTCGTTCAACTTCGCCAGTTCGGCAACCAGTGCCTGTGCTGCCGGTGTCAGCGCCGTGCTGGAAATTTCCGTTTCGGACGCAGCAGGGGTGTTTGATTCTTGTGCTTGCGCCCAACTCGAAACGAATCCGCTCGCGGTTAACATAACGACTGCGCCCAAACGGGCCTTGTTGCATAAATACCACATGACTTGCCTCACAATCACAGTTCCAGATTCAGTGCCCAATACCGCACTTTCATACCAATAACGAGCCTTTGACAACTTCCAATCGGCGAAATTCTGCCGACCCATGTCTTTTCGGTCACAATACAGCAGAACGAAACGAGCCCAATACCCAATAAAATAACGATTACGTGAGGGCGCCGGCCCGTTCCGCGCCTCTGCGCCGATGCAAAACTGACACTTGGCCGAAGAATCAATCTATGTCATAAAGCCATAGGAAACCGAGCAGTTCGCACAGACGTTCGCTCATACGTAACGACGAGACGGGCAGAAAAGTTCCATGAATAATAGCAAAGCGACAATCTCGCGGCGTTCACTTTTGGGTGTATTCGCAGCTACCGCAATCAGTGCCGCGCCACAATTTGCCAATGCCGCCGGTGTTTTGCGGGGTGCAGGCGATATTCGGCGCATTCACATGCGCTCGCAGCGCACCGGCGAAGTTCTGAATACAATCTACTGGATCGAGGGCGAATATATTCTCCCCGCACTGGAAGAAATTTCGTGGTTCATGCGTGACTGGCGCGAAAATTCCAGCATCGAATATGCGCGCACGAATGTCGATATCATGGCCGCTTCGCACCGGCTGATGGAAACCTCGGAACCCTATCTGCTGCTCTCCGGCTACCGCTCGCCCGCAACCAACGCGATGCTGCGGTCGCGCTCAACCTCGGTTGCCTCGAATTCCTACCATATCCGCGCAATGGCGGCGGATTTACGCCTGTCATCGCGTTCGGTCGGCCAGATGGCGCAAGCTGCAAAAGCCTGCAATGCGGGCGGTGTTGGCACCTATGGGCGTTCCAACTTCGTGCATATGGATAGCGGGCCTGTGCGCGACTGGCGCGGCTAGGCCCGACCCAAAACCAAAAAGCAGCCGCCTTGTGGGCGGCTTTTTTATGGGCGGGTCTGCCCCTGCCCGCGCACCAGATATTTGAAGCTGGTCAGTTGTTCCGCCCCCACGGGGCCGCGCGCGTGCAGCTTGCCCGTGGCAATGCCAATTTCCGCCCCCATGCCAAATTCACCACCATCGGCAAACTGGGTCGAGGCATTGTGCATCAGAATGGCGCTATCAACCGCGTTGAAGAACCGCGCCACCGTGGCGCTGTCTTCGGCAATAATGCATTCGGTATGGCTGGAGGAATAATCGCGGATATGCGCGATTGCACCCCCCACCCCATCGACCAGCCGCGCGGCGATGATCATATCCAGAAATTCATGGCCGAAATCGCCATCAGTCGCGGGCACCATGCCGGGCAGGTTTGCCAACTCACCCTCGCCGCGCACCTCCACCCCGGCGGCAACCAGCGCATCCAGCACAGCCGTGCCGTGCCGGGCATAGAAGGCGCGGTCGATCAGCAGGCATTCGGCAGCGCCACAAATGCCGGGGCGGCGGGTTTTGGCGTTGAGCGCAATGTCACGCGCCATGTCGGGCTTGGCGGAACCGTCGATATAGACATGGCAAATCCCTTCCAGATGCGCAAAAACCGGCACCCGTGCTTCGGCCTGCACCAGCCCCACCAGCCCGCGCCCGCCGCGCGGCACGATCACATCTATATGCCTGGTGTCGCGCAGCATGGCGGCAACGGCAGCGCGGTCGCGCGTTGGCACAAGCTGGATGCTCGCCGCAGGCAGGCCCGCCGCCAGCACGCCCTTTACCAAGGCCGCATGAATGGCGGATGAGGAATGAAAGCTTTCCGAACCGCCGCGCAAAATGGCGGCATTGCCTGATTTCAGGCACAGCGCGCCCGCATCGGCGGTGACATTCGGGCGACTTTCAAAAATCACCCCGACCACACCGATTGGCGTGCGCACGCGGGCAATGTTCAACCCCGAGGGCACATTCCATTCGGCAATCGTCGCGCCCACCGGATCTGCCTGTTCGGCCACGGCGCGCAGCCCGTCGACCATTGCGCGGATACGCCCTTCATCCAGCATGAGCCGGTCGAGCATGGCCGTGCTTAAACCCTTTTCGCGGCCATACGCCATATCGCGCGCATTGGCGGCCAGCACCTCGGCGCGGGCCTCCCACATATATTGGGCAGCCCCGATAAGTGCTGCGTGCTTACGCTCGGCGCTTGCGCTGGCCAGTTCAACCGAAGCGGCGCGCGCTGCAGCCCCGATTGCGTCCATCTCTGCCTGAATATCCATGCCGCCCCCTAAATTGCCATATCGTCACGATGCACCAAAGCCGGCCGTGCCGGATATCCCAGAATGCCCGCAATATCGCCGCTGCGCTTGCCGGCAATCTGGCGCGCCTCCTCTGCCGCATAGCCTGCCAGCCCGCGCGCCAGCAATGTGCCGGCCTCGTCACGAATATCCACCGGATCGCCGCGCCCGAACGCGCCTTCAATGCTGCGCACACCGGCGGGCAGCAGCGATTTGCCGCTGGCCAATGCCGCACTCGCGCCCGCATCGACCCGCAGCACACCCTTCGGCTTCATGCCCGAAATCCACTTCTTGCGTGCCGAGGCCGGGTCGCCCTGCCCCTTGAACCATGTGCAGGCGGCACCATCCAGCAGCGCGGCAATCGGCTTGAGCCTGTCACCGCGTGTAATGACCATCGCGCCGCCGGATTGCAGCGCCACCTTGGCGGCCATGACCTTGGTTGCCATGCCCCCGCGCGAATGCTCAGACGCAGCACCGCCCGCCATCGCCTCGACTTCCGGCGTAATCGCGGCCACATGCGCCAGCAGCCGCGCTGAGGCATCACGGCGCGGGTCGGCGGTGAACAGCCCGTCGATATCGCTCAGCAACACCAGAATATCGGCGCCGATCAGGCTGGCAACCTGCGCGGCCAGCCGGTCATTATCGCCATAACGAATTTCGTCGGTGGCAACCGTGTCATTCTCGTTCACAATCGGCACGCAGCCCAGGTCCAGCAGCGTGTTCATCGTGGCGCGCGAATTTAGGTAGCGCCGCCGGTTCTGGCTGTCTTCCAGCGTCACCAGAACCTGCGCCGCCTCTATGCCCAAAGGGGCCAGAATTTCCTGATAGGCGCGCGCAAGGCGGATTTGCCCCACCGCGGCCGCCGCTTGCGCATGTTCCAGCGCCAGCGGCCCGGCCGGCAGGCCCAGCACCCGCCGCCCGAGCGCGATTGAGCCGGAGGACACCAGCACAACATGGCAACCCTTGGCGCGCAGCATGGCAATATCGGCGGCCAGCCCGGCCACCCAATCGGCGCGCAAATGGCCGCTTGCGGCATCAACCAACAGGGCCGAGCCGACCTTGATGACCACGCGCCTGGCGCGGGCGAAAAGCGTGGCAGAGTTCAGGGTGTCCACGGTCCCTCATCCTCAACCACCACCTGCCCCGCCTCGATCACCTTGCGCATCTGGCGCAACACATCGACCACGCCATCGCGGCTGACGCCGGACATCACGCGCACATCCTTTGCGCCCGCCGCCTTCAGTTCTGCCAGCTTTTCGGCCGTATCCTCATCGCTCAGCGCGTCGGATTTGTTCAGCACGGTAATGCGCGGCTTCTCATTCAGCCCGGCGCCATACTCGCTCAACTCGCCAATGATCACGTTGTAATCGGCGGCCACATCCTCGGCCGTGCCATCGATTAGATGCAGCAGCACCGAACACCGCTCGATATGGCCCAGAAACGTATCACCAAGGCCACGGCCTTCATGCGCGCCTTCGATCAGCCCCGGAATATCGGCCACGACAAATTCGCGGCCATCCACCTCGACCACCCCCAAATTCGGGTGCAGCGTGGTGAAGGGATAATCGGCAATCTTGGGGCGCGCATTCGATGTTGCCGCCAGAAAAGTTGATTTGCCCGCATTCGGCAGGCCAAGCAGCCCGCAATCGGCAATCAGCTTCAGGCGCAGCCAGATCGTCGCCTCCACCCCGGCAAGGCCCGGATTGGCACGGCGCGGCGCCTGGTTGGTCGAGGATTTGAAGTGCATATTGCCAAAGCCGCCATTGCCGCCCTTGGCAAGGCACACGCGCTGGCCTTCGACCGTGAGGTCGGCAATCACCTCTTCGCCCTCTTCATCGAGTATTTCGGTGCCAACCGGCACGCGCAGCACGATATCATCGCCGTTTTTGCCAAAACGGTTCTGCCCCATGCCGCCCTGCCCGTTCTTGGCAAAGAAATGCTGCTGGTAGCGAAAGTCGATCAGCGTGTTCAGCCCGGTCACAGCTTCGGCCCAGACAGAGCCGCCATTGCCGCCATTGCCGCCATCCGGCCCGCCAAATTCGATGAATTTTTCGCGCCGGAACGATACCGCCCCGTTGCCGCCGCTGCCCGAGCGGATATAGACTTTGGTCAGATCAAGAAATTTCATTGCGTTCCTGCCCCCTGGCCCATGCACAGGGCTGCCTGCCTGCGATACTGCAACATGCGCCGAGGCTCAAGCCGCGCGTCGGATTTACCGTCAATCTCGCCAAATTTTATGAAACCGAGCTTTTCTAGCACCCGCGCGCTGGCCGGATTATCGGCATAAGCGCCGGCCTCAAGCACTTGCGGGCCGAAGCGTGCGTGCAGTTCGGCCAGAAACCCGGCCACCGCCTCGCTGGCAAAACCCTGCCCCCAATCGTCGCGCCCCAAAGCATAGGCAATGGAAAGCGGCGCGCCGCCCATGCCGACCCAACCGATGAGCCTGCCCCGCTGGCGGATTCCCAGACAAAAGCCGGGCCTGCCCGCCCATTGGCGCCTGGCAATCCAGTCTGCCGCAAGGTCTGGCGTAAACGGGTGCGGGATGCTTTGCATCATCCGCGCAATATCAGCGTCATCCATGATCTGAGCAAAACGCGGCACATCATCGGGTTGAAACGGTGCAATATCCAGCCGCGTGGTTTCAATCCGCATGGGCGCGTTGCGCGCCCAAACATCGCGGCGCAGTGTAAAGCGGTTGATCGGGCACACGCAGTTCCGCGCCCTGCCAAAATCACTGCCGCTGCCCGTCAGCTCAAACCCGTTTTTCAGCAAGACCCGCGCGCTTGCCGGGTTGTCGGCCCAGACACCAGCGCGAATCTCAGCCAGATCATCCCTGCGAAACCCGCGTGCCAGCATGGTTGCCACAGCCTTGCTGGCAACCCCCTGCCCCCAGAAACGGCGCCCGAGAAAGTAGCCGATTTCGCCGCGCACAAGCCCGATTGTGCCCGCCAGAACACCATTCACACAAATAGCCTGCACCTTGCCGGCCTGCGCTTCCGGCGTTGTCAGCCGCATCTTAGTAAAGGCTGGCTGGGCGGGCCAGGGCCAACTGCCCACCATTTCCGCAACCCGATAATCTGCCACAATGTCCAGCATCGGGGCAAAATCATCGGGGCGGAAATTGCGCAGTGCAATCATTCCAGCGCAAGCCTGAAGTAATCGCTGGCCACCATGCGGCCCTGGGCCAGGCAATAATCCTGCCCCGCGCCGACCCAGCTAAAGCCGGCTTTCTGCAAAACCCGCGCGCTGGCAGGGTTGTCTTGGTGCGCACTGGCCAGCAAAAGCGGCACGGCCCCGATGCGGCAAAAGGAAACAACCGCGGCAACCGCCTCGCTCATCAGCCCGGCACCCCAGAATGGCGGGGCCAGCCAATAGCCAAGCGCCATGCCCTCGGGCTTTTCCACCAGCCCGATCACGCCCATCAGCTCGGCATCGCCCTTGCGCGTTATCGCCCAGTTCAACCCCGGCCCTTCATTGGCCAGCGTGGCGGCGATAAAGCCTTCGGCAGCGCCTTCGGGGTATGGGTGGGGCACAACGGCAAGGTGCCTGGACACGCGCAGATCACCGGCGAACATGGCAATCAGCGGCGCATCGGCGGGCAAAAGCCCGCGCAGATGCAAACGCGCGGTGTTCAAAACGGGTGTTATGCTGCGAATATGCTGTGTCATGACCGTTATCCCTGGTTTTTGGATATGCCGGTCCTGAAATGTGGAGGGGACCGGCGTTTCCGCCGATCCCCTCTGAAATTCAGATATCTGGGTAGGCGGTTATTCTGCTGCCTTGTCGGCGGGCATCACGTTAATGAAGGTGCGCCCCTTCAGACCTTTCTTGAAGGTCACATTGCCGGTTTCGGTGGCAAATAGGGTGTGATCGCGGCCCATGCCCACGTTCACGCCCGGCCACACTTTGGTGCCGCGCTGGCGCACGAGAATGTTGCCCGGAATGACAAGCTCGCCACCGAATTTCTTGACGCCAAGGCGGCGACCGTCAGAGTCGCGACCGTTACGGGATGAGCCGCCTGCTTTTTTATGTGCCATGCTGGTGTCTCCTTACGTCTTATTCTGCAGCTGCGTCAGCAGCGGGTTTGGCTTTTTTGGCGGCCGCTTTTTTCGCGGGCTTGGCGCCATCGGCCAGAATGTCGGTTACGCGCACAACCGTCAGATGCTGACGGTGGCCACGCTTGCGCTGGCTGGAATGCTTGCGGCGGCGCTTGATGAACGAGATCACCTTTTCGCCACGGGTCTGGGCAACAACTTCGCCCTTCACGACCGCGCCTTCAACCAGCGGGGCGCCAAGGGTCACGGTATCGCCACCGAGCATCAGCACCTGATCGAATTCCACACTTGCGCCTTCATCGGCTTCAAGTTTTTCAATGGTGACAACGTCACCCTTGGCTACTTTATACTGTTTGCCACCAGTTTTCATCACCGCGAACATGCGCGCTTTCCTTATCTTCCGCGTCTTACGGCCCCGGATTTTCCCGGCGTTGTGCAGCCTGTCTATCGCTGCGCCTTCAAACTGCGCGCCCTGTCAGGGGCGACCATCAAATACACTCCGCCCCCGGAATTCGGGCGCAGAACGCCGCCTTATGGCCAGCCAGCCCGCATCTGTCAAGCTAAATGGGCAAATCGCGCAGGATTTCTGAACGACTTGCCCCGGCCTTGCCAGGCAGCTTCACAATTTCCCCCGATTTTGCACAAAACCCCCTTGCGCCCGCCCCGCTTCCCCAATAGTTTCCGCCGCACTGAACGGCCTATCAGTCTTGCGGAGAGATGCCAGAGTGGTCGATTGGGGCGGTCTCGAAAACCGTTGAGCCTTTGCGGGTTCCCAGGGTTCGAATCCCTGTCTCTCCGCCATACGCCATCCGTTTCAACAGCAGCCCAAGCAGTGATGTGCCGGGCTTTTCATATCCGGATTGGCGACGTGGGTCTGCTGGCGCAATGAATGTTGAATTCGGTGCCATCGGCTGCAAACATCTTCGTGACTTGCCACAGCCGGTTGCCGCGCATATGTAGCTTGCACGCTTGGCCTCGGTCTTTTGCAGCGGGTTTTATGCCTAAGGTTCTTCTGTCGCTTTTCTTCGTGCTTGCCGTTGCGCTTTTTGGCGCATCTCCCTTTGCCTCTGCGGCCCAGGACCATGACAGCGCGACCATGCTTTGCCCCACCGTGCCGGATGCGGCCACGGGCATGGCGGGAAATTGCAAAACCCCGAGTCACACAATGTCCGGTATCTGCGCGATTGTCTGCATTGGCGCGGTTGAAGCACCGCTTGCCTTTGCTTCAGAACTGGCGGTCGCACCCGCGGCCGCGCTGCCATTGCACGCTGATTTTGCCCAGTTGAACGGGCGCGACGGGGTGCTGGCCTACCGACCTCCGCAATCCATCTGAACACATGATGCCGGTGCCGCCATGCGGTGCCAGACAGATGCGCCCCAATTCCGGGGCAAGATGGATATTACAGATGAAATACGACTTTTCTCGTCGCGGCTTTCTGGCCGCATCCGCAGCTATGGCTGCAACAACGGCCCTGCCGCGCATGGCTTTCGCACAAGGCGCGCCGCTTGCGCTTGAAGCGACAACGCGGGTTCTTGATATTGGCGGGCGGGCTGCCACGGTCATGGGGTTGCACAATGCATCCGGCGGCCAGGGGCTTGTGCTTGATCCGGGCGCGCGGTTTCGCGTTGATCTGACAAACCGGCTGGCCGAAGCGACGATCATCCACTGGCACGGTCAGGTGCCGCCCAATGTGCAAGATGGTGTCCCCAACCTGCCGATGCCACTTCTGCAACCGGGCGAGGCGCGCAGCTACGATTACGCGCCCCTGCCCGGCACCCATTGGATGCACAGCCATGTGCCCGTGCAGGAAATGAGCCTGCTTGCCGCGCCGCTTATTGTGCGCAGCCCCGCGGATGTTGCAGCAGACCGTCAGGAAGTTGTGATGTTCCTGCATGACTTCGCCTTCCGCCCCGCCCAGGAGGTTTTGGCCGAAATCACCGGCGGTTCAGCCCCGCATGATGCCGATGACCAGGACCAGACAAAGGACACAGGTTCAGGAATGGCCATGAACATGGGCGGCATGAACATGGCGAACATGGGTGCTGACAAGATGGAAATGGACCTGAACGACTTCGACTTCGACGCCTATCTTGCAAATGACCGCACTTTGGCCGATCCGGAAGTTGTTGCCGTGGAACGCAAGGGCCGGATTCTGTTGCGTATCGTCAACGCGGCGGCGGCAACATCCTTCTGGATAGATACCGGTGCTGTGCCTGCGCGGCTTGTCGCAGTCGACGGTCACGCCATCGCGCCGCAGTCAGGCACACGCTTTGGCCTTGCAATGGCGCAGCGCCTGGATCTGGAGCTTGATCTGCCCGGCACGGGGGCATTTCCGGTTCTGGCCTTGCGCGAAGGCGCGCGCGAACGCACAGGGCTTGTGCTGGCAACCCCCGGCGCCGAGATCAGCAGGATAGCCGAGCGCGCCGAGGAAGAAAGCGGCGCGTTCGACATTGATCTGGCGCAAGAAGCATCGCTGCGGGCGGCAACAACGCCAGATGCTCTGGCACTGGCGCCGCGCGCGGCAGACCGCAGCCATATGATCATGCTTGGCGGCGCGATGGACCCCTATCGCTGGACCATCAACGGGCAAATCTGGGGCGAGCATACGCCCATTGCCGCCAGGTCCGGTGAACGGGTGCATCTGACCTTTCACAACATGTCGATGATGGGGCACCCGATGCATTTGCACGGGCATGTGTTTCAGGTCGTAAACGTCAATGGCCTTGCCATTAACGGCGCGTTCCGCGACACCATCTATATGCCCCCGATGGCAATGGTCACGGTTGCGCTGGATGCCGGCGAGGCCGCGCGCTGGATGCTGCATTGCCATCACATGCCGCATCTTTCGTCTGGCATGATGACCGAATTTGCCGTGACCGCCTGAGCCTGCTGCCACCGGCGCACAAGCCTGCGCCGGTGGCAATTCCTTGCTACAGGTTTTGCACTTGGCAAGTTGCGGCTTAAAACACAAGAATCGTGCCATTGCCACACATGAAACAATGTCTTTGGAGACCGGATATGGCGACGAAACGAAGGGCGATTTCGATTTGGCGATCATCGCGGCAGCAGCCGGGTAATTCACACAGGATGCCACAACGCCAGGCCGATGCGGCAAATGCCCCGGCCCCCGAACCCGGCGCACCGCTTGCGGATAGTTTCATTCCGGCAGCGTTTTCACCGCTTTTGCATCGTCCCTTGGTGCCGAACCGCCTTGCCGATATCCTTTTCCAGATTGCAACATGCCAAAGGTATTGGCTGACACAGCGGCTGGGTGGTCAGGTTTTCAGATAGGAGCATATGATGCGAATGAAGGTAATTGTATCAGGCGCAGCTTTGGCCGCTATCCTTGGGGCGGCATTGTTCCTGTTCCTGCGTGAAGATGAAACCGTGGCGCGCGGGCGGGTGCTTTACAATGCGAACTGCGCCTCGTGCCACGGGGCCAATCTTGAAGGCCAGCCCGATTGGCAAATTGTTGGTGAAGACGGTATCCTGCCCGCCCCGCCGCATGATGACAGCGGCCATACATGGCACCATTCCGATACGGTGCTGATCGACTATATTACCCTTGGCGGCGAAGGCGCTATGGCAAAGACGGGTGTGCCGTTCAACAGCGGAATGCCCGCCTTTGGCGAGGTTCTGAGCGATCAGGAAATTGCCAGCATCCTCGCCTTCATCAAATCAACCTGGTCGGAACGCGAGCGCAGCTATCAGGCAGACCAAACCGCCGCTGAAAACGGCTGATGCCCGGTTCAGGCCGGGGCTGCGGGGTAGCCAGCCTTTGCCAACTCCGCCAGAACCAGCGCCGCATCGCTGCTGGTTTCAAGCGAAACCTGACGCGCGGGCATGTCAAACGCGATCTTTGCCGCCGGGTCAACGGAATGGATCGTTTTTTCGACCGTGGCCTTGCAGTGGCCGCAGCTCATATCGGGAATGTTATAGGTGGTCATATCGGTCTCCTTTGGGTTTTGCCGGAGGTTGAAATGCTGAATGCGCCAAAGACAGCCATCAAATCCACCAAACACATAAAGTGCGATAATTCGCAACTTCAAGTTGGCCCGCGCGCGGAAATGCGCAAACTCTGGCAAATCTCTCTCTGCCAAGCGGCTGTGTCAGCGCATCGCACGGCGAATTTTGGGCAGGGCAAAACTGCGGTCTTCGTGAAAATCGATGATATTGGCGAAGCTGCCATCGGCGCGGAACAAGAACACGCCTGCCGTGTGGTTCATGGTGTAGCCATCATCGCGGGGCTGCTTTTCAAACCAAACCCGAAACCCCGCCGCGGCGCGCTCGATTTCAGATAGAGGGCCGGTCAGCCCCAGGATTCGCGGATCGAAATACGATAGGTATTCCGCCAGAATCTCGGGCGAGTCGCGTTCAGGGTCAACCGTGATCAGCGCCACATTCAGCCGGTCGGCTTCGGTGCCAAGCGCCTCCAGCCAGTTTGAAATGTCGCTCAGCGTGGTTGGACATACATCCGGGCACCAGGTAAAGCCAAAAAACACCATAGTCGGCTTGCCAATCCAGTCGGCCGGGCTCAGGTTTTCGCCACGGTGTGTGGTGAGCGTGAATGACATTTCTGACAGTGGCAGGGGCAAAGGCACGACGTCCTGCGTCTGGCGGCTGCTGGTTCGCCACCACCCAAGGCCAAGCGTGAAGGCCAACGCGCCCGCCGCACCGCCAAGGCCAAGGATTACTGAGCGGCGTGATCGCATTCCAGCCCCGCAGCACGCATAGACAGCACATCGACAGTGATCGTGACCGCGCCAGCATTCTGGAAGGTCAGCGTTACAGGAAAGCTATCGCCTTCGTTCAGGGCCGCGGTCAGGCCGGTCAACATGCCATGATAGCCGCCCGGTGCAAGCTGAACAGCCTGCCCGGCCGGCAGCGGAATGGACATGGCGTGCGGCATGGATGCTACGCCATCTGTGACGACGGTTTCATGCAGCATCGGGCTTTCGGCTGCCGGTGTTGCAATACCGATCAGCGCATCATCAGTGTCGCCCGTATTACTGATCTCGACATAGAAAACTGCCGGGCGGCTGGCCCCGATCGTGGCACGAGACCACGCGTGTTCGACGGTCAGATCGCCAAAGGATACGCTGTTACAAGCCAAAGCCGGCGTGGCTGCCAAAAGGGTGAATGCTGTCAGGAGAATATGTTTCATGGGGCTATAACCTTGCTTGCAGGTCGGCAACAATTTCATCCGCGCGGGTGCCATAGCTGAACTGGCGCAGCCAGTTGCCATCGGGCCCGATCAGGTAAAGCGACGGGCTATGGGACATGGAATAGCCATCGGGTGCGCTGGGGTCGTCCTGGCGTTCATAATAGATATGAAAGCTTTCGGCGGCCACACGGGTTTGCACCGCATCCCCCGCCAGCCCGATGATGGACGGATGAAAGGCTGCCGTGAAGTCTGCCAGACCAAGCGCGCGGTCACGCTCGGGGTCGATTGAAATGAACAAGGGTTGCACCTGGTCCGCCTGCGCGCCAAGCGCGTCCATAACCTGTGCAACTTCGGACAGGGTTGTCGGGCACACATCGGGGCAGTTTGTGAACCCGAAAAAGACCAGCATATACTTGCCGGCAAATTCGGCTTCGCTGCGCAAGCGCCCCTCGGCATCGGGCAGGCTGAAGCTTGGGCGGAAGGCTGCCTGCTCGGCTGGTGGCGGCGCGTTATCTTCCGTGATCAGAATCGCGCCATAGGCCAGCATTGCCAGCACGGCGGCCGCCCAGAGAAGAATTTGAACGATTCGCAGTCGCACTTCATCGGCCTTTCGCAGTTTTTCTTTCGTCACTCATATCCGTATAGTGCCATTGAATCTGACTTTTTAGGCTAAAAACCGGATCGGGACAGAATGTCACGCCCTTGCGGCACATCGCCAAAACCTGCGCCCTGTTGCCAGATGCAGCCAGCCCCGCCAGATCGGTTGGCGCGGCTGGCTATCGGCTCAGATCTTGATCAGGGCCGCGGTTGCATACATGAAGGCCAGCCCGCCCAGAAACCCGCCAAGCACGGGGGGTGACATCAGCGCCACCTGCCATTTGGCGTTCTGGCGCAGCAGATAGGCCGTGACCTCGACCATGACCTGCAAGATCGCGCCCGCCCCAACGGCCAGCGCCAGCGCCGACCATTGCGGTGCATAGGCAAGGCTGCCCATCCACATTCCGAATATTGCCGGGCTGCCGGCAAGCAGGGTCAGGGCGGCAAAGGTCCACAGCTTGGGGCGGGCGCGCAGCATCGGGGCGGCAATGCCAATGCCTTCGGTGACGTTGTGCAGCGCAAAGCCAAGCACCAGAAATGTGCCAAGCCCCGCCGAGCCCGCGGCAAAAGCCCCGCCAATTGCCAGCCCTTCGCCGAAATTGTGAATGCCGATGCCCAGCGCAATGTAAAAGGCAAGCGCAATGCCTTCGGGGTTGCCGCGCCAGCGCCCGATTGCCATGAGCATCAGAAAACTCGCCAGCGCCGCCAGCCAGACCATTGCAGAGCCCTGAAACAGCGCCGCCGCCCCGGCCGATTGTTCCAGCGCCTCGGAAACCGTGTCCAGCAGCAAGAACCCCAGCAGCCCGACCGTCAGCGCCAGCAGAAAATTCATGCCTCCCTGCCCGACACCGCGCATGGCTGGGTAGAACATCAGGCCAAGCGCCACGGGCAACAGGCCAACAATCGCCCCGATGATCGCCTGCAGACGAAGCTGCGGCCCCGAAGGTTTTGGCGTTGCCACCGCAACCGCAATTTCATGCGCAAAAGTCATGCCGGTATTGGTAAGCAGCGTGATATTGTGTGCCTCGCCCAGCACCCAGGGATAGGGAATTTGCACCCAAACCGCGTTGCCACGGGCAATCGGCCCGGCCGGGTCTTGTGTGAAGCTCCAATAGGCATCGTCCACTGCGACCTGCGCAATCACCATCGGCGCTGAACCACCGGCGCGCAGCTTGAGCGCAATGCCGTTGGCATCGATGATCGTCCGCTCGACGGTCAGCGCCTCGACCGGGGGCGCACCGTTGTTGAAGCTGCGCAGCGGGTCAAGCGCCGCGATCCAGACAAAAGCGCCCAGCATGGTGGCCAGCGGCAAAAGCAGCAGCATCAGCCGAATGAAGGGCGGGCGGCGAAGTTGGTTTTCGCTGGTCATTCCCCGCGCCCTCCGCTCACATCAAAAAACCCCATCCAGCCAAGTTCGGTAAACTCGGCCTGATGGGCGTGGAACATGTAAAGCCCGTCTTCATGATCGGCAAAGCTGAATTCCAGAATACCGCGCTGCGCCTGGCATTGCATGATCACATCTACCGTGCGCAGCGTTGGCACAAGCTGGCTTCCGGTGTCAAAATAGTCAAAGAAGTTTCCGTGCAGGTGGAACGAGTTGATCGGGTCGAACTCGGTTGCATTCATCAGGTAAATCCGCACGGGCCGCGATTTGTCGATCTTGATCGGCGCATTCATGAAGGCCATGCCAATGGTATTGACGGCATAAACCTCGTTGGCACCGTCAAAATTGGTGTCAAAGGCGTTCATCACCATCGCCAGTTCCTGCCATTGCGCGTTTTCGGGGCTGCCCAGAACCCGCGAAGCGGCGACATCGGCAAATTCCGGGTGAAGTGCCGGGTCAGGGTCGACCACGAACAGCCCATACATGCCCTTGTGCATATGCCGTTTCAGCGGCAGTGCGTGGCAGTGATAAAGATGGCAGCCAAAGGGTTTGGCATCGAACTCATAAACAAATTCCTCGCCCGGCCCGATCAGCCCTGCGCCGGTAATACCGTCCATCCGGGCCGAATGGATGCCGTGAAAATGCATGGAATGCGGGTGCGAGCCGAGGTTGCGAAAGATGATCCGCAGCCGCTCGCCCTCTTTGGCGCGCAGCGCCGGGCCGGGCACGCGGCCATTGAATGTCCAGGCGGGAAAGAACACGCCGGGGGCAATTTCAATCTCCATGTCAATGGCATCAACCTCGAAAATGCGCAATGTGCGGCCATCTGGCAAAATCTCGGTGCGGCCGGTATCCCAGTCGGTCAGCATGGCGGTCGGGTCAAACCCGTTGCGCGCATGATCGACGCGGCCAACCATTGTCATGTTGCCGCTCATCATTCCGCCGGTATCTGCGGCATAGGGGTCGGCCGCCATGTCAGCCATGTTGCCCGCGCCCGTTGCTGCCGGCGCGGTCTGTGCCTGCGCTTGGCGCGCAACAACCGCCGCCCCGCCCGCCGCCACCAGCCCGCCAACCAGCAGGGCACGGCGCGAGGCAGAAGCCGGGCCGGCGGCAACGGCCTGCCGGGCGTCGCGCTGCGCTGGCGCAACGGCTGACTCTGCCGCGTGCGACGGCTTTTCGGTCTGGGCGGGCATAAGCGTGTTTCCTCTGGATTTGGCGCGGGTTATAGCCCAAGCGCATAAAGTTAGCATCGGCTAACATTTACCGCACTGGCTAAATAAGTCAATCCCGATTGTGACGGCCCGACACATGTAGGACATACGGTTTGCTCATATGATCGGCACGAAAACGCCCACCTGAACAGTGTCGAGCAATCGTGATTCAATGCCACTGGCATTTGGCCCAAAGGCAATGTAACTGTGACATATGAGACATTTGCCCCGCCTTGTTTGCATCCTAACGCTTGTGGCGCTTGCCATCGGCGTGGTTGCCTATTCTGCGGGCTCAACCACAATGGCGTCGGCGATGATGACAGCAGATGCCGATATGTATGCCAGCGCCGATTGTGATGCGTGTGGTGATTCTGAGCCGGGCCTGAAAAGCGCCGCCTGTGATTTTGTTTGCAACGCAGCCGGCATGGTGACGCTGTTTGCAAGTGCAGCCGCAAACAGCACTTTCGCAAGCCCGGACTCGCCGCAATTTCAACTGACTCTGGCTGCGGAAGGCCTGTCCGGCCCGCCCGCCAGACACCCCCCTCGAATCTACCTCTGATCAGACAATCGGCCCCTGAATTTGCAAATGCCGCAACAGGCCATTTGCGCGGGATCCTGGAACCGTTGCCGCACGGCTGGACAGCCAGCGTTGCGCGACATCAGAGAGTGTATTCATGTCAATCAAATCCAATCCTGCCGTTACGCGCAGGTCGTTCATCGCCACATCGGTGGCAAGCACGGCACTTATGGCGCTTGGCACGCGCCTGCCTGCCCAGCCGACAATCAGGAATTTTACGCTGCGCGCCGCATCCGGCATGGTGCAAATGGCATCGGGCCCGCTTCGTGAAACGCCCGCCTGGGCGTATAACGGTCTTGTGCCCGGCCCGGAATTGCGGGCGCGCCAGGGCGAGCGGTTGCGCATCGATGTGACCAATGCGCTGGCCGAAGACACCACGGTGCATTGGCACGGGCTGCGCCTGCCGAACGCAATGGACGGGGTGCCTTTCCTCACCCAGAAACCCATCGTGCCGGGCGAAACCTTTGGTTACGAATTCGATGCGGTTGATGCGGGAACCTTCTGGTATCATCCGCATCAGCGCAGCTCCGAGCAAATGGGCCGCGGGCTTTCCGGGCCGCTGATCATCGACGAGCCCAACCCGCCGCGGGTCGACCGCGATATCACCTGGGTGCTGGATGACTGGCGGCTTCTGGAAGATGGCACGATCGCCGAAGATTTTGGCGCGCCGATGGATATGAGCCATGCCGGGCGCGTTGGCAACGCGGTTACAATCAACGGCAAGTTCCCCGACAGATTTACTGTGCAACAGGGCGAGCGTATCCGGCTGCGGCTGATCAATGTTGCCAATGCCCGCTTCTTCGCGCTCGATTTTGGCAGCCTTTCTGCGCAGATCATCGCGCTCGATGGCCAGCCGGTTACGCCCCATTCACCGCCCGGCGGTGTTGTGGTGCTTGGCTCGGCGATGCGCGCCGATATCATGCTGGATTGCCCCGCTGCACCCGGAACGCAGCTTCAGGTGGTCGACCGGGCCTATCGCAACAACGCATACCGCCTGATCGACATCGCCTATAGCGATACGCCCTTGCGCGACAGCCCGCCCGACTGGGACATCGCCCTGCCCGCCAACCCGCTGGCCGAGCCCGATATTGCAGCGGCGCGGCGCCATGAAATTCTGTTCACCGGCGGCATGATGGGCGCGATGGTCGAACGTGACATGGGCATCGATCAGGCGCGCGGCATGATGGGCGGCGTCACCGGCGGCGGGATGTGGTTTGTCAATGGCGTTGCCGCCGAAGGGCCGATGCTCGAACCTTTCCTCACACTGGAACGCGCTCAAAGCCATGTGCTTGAACTGACCAACGCCACCGCCTTTACCCACCCTATCCACCTGCATGGCCATTCCTTCCGCGTGCTAAGCCGCGACGGGGTGCCAACCCAATATCGCGAGTGGCTCGATACGGTGCTGATCGCCCCGCGCGAGCGAATCGAAATCGCTCTGGTGGCCGATAATCCCGGCGACTGGATGTTTCATTGCCACATTCTTGAACATCAGGCGGCGGGGATGATGGGCGTCATCCGCGTGGCATAAGAAAAGGAGATGCTGAATTGAACCGATTTGAAACGCATAAAGCTGTGTCGCGGCGCAGGCTTCTGGGCACAGCATTTGGCCTGAGCATGGCGGCGATCATGCCCAACCTGGCCTTTGCCGCCGGCAATGGCGCAAAGGCCGCGCTGGCCTTTGATGGCGATGCCATTCTGCTGGGCGGCGATGTGCTGCGTATCAGCAGCGATGGCGGCAAGACCTGGGCCGAACACGCGGCCCCCGGTCAGGTTCTGGCCCTGACCACACATCGCGGCCAAGCCGGGCTTGTGCTTGCCGGGCTGGCCAAGGGGGGTGTGGCAATTTCCGAGGATGGTGGCGCCACATGGCGCAGCGCAGCGCAAGGGCTGCCCGGCGGGCCCGTCAACGCGCTTGCCATCGCGTCGCGCGACCCCGAGCTGTTCTATGCCGCCATCCAAGGCGACGGGCTTTATAAAAGCGAGGATTCCGGTGCAAACTGGGCGCTGGCAATGGACCGGCCCTGGCTGAACGAGGCCGAGCGCGACCCGCTGACGCTTGTTTCGGTCGATCTGGAAACCGGCATGGGCGGCATCTGGATCTATGCCGGCACTGAACTGGGCCTCACACGGGTGCCCGATTGCTTTTGCCGCTGGCAGGATGTGCAGCCCGGCAATGCAATGGATGCGCTGGTTGCGGGCGATGCCCCCCCGCCCGAAAACCCCCTGCCCGCAGCCGAGCCCGTTCTGTCGCTGGCCAGCAGCCCGACGGTGCCCGAACGGCTATATGCCGCGCTGGCATCGGGCATCTGGACTTCGGCCGATGGCGGGGTCGTGTGGCAGCGCATGGCCGAAACCCCGGCTTCGGCGGTCGCGGTTCATCCCGAAGATGAACGCTATATCGCCGCCCTGATGGGCGGAAATCTCAAACTCAGCCGCGATGGCGGCACAACATGGACCGCAACTTCGGTCGTATAAAGGAGAAGACAATGCATAGACGAACAGCACTTGGCCTTTTGGGCAGCGGCATGGTCGCAACACTATCACTGCCCGCATTTTCCTGGGCGCAAAGCGCAAACGAGGCCGCGCCCGAGCCGGCGGCTTCCGAAAAGCTTATCACGATCTGGCGCGATCCGGGTTGCGGCTGCTGCGATGCCTATGGCCGCTATCTTGAACAGAACGGATTTACCGTAACCCTGGTCGATGACCGCGACTTTGCCAAGCGTTCGGTTGATGTTGGCGTGCCGCAGCAGGGCATTGGCTGCCACCTTTCCGAGATTGGCGGCTATTATGTCAGCGGGCTTGTTCCGGCCGAAATCATCTACCGGCTTCTGGCCAGCCGCCCGGCGATTACCGGCATCACATTGCCCGGTATGCCCTCGAACGCGCCCGGCATGGCGGCGGCAAAATCCGGCACATTGCGCACCTATGCCTTTGGTCCCGACGGCATTTCGGTCTATTCCGATGAATGATTACATGGGAACGATGGATGGCCCGATGATGGGGGCCATGATGCTGGGCGGCGGCCTGATCTATCTGCTGACAGTCGCCGCGCTTGTGCTTGGTATTGTCGAATTGGTGAAATATATCTGGAGAACGCCATGAAACCTGCCACCCTCTTTGCAATTGCGGGGCTTAGCGCCATTGGCGCGGGCGCGCAGGCGCAATCCGGGCCAAGTGATACGCCGCTCGAAGGGCTGTTCTTTCTGGGCGCGCCGGTGCCTGATGGCGCCGTCCAGATCGGCCAGCAGCTTTATGCGGAAAACTGTGCAAGCTGTCATGGGGTAAATCTTGAAGGCCAGCCCGATTGGCGCCGCCGCCTGGACACCGGCCGGATGCCCGCGCCTCCGCATGACGTTTCCGGCCATACATGGCACCATTCCGACCGCGCCCTTTTTCTAACCACCAGGGGCGGGGTTGGCGCGGTGGTGCCGGGCTATGAAAGCGACATGCCCGCCTTTGAGGGCATACTCACCGATGATGAGATCGTGGCCGTTCTTGCCTATATCAAAAGCACATGGCCCGAACAGCAACGCACCATTCAGGCCGAAATCACGGCCAGCGATCCGGGCAGATAAGGCGCAGCCGCGCCTTAACGTGCCCTGTTGCGCACAACCCCCAGCCACCGGGGCACGCGGGCGGCATAGGCGTCATATTCCGGCCCAAGGCTTTTGCGCAACTCAGCTTCTTCCGAGCTGACTTGCGCATAGGCCGACCACATGAACAGGCCTGCCGCCAGAAGCGTTGGCAGGGCCGGCACGGCCAGAAAAACCCCGGCAAGCAGCAGGAACTGCCCGACAAAGGTCGGGTTGCGACTGAACCTGAAAATGCCGGTCGAAACAAGGCGGCCGGTTTCGCCCGCCGATATGCCAACCCGCCAGGACGCACCCATTGAGAATTGCGCCACCAGCGCAACCAGCGCCCCGCTGAATGAAAGCACAAGGCCGAAGGCAGGCAGGCGGAACAAGGCCCAAAGCGGGTCTGCCCCGCGCAGGGTGGGCAGGCTTAGCCACACGAGCGGACCAAAATATGCTATGGCAAATGCGGCGCGAAACCCCAATGCCGCCCAACGGTCGCGCCCTTTGGCCTGACCAAACAGCCAAACCTTCCGCCCCGCAAGCCGGGCTGTCCGCATCGTGCCCCAAAAGAACAGCGCAAGATAGGCCAGCAAAAGGCCAAGCGCGGCCCACCCAAACAAACTGATCACGCTCATGTCCTAAATGTCTTGTGGTCCGGGCAAAAAAACCGAGCCCCCGCCACAGCGAGAGCCCGGTTTTGTTGGCATGGCATCATTCGCGTTCAGGGTTGAAGCGCAGCAGGCGCAGCGCGTTCAGCGTGACCAGCACGGTCGCCCCGGTATCGGCCAGAATGGCCAGCCAAAGCCCCGTCAGACCCAGCACCGAGGTGACAAGGAACACCGCCTTCAGCCCCAGCGCAATGGTCACGTTCTGGCGGATATTGACCATTGCACCGCGCGCCAGCCGCACGGTTGCGGCAATATCGGTCACCTTGTCGCGCAAAATCGCTGCATCGGCGGTTTCAAGCGCCACATCGGTGCCCGAGCCCATTGCCACGCCAACGCTGGCCTGTTTCAGGGCGGGGGCATCGTTGATCCCGTCGCCGATCATCATGACGCCGCCATGCTCGCTCATATCCTTGATGGCGTTGAGCTTGTCTTCGGGCATCATGTCGGCCCGAAACTCCATGCCCAGCCCGCCGGCAATTGCCGCGGCCGTGCGCGCGTTGTCACCGGTCAGAATAACCGCCGTCACCCCAAGTTTCTTGAGCTGCGCAACCGCATCGCGGGCATCAGCGCGTGGTTCGTCGCGCATGGCGATCAGCCCAAGCGGCTTGTTCTCGCGGTAAACCGCAACCGCGGTCTTGCCTTCGGTTTCAAACGCAGCGGCCTGGGTTACGCCCTTGTCATCGAGCCCACCGTTTTCCAGGGCATAACGCGGCGAGGCGACCCAGGCCGACGCCCCCGCCACTTCGGCAACGACACCCTTGCCAACCAGTGCTTTCGCACCTTTGGAGGGCAGCACGGCCACGCCCGCATCTTCGGCCTTGTTCAGAATGGCCATTGCAAGCGGGTGGCTCGATCCGGCTTCCACACCGGCAGCAACACCCAAAAGCTCGGCTTCGCTTGTATCGCCAAAGGTAATGATATCTGTCACCGCCGGGCGCCCATGCGTCAGCGTGCCGGTCTTGTCAAAGGCCACCTGCTTCACACTGGCCGCGGCTTCAATCACCGCCCCGCCCTTCATCAGCAGCCCGCGCCGCGCGCCGGAAGACAGCGCCGAGGCGATAGACGCCGGAACCGAAATGACCAGCGCACAGGGGCAGCCGATCAGCAGCAGCGCCAGACCACGGTAAACCCATGTATCCCAGGGTTGGGCAAAGCCAAGCGGCGGCACCAGCACAACCAGTGCGGCAACAACAACGATGGCGGGCATATACCAGCGGCTGAACCGGTCGATAAAGCGTTCGGTCGGCGCGCGGGCCTCCTCGGCATCCTCAACCAGGCGAATGATACGGGCGATCGTGTTGTCTTCGGCGGTTTTGGTCACGGTCACGCGCAACACCGCCTCGGTGTTGATCGAGCCTGCAAAAACCGTATCGCCCGGACCTTTGGTCACGGGCACGCTTTCGCCGGTAACAGGGCTGTCATCCACACCCGATGTGCCTTCGGAAATTTCGCCATCGGCGGGCACCCGGTCGCCCGGGCGCACCAGCACGGTTTGCCCCACTTCAAGGCTGGCGGCCGGAACCTCACGCACCACACCGTCAACTTCAAGCTGCGCGGTTTTTGGCACAAGATTGGCCAGGGCGCGAATGCCGTCACGCGCCTTGCCCGCGGCAACACCTTCCAGCACTTCGCCAACCGCGAACAGAAATACCACCAGCGCGGCTTCTTCGGCAGCGTCAATGAACAGCGCGCCGATGGCGGCAACCGTCATCAGGCTTTCAATTGTAAAGGGCTGACCAAGCCGCAGCGCCACAAAGGCACGTTTGGCAACCGGCGCAACACCAATAATACAGGCAGCAATGAACGGCCAGGACCCAAGCGCCGGGGTGACGAATTCAACCATCCAGGCCAGTCCAAGCAGGACCGCGGTAAATATTACCAGCTTGCCCTTGCCGGTTTGAAACCAGCGTTTGCCCCGGTCTGCCGGGTCGTCATGCACATGGCCGGGGCTGCCGTGGCCGGAATCCGCACGGCGCGGCGCTTTGCTGTCCTTGCCGTGATCGTGGCCCGCATGGTCGTGGTCATGGTCATGGTCGTGGTCGTGGTCGTGGTCATGACACTCCTTCGCGGCATCGGCAGGCTCGGCGGCATCTTTTTGCGCGCCGCTCGCACGGGCCTCAATGCCATAGCCCAGCGACTTGACGATTTTCTCGATCTTGTCGCGTCCGGTCTTTGCCTCATCCAGCGTCAGCCGCAGCCGCTCCGACATCAGGCCGATTTCAACATTGCTTACACCGGGCAGCCGCCCGACCGCGTTTCTGACCTTTGTCGCACAAGATCCACAATCCATACCCGAAACTGTCCAGTCGCAGGTCGCTTCATTCTTGGGAGTAGTCATCACGGTCCTCAAATTTTGGGAATTGCCTTCATCGAATCAGCTATGTAATGTCTCTAGCAACTAGAGCTTCAAGGGGTAATTTATGCTGACGATCGGAAAACTGGGGGCGAAAACCGGGGTCAAGGTGCCGACAATCCGCTATTACGAGCAGATCGGCATTTTGCCCGAGGCCGAGCGCAGTGCCGGCAACCAGCGGCTTTATACCCGCAAGGCGCTGGACCGGCTGACCTTTATCCGCCATGCGCGCGATCTTGGCTTTTCGCTGGAAGCAATCCGCGACCTGCTCAGCCTGTCGGACAATCCCGACCAGTCCTGTGCTGCCGCCGATGCCATCGCCAAGGCGCAATTGGCCGAGGTGGAAAACCGGCTTGCGCGGCTTCTGGCGCTCAAGGCCGAACTGGCGCGTATGGTCGTGCAATGCGAAGGCGGCTGCATCAGCGATTGCCGGGTGATCGAGGTGCTGGGCGACCATTCGCTCTGCGCAACCGACCACCGCCACCCCGAACACGCCTGACCAAGGGCAAATGCGCGCAGCCGCACCAAAGATTGTCAGCGCAGTCTCATCCTGGCCGGGCCGGCTGGCGGCGCATGTTCAATGCCGCCAGCCAAAGCCAAGCGATTTCCGGTAAAATAATATCGGGTGCATGTCATTCTCCGCAAGGCATTCCTGAAGCCATGACGTTGCAACGATGCATCCCCGCAACGCACAACTCGCTCTGGCGTCCAGAACGTCGCCCCGCCCTGCCACATTTCACCCGACCTGGCCGAACGCGCAGCAACGCCGCCGCCCATGCCCGGCCCGCAGAGGGCCCCGGCTTGGTGAAACAGCATCTGGCGCTGTCTCCGGGTCACGTCGCAGAAGCACCTTCCCGGCTACCCCGGCGTTTCCCCAACTCCCCAGGCCCATGCGCACGAATGCAGCCGCTGCCACATGGCACAGCCACGCGGCCATCATTGGGTTGCTGCCAGAAGCGCCCCGGTCGCTAATTCACCACGCGTGGTGCGACCCTGGTGCCGTCGGCTATGGCGGTGGAGGGGTATAGCACCACTGCTTCGTCTGCGTTCAGCCCGCTGCGCAGCTCTGCCATAATGCCGTTATTGCGGCCAATATCAATCTGGCGCAGCTCGGCCACACCGTCCTTGACCACAAACACCGCCCAGGATTGGCCGCTGCGAAACAGCGCGCTTGACGGCACGCGCAGCGCGTTTTCATCCTGCCAGATCACGATCCGCGCGCCGACCCTGAAGCCGTGGCCAAGCGCGCGGCGGGCATCGGCGGGGCCGATCAGCGCCACGGTCACGGGCACGCGCTGTTCCTCTACCCCAAGGGCGGAATATTTGGTTATGGCGAACGGGTCGATGCGGCGCACCTCGCCTTGCAGGTTCGCATTCCCGCCCCAATCCTCGATGATCACCCGATCGCCGATTGCCACCTGCACGGCGTCCGTGGAAATCAGCTCGACAACCACTTCCAGCGCGCCCTCGACATCGCCAATTTCCATCACTGGCGCACCGGCGGGCAAGGTGGTTTCGCTTTGCTGGATGATGCGCAGAATGCGGCCATCGGCGGGGGCATAAAGCGGTATTACCTCGCTGTTGTCGGTGCCGGGCGTGGCCACGGCACCCCGGTCCTCAAAGCCGATCAACTGCGCGCGGGCATTGGCCAGATCCGCCTCGCGCAGGGAAATCGCCGCCTCGGCAGTTTCGACATTCGCCGCGGCAATGCGCGCGCTTTGGCGCACACGCTCAAACGCGGCTTCGCTTTCAATCTGCGCGGCGTTCAACTGGCGCGCGCGCGCAAGCTCGGTTTCGGCCAGGTCGCGGTTGGCAAGCGCGGCATTCAGATCGGCCCGCGCCACGCGCAGCGAGGCTTCGGCGGCCTGCACGGCGGCCAGCGCCTGTTCGCGGGTGCGAAAATCCAGCGCCGCGGGGTTGGTGGGCAGCATGGTTGCCACCACGGTTACCCCCCTGACCACCGGCGCGCCCGGCTCTACCTCAACCCGCTGCAAGCGCCCGGCCACGGGGGTGGAGACGATGTAGGACTCCGCCACGCGTGTGCGCCCCTCCTCGTCGATTGTCACCATCATCGGCCCACGGCTGACCGTGCCGGTATCCACCAGAACCGGCTTGGGCCAAAAGGCGGCTGTCAGCGCGCCGCCCAGCAACAGCACCGCCAGCAATGTCGCCAGAAAGCGCGAGCGTTTGCGTGCCTTGGCCATAACCGTTACTCCCTTGTTTTCAACGCCTCGATCAGGTCGGCCCGATCAAGGTCGCGCTTGACCAGCCCGCCCGAAAACAACGATGCCCCCAGCACGACAAGCATGGCCTGCCCATAGCTTGCCGGGTCGAACACGGCCGGAATCTGGTAAAGGTCGGTCGAAAACCCCCTGGCAATGCCAAAGGACATATAATAGCCCAGCAGCGCGCCAAGCGGTAGCGCCAGCAGCGTGACCACCGCCAGTTCGCCCAGCAGCACAAAGCCCGCCTCGGCTTTGGTAAAGCCGATGACCCGCAGGCTGGCAAGGTCGCGCGCGCGTTCGGCCAGCGCAATGCGCGCCGCGTTATAGACAATGCCAAAGGTAATGATGAAGGCAATCGCCCCCATCACATAGCGAATGGCCCCGGCTCCCTGGTTCATCAGCGCCACAAACGCATCGCGGGCCTGGGCCTTTACGCTGACCCCCGCCACGGTTGGCATGTTTTGCAGCGCGGAATAAATCCGGTCGGCATAGGCTTCATCGATCATCAGATAGGCGCCCGAAATCCGCCCCGCCTCGCCCAGGGCGCGACCAAGCGCCTCCAGCCCCATATAGGCAGGCGCGCCCAGCAGGGTTTGCGCCGTGCCGCTTACCGGAATATCCAGCAGCGGCTGGCGGCCCTCGCGCACATCGACGCGCAGCAAATCGCCCGGTTGAACCCCCAGCTTGGCGGCCAGAACGTCCGACAGGACAATCCCGCTTTGCGGCAGTTCGATCGGTGCCATGTCGGTGTTCAGCGCGCGGTTCAGCACGGGTTCGGGCGGCAGGCCCGTCAGCGCGCCCTGGTGGCTGAAGCGGCCATTGCGCAGCACCACGGCAACATTGCGCACCGGCTCCACCAGTTCCACCCCCGGCAGGCGGGCCAGCTCGAACAGGGTCTTGTCGCTAACCGGATGCGTGAAGCTCACCGAAACATCCGAACGGTCCACCACGCTGAAGGTTACATCAATCGTGCGGTCAAACCCTGCATAAATGGTGATCATCGCCACCGAAAGCGCCATGCCAAGCGCAATGCCAAGAACCGAGCCGAACATCCGCCCCGGCTGGCGCGTCAGGCGGCGCAGCACCATGCGGCTTGGCTGGTCTAAAAACCGGTTCAGGCTTTTGCCAATTCTGCCCGAGCGGCTGAAATTCGGCGGCGCGGGCGCGCGCATGGCTGTGGCGGGGGTCAGCGCAAACACCTTGCGCAGCACCAGCACCCCCCCGGCCGAGGCGGACAGGATGCTCACCGAAACGCCCGTGGCAAACGAGGCCGGATCAAGCTGGAACACCAGAAACGGAAACTTGAAATAGGCGGTATAAACCCCGATCAGCGCGCGCCCGCTGGCAATGCCACCAAGGCAGCCCACCAGCGCGCCCCCGGCGGCGATTGCCATGATCAGCTTGAAGTAATGGCCGCCCACCTCAAAGTTGCTGTAGCCAAAGGCCTTCATCAGCCCGATCTGCTCGCGTTCGGCCTGCACCATCCGGCTGATCACGATGTAAAGCAGGAAGGCCGCCACTGCCAGAAAGATGGGCGGCACACCCAAAGCGGCGGCTTGCAGCCCCGAAATTTCTTCCGACACGAACCGGTTGGAGAACTGGTCGGCCAGCGGATAGGCGCCCGCCCCGCCATAGGGCGCCAGCAGCCTGTCCACCGCGTCGATCACCGCATCATCGCTTGTGCCGCGCGCAAGCCCGATCAGCGCCTCGTTGAACGCCCCGCCCAGATCATAGGCGGCGGCCAGCCCGGCGCGGCCCATCCAGATCACCCCGAAACGGGCATCATCGGGAATAAGCTCGCCCGGCGCGGTGGTGTATAAAAACTCGGGGCTTTGGGCAAGGCCGACAATATCAAAGCTGCGCCGCGCCCCGCTCATCGTGGCGCGCAACCTGTCACCGGGGCGCAAGCCATGTGCCGTGGCAAAGCTTTGCAGCAGCAAAATCTCGTCGGGGCGGCCGGCGGCAGGCATCCGCCCGGCGGTCAGATACACATCATTCAGCGCCGGGCGGCCACGGTCGGGCAGTGATACGGCTTGCGCCTGCACCGGCAGCACCTGGCCGGGCAGATCAATCAGCGCCCTGCCCTGCACGCGGGTTTGCACCGCCGAAACGCCGGGAATTTCGGCCAGTTGCCGCGCCAGCCGGTCGGGGGCGCGCGCCACGGGGGCAAACACATCGGCAAGACGGTAGCGCTGGTAATAGGTATCGCGCGTTTCCACCAGCGACACCGTCAGCCCGCTCATCATCACCAGCATCATCACGCCCAGGGCAATGACCGCGCCAATCGCCGTGGCCTGCCCCTTCATGCGCCACAAATCGCGCAGCAGCTTGTGGTTCAGCACGCTCACCAGGCTATTTCCTCGGGGTCGAGCCGCTTTGCGTTGCGCACCACCTCGCGGATATTGCCATCGGCGAAATGAATAACCCTGTCGGCCATCTTGGCGGTGGCGGCATTATGCGTAACCATCAGCACGGTTGCGCCAAGCCGGGCATTCACATCGGCCAGCACCTTCAGCACGGCACGTCCGGTTTTACTGTCAAGCGCGCCGGTCGGCTCGTCGCAGAACAGCACTTCGGGCTGTTTGGCAATGGCGCGGGCAATCGCCACGCGCTGCTGCTCGCCCCCCGATAGCTGCGCGGGAAAATGGTCGGTCCGCTCTTTCAACCCGACCAGCGCCAGCGCCGCGTCGGGGTCCATCGGGTTATGCGCGATTTCGGTCACAAGCTCCACATTCTCATGCGCGGTCAGGCTGGGCATGAGATTGTAGAACTGAAAGACAAAGCCGACATGGTCGCGCCGATAGCGCGTCAGCTGCGCATCGCTCATATCGCTCAAGCATTGGTCGCGAAAATGCGCTGTGCCCGCACTGCCCCGGTCCAGCCCGCCAATGATGTTCAGCAGGGTCGACTTGCCCGAGCCCGACGGGCCAAGCAGCACGACAATTTCGCCACCGGGAATTTCAAGCTCGACCCCGCGCAGCGCGTGAACCGCCGAATGGCCCTCGCCGTAAACCTTGGTCAGCCCGCGGGTTCGAAATGCCGGCAGCTTGCCCTGTTCGCCCATGCCCATACCCTGCCTTGCACCTGCCTGTCCCTGGCATATGACAAAGCCATCGCAGCCTGTGGTTCAGACCACCTCCAGATAGCTGTCATACTCAAAATCGGTCACCGCCCGCGCAAAGCGCTTCAGCTCTTGCATCTTGCATTCCACAAGCATGGTTTGCAGGCGTTTGGAGTAAATCTCCTGCACATGCGTGCCGCGTTTGAAGGCCTGAATTGCCGTGGCCCAGTCCAGCGGCAGATGGTCCAGCTTCATGGAATAGGCATCGCCCTCGATCGGGGCGGCGGGCTTCATGTCGCCCTCGATCCCGATCAGCGCGCCGCCCAGAATGCTGGCCAGCACCAGATAGGGGTTGGCATCGGCCCCGGCCACGCGGTGTTCGATGCGCCGCGCCTTGTGGTTGCCGCCGGGAATGCGAATGGCCGCCGTGCGGTTCTCATAGCCCCAGGCAACGTTGATGGGCGCATGTGCGCCGGGCAACAGCCGCCGATACGAGTTTTCGTGCGGCGCAAAGGTCAGCGTGTTTTCCTGCATGGTGGCCAACAGCCCGGCCACGGCGTTTTCCATCAGCGGCGTGCCCAGTTCGCCGCCGCTGTCAAACAGGTTCACACCCGCGGCATCGACCAGCGAAAAATGCACATGAAACCCCGACCCCGACCTGTCGCCATAGGGTTTGGCCATGAAGGTGGCCGCAAGGTCGTGCTTGCGGGCAATGCCGCGCACCAGCCGCTTGAACAAAACCGCATCATCGGCGGCCTGCAACGGGTCGGCCACATGCACCATGTTGATCTCGAACTGCCCGGCGCCGTTTTCCGAAATCGCCGCATCGGCGGGAATGCCCTGTTCGGCGCAGGCATCGTAAATGTCGTTCAGCACCGCGTCGAAATGCTCCAGCTCGTCAAGCGACAGCGCCCCGTCTGAATCCAGCCGCTTGCCGGTTACGGGCGAATGCGGGGGCTGTGGTTCGCTGCTCGTCGGGTCGTAAAGGTAAAATTCCAGCTCGGTTGCTACAACCGGCGTAAGGCCGCGCGCCTTGTAACGCTCGACAACCCGCGACAAGGCGCGCCTGGGGTCGCCCGGAAACGGCGCGCCATCTTCGGTATTCATCCAGAACATCGCCAGGGCCGAAGGCCGGCTTGTCCAGTTCACCAGCACAATCGGGCGGCGGGTATATTCGCAAATCCCGTCGGAATCGCCGGTTTCATAGACCAGCTCGTTATTTTCGATATCCTCACCCCAGATATCGAGGCTCAGGATAGAGAGCGGCAGGCGCAGCCCGTCATCCATGATCGACTTGGCCTTTTCAATCGGCAGGCGTTTGCCGCGCATGATGCCGTTCAGATCGCATACACAGGCAAAGACAGACTCTATTTCGGGCCGCTCCTGAAGCCAGTTTCTAATGTCATTATTCAGTGCTTCCGGCGTGTCGGTCATGATCAACTTTCTACTTCACAATTGAGCCCGCCCCAACGCCACCATTGCAGTGACAGGGCCTATAGGCCTGAAACTACAACCCCAATCAGCGGCTTGTCGAATGCCAACTTGCATTTTACGGCAGTTTTTGCGCGTCTCGGCCGGATATTGTGCTGTTGCGCAAACGCCTGGCAAGACAGGCGCAATCGCTCAACCGCCCCCGTTCGCCCCGGCGCACAAGCAGCCCTGCCACAGTCCAAAAGCAAAACGGCCCCCGCAACGCGAGGGCCGTTTTGAAAATTGGAGCGGGCGAGGCGATTCGAACGCCCGACCCTAACCTTGGCAAGGTTATGCTCTACCCCTGAGCTACGCCCGCTTCCTTGGGTAGCGCGGATTTAGCGCGTTCGGCGCAGCGGTTCAAGCAGATTTTTGCAAAAGTTTGCCCCGGCTTTCCCCTGCTGCAATTGACATTGCCGCCCTGCTGTTATGATCTGCGCACAACGCAAATCTGGGGGTATCCGATGAATGGAATTGGCGGCACGACAATCGACGCAGCCCTTGCCGGGCTCAGCCCCCTGCCGCGCCTGGCTGAACCCATCGGCACGCCCGAGCGCCTTGCCCGCATTGAACGCGCGCAGGAGCTGATGCGCAGCAATGACATTGCCGCGCTCTGGCTCGATGCTTCAACCAACCTCAACTATTTCACCGGGCTCAGCTTTCGCCCGTCCGAACGCCTGCACGGCGCCGTGCTGTTGCAAGACGGCGCACCGCTTTACGTATCTCCCACTTTCGAGGTGGAAAAGCTGAAAACGATGCTGAGCATCGAAGGCGAAATCATCAAATGGGATGAACATGACAGCCCGACACTGGTGGTCATGGAATCGCTTTCGGCTATGGGCATTTCGGGGCGTCTCGGGTTGGATGAACACACCCCGTTCTTTACCTCGGAAGGGTTTCGGGCGGCGGCTGAGGGGCTGGAACTTGTCGAAGCGGGCGCCGTCACCTCGGGGTGCCGGATCATCAAGACCGCGCAGGAAATCGCGCTGATCAAGCGGGCGATGGACTCGACCTTGCTGGTGCATAAGGCGGCTGCCAGCATTCTGCGCGCGGGAATAACCACCACCGAAGTCGCCGCCTTTCTGCACGCGGCCCATGCCAGAATGGGCTTTTCAAGGCTGCTGTTCGATATTGTCCTGTTTGGCGCGCCAACCGCCTATCCGCATGGTGTGCCCTATCCGCAAACCCTGCAAGAGGGCGATATGGTGCTGATCGATATGGGCGGCGAGCTTGACGGCTATCTATCTGATATTACACGCACATTTGTGTTTGGCAGTGCAACGGCGCGCCAGCGCGAGATCTGGGATCTGGAAAAGGCCGCGCAGCAGGCGGTGTTTGATGCGGCGCAAATCGGGGCGCCCTGTTCCAGCCTTGACGATGCCGCGCGCGCGATAATCGAGGCGGGCGGGCTTGGCCCGGATTATTCCACCCCCGGCCTGCCGCACCGTGCGGGCCACGGTATCGGGTTGGATGTGCATGAACACCCTTATATCGTGCGCGGAAACGACACGCGGCTGGCGGCGGGCATGTGCTTTTCCAACGAGCCGATGATCTGTTCCTATGGCGAATTCGGCGTGCGGCTGGAGGACCATATTTACATGACAGCCGAGGGCGCTGCCTGGTTCACCGAACCGGCGCATAGTGTGGATGACCCGTTCGGGGTTACAGTGTAACTTCAAGCCAAAAACGCCGGATTACGGTTACATTGTAACCGCATTTTCGTGCATTTCGGGGCAGTTAAGGCCTGTTTCGGGTGCATTTGGTGCGTTTTTGCGCGCAAAAAACAGCCCCCAAACCCTAATGAAGCATTAAAACGGCAGGCTCATCTCGAAGGTCACGCCGTAGGCCTCGTAGCCGGAATTTCCGATACCCTCGTAGCGCGCGGTCCCCTCGTAGCGCGCCCCGCCCTGGGTGGCAAAGGCAAGGCCAAGCGCGGTGCTGGCCGAGAACCCTTCATAGGGTGACACACTCCCGACAACGGCGGTATAATGCGCGGCCGCACCGCCGGTCAGCGTGAGCTGGCCCGCCGATACGTTGAGCGGCAGTTCAAAATCGACCCCGGCCGAAAAATCGGTCATGGAAATGCTTTGCGCGCCGATCAGGTTTGCCAGACTGTCGGTATAGGCGTGCTGGCGGTCAGAGGTGTAGACCAGCCCGATATTGGGAAACAGCACGGCGCGCCCGGTGTCATATTCTCCGGTTACGCGGGCGGTGGCCAAAAGGCGGGTTGTGGTAAAATCGTCGGAATAGGTGCCAAGCGGGCTGACGCTGTTATAGCTTTGCCCAAACAGCGCCGAAGCCTCGAAATAAAGCGGCTGCTCGGGGTGTTGGGCCACGATATAGGGGCCGACAAGCCAGCCCCAGCCCGCGGTTTCGGCCACACCGTCAAGGCTGCGCGCATCGTCGAACTGCGCCATCATCCCCAGCCAGAGGTTTTCAGACGGCTGGTAGTGTGTGCCAACCACGCCGAACACATATTGGTCGGATTGCGTGCCGGCGGTCGACCAGTTCCCGCGCAGCTGGAACCAGAGGTTGCGCGACATGTCGGAGGAAAAATCGAACACACCAGTGCCCGAAGTAATATCGGCCGTGAAATGCCCGCCGCCCCGGACAACGCCCAAAAGGCCGGGCTGGCTGGCGATAAGGTTACGCGCGCGCGCCTGCATGAAGGATGAAATCTGCGCGGAGGTATCGCCCGCCAGCGCGTTCGTGGCGGTTTGCAGATTGGAGGCTTCGTTCGGGTTGCTGGCCCCGTCGGCTGCTACCCCGGCAGGCACCTGCACGCTGATCGCCGCCGCACCCGTTGGGGTGATGACAAGCGTATAGCTGGCCGGCCCGCCGGTTAAGCTGGTGACGGTTGCACCGCTGATGGCCACGTCACCGGGTTCAAACCCTGTGACATCTTCATCAAACTCCACGCTCAGGCTGATCGGGTCCAGCCCGGAAACGGTTGCGGGCAGGCCCGAAATGGTGGTGGTGGGCGCGGTTGTATCGGGTTCGGCGATGGTCAGGGTCTGCGTTTCGGTATCACAGTCATAGGTATCGCAAATTGTGAGTTCCACGGTGAACGTGTTGTAGGAAGCGTAACTATGGGTCGGGTTTGCGGCCGTGCTGGTATTGCCGTCACCAAAATCCCAAAACCTGCTTGTGACAATCCGGTCGGCCAATTGCGGCGTTGTATCGGTAAAGGTAATGGCGGCGGGCAGCGTTTGTGGCGGGGGCGTGAAGGTGAAGGACGCCTCGGTCGGGGCCGGGGCGGTGGTTGTATTTGTTACAAAAACCGTGGTGCCGGTTTGCCCCTGTGCCGCCGATGTAGCGTAATGGACCAAACCATCATCCGGATCGGTATATTGAAAGGAGAGCCATAATTCGCTGTGATCGGCAAAGCTGACGCTCGGGTTAGCCTGTATATAGGAAGAAATGGACACATCCGTAACGCCGCAGTTGCTTGCGATCCATGCCGGAGAGATTACGCTGGAACCATTGGCGCGATCGTTAAATCAAGGCGCAGTATAGCCATGCCTATCGCAATTTTGCGCCGCTGACAAAAGCTAATGAAGCGATGCCACAAAAAAGGCCCCCGAAACCGGAGGCCGTTTTTGAAAATTGGAGCGGGCGAGGCGATTCGAACGCCCGACCCTAACCTTGGCAAGGTTATGCTCTACCCCTGAGCTACGCCCGCTTCCTTGGGTAGCGCGGATGTAACCAATGGCGCGCCGCACCGCAAGGGGGAATTGCGGGCTGAAGGTGAAATTATGCGCTGGCCGGGTCGGACTCGGAGGCAAGGTTCAGCGTGAAATCTTCGCTATGGGCGATGATGGCGTCGTCATTCAGCAGGATAATGCCATAGGCGCCGGGTTCGGCCACGGATAGGGCGGAATCGGCGCTGGTCATATCCATCGGCATCTGGTGGGCGGGACTTTTGAAAATGCTGAAGCCGGCGCCGTGGGTCTGGCCGGATATGGTGCGATGCACATGGCCGCAGAACAGATGCGCGATTTTGCCTTTGGCGATGGCCCAGAAATCGGCAGGGTTGGCAAGGGCGATGGCATCCATCCCCGGAAAGCCAACGGCAAGGGGCGGGTGGTGCATGAAGACCGAAATGCGCCGCCCCCCTGCCCCGTTGAGCGCGCGTTCAAGCCAGCCAAGCCGTGCAGCGCACAAATGGCCGGAATGGTGCGGGGTTGCTTCGGGGTGCAGCGTGTCGAGGAAGATCAGCCTGTCGGTTGCCGTATCCAGATACGATTGCACAAAGCCCGCGCCATCATCGGGCGCGTCGGGAAAGGCTTTGCGGAAGTTTTCGCGATTGTCGTGATTGCCAAGCATGGGGGTAAAGGGTTTGCCAAGCGCGTTCATGCGGCCCGCCAATGCGCGATAGGCGCGGTTCTGGCCCAGATGCGCAAGGTCGCCCAGCAGCACGTAGCGGGCGGCATCGGGGTGGTGCCGGCCGGCATGGGCCAGCGCCAAATCGAGCCGCTCGGACGGGTTGATGCCGATGATCGGGCGGCCTTCGACGGTGAGGTGAATGTCGGACAGAACGATGAGCTTCATGCAGGCACCCCAAAATTTTGCGCCACGCTAGCCCGCACAGCCGGGGCGCGGCAAGGCTATTTCAGGCGGAGCGGCGGCAGAATCTCGTCAAAGCGATAGGGGGCCGGTTTGGGCGCTTCGGGCGGGGCGTTTGCGCCGGTATGGCCGCCCACACGCAGGCAGGCAAGCCCGTGAACAAGCGCCCAGATCATCGCCTCGGTGCTGCCGGGGCGCGGCGAAACCGGCGCAAAGGGCGCACAGGCCGCTTGCAGCACATGATAGGCGGCATCAGAGGCCGCATTCAGCCCTTCGTCGCAATACGGGCCAAGATCTGTGTTGAAAATAAGGGTGAACAGGCCGGGATGCTTGTCGGCAAAGGCAAGATAGCCTTCGCAAATGGCCACAAGCTGCGCGCGCGGTTCAGGGGCGGCCACCTGTCGATGCGCCTCCATCTCGGCGGTGAACAGCTGCCAGCCCTGGCTGGCCAGCGCAATGTTCAGCCCCGCAAGCCCGGCAAAGTGATGCGCGGGTGCCGCATGAGACACGCCCGCCCGCGCCGCAACCTTGCGCAGCGTCAGCGCGCCCAGCCCCTCGGCCTCGATAATCGCAATGCCGGCCTGAATGAGCGCGGCGCGCAGATTGCCGTGATGATGGGGTTTCTTGGCCATGTGACCGCATAAAATTTTATCTTGACAGTGTCAAGCCAATGCTATCTTTACAGTGTAAAGTTTTAGGGAGACAGATATGAGCCTGGGATTGAATATTACACGTTGGCTGGCCGCGGCATTTGCACTGCTGATTGCGCTGACCGCCTATCGGTTTTTGTTGCTGGATATGGAATTGGCCTATCCGGGGATGCTGGTGCATCTGGCAGAGCGCAGAACCGTGCTGATGGCCCATATCGTTGCCGCACCCCTTGCGCTGGCCATTGGCGTGTTCCAGCTATGGCCCAGCCTGCGGGCGCGCCGCCCTGCCCTGCACCGCGCAATGGGGCGCATCTATGTGCTGGCCGTTCTGGTGGCGGCACTGGCCGGGCTGGTGATTGGCTATACAGCGCCCGGCGGGGCGGTGGCACAGGCCGGGTTTGTGGTGCTGGCGCTGCTCTGGCTTTGCACCACCGGGCTGGCGCTTTGGCATATCCGCAGCCGCCGGATTGCCGCGCATCGCCGCTGGATGGTCCGCAGCTACGCGCTGACCTTTGCCGCCGTCACCCTGCGCCTGCAACTGCCGTTTTTCGAGATGGTCGCGGGCATGGACTATGAGCTGGCCTCGAATTGGGTGGCCTGGAGCGCCTGGCTGCCGAACCTGATATTTGCAGAATGGTGGCTGCGGCGGCGCTAGGGTTTGGGCGCCCAAAGCTGCGCATGATCGGCAAGGTAGCTGTGCAGGCTGCGCGGCCTGCGGCCAAGAAGGGTTTCGAGCGTTGCATCCGGCGTGGCGGCGGCCCCAAAGCGCAGCCCGACATGCAGCACGGTTTGGATGAAAGCCGCCATCCACGGCCTGCCGCGACGGCGCTGATGCAGGATATAGCCAAGCATCGAGGCGGGAACATAGCGGATGGGGCGCGCGAGCAGGGCCGAGAGCATGGCCGCCGCCTCGGCAAACCCCACGGCGCTTGCGCCCGTCAGGTTATAGGCGGCGCCCTGATGGTTTTGCGGGGTCAAAAGCGCGTCGGCGGCGATTTCGGCCACGTCGCGCAGATCGACAAAGCTGACCCTGCCCTTGCCAGCGGGCACATAGATACGGTTGTCGGCGCAAATATCTTCGCGATAGGCATCGGCGAAATTCTGGGCAAAGAAGCCGGGGCGCAAAATGGTGGCAGGCCGGCCCGCCAGCGCCTTTTCCACCGCATGATGCGGCACCCATTTTTTGGTATCGGCCCCGACCACCGACAGGAACACAATCTGCGCCACCCCCGCCGCATAGGCCGCGTCGCAAAACGGGATGAGCGTGGCCTTCATATCGGACAGGGGCGGCGGGCGCAGCAAGAACAACGCGCTTATGCCTGCAAGGGCTGCGGGCCAGGTGCTGCGGTTTTCAAAGTCAAACGCAACCGTATCGCCCTGCGCATCACGCGCATCGGCCGGGTCGCGCAGCGCCGAACGCACGGCCACGTTGCGCGCCGCAAGTTCGGCCAGAAGCGCGCGGCCCATATTGCCGCTGGCACCGGTTATCAACAGGCGCGGCGCGGCCATTGCCTAGCCTTGCCCGACATGCGGCGTAGCGGCACCAAGCGGCGCGCGGCTGTCCTGAAGCAGGGCTGCGACCATGCGCGTTGATCAATCGCCGGGATAAAGCGTGTAGTAACTGCGCCCGCCAAACACTTGGCCGCCACCAAACTGGTAGCCGACTTGCAGTTGCAGCGTATAGTCGCCCGAACTGCCCGGATAGACGTAGCTTTGATAGGCGGCCGCAACATACAGGCCGGTATCGAAATTATAGGCAGCACCGGCTGTCAGCACGTCATAGGAATTAACGCGGTTGCCGGAAGTGCCCCAATTACCCATCAGATAGCCCCCGAACAGGTCGATATTGTCGGTGATTGCATAGCTGCCCGACAGGCCAATCAGATTGGCGCCGTAGTCACTGACTATATCTTCATACCAGCCGACAAAGGCTTCCACCTCGATGCGGGAGGCAGAACCGCCGGGTGTGAATTTCGCCTCGATGCCAAAATAATCATCATCGCTGCTACCAGCGGCCCAGTCATCCACGCCGAAATAGGCGCCGATTGTCAGCGCGGGGTTGACCGCGTAAAAAGCATGGATGGCATAGGTCATATTGTCGAACCCGTCGCCATCGGCATAGGACTGTGTGCCAAGATCGACCTGCGCGCCAAACGCGCCAAACCCCGCAACCACCGAACCGTTGAACTGGTAGCGGTCTTCACCGCCGCCGCCGTAGCTGCGACTGACATAGGATGCGCTGACATCGCCGCCAAATGCAACAGATTGCGCATTGGCGCTTGTAACCAGTAATGCCGCAATTGCGGCAGAAGCAAGAAAAGCTGTTTTTATAATATTCCCCAATAATTCATGCGCGCCAAATAGGCCAGAAAAGCCACCGATCATGATCAAACTGAACCAGTTTGGCCAAATCGTCAAACAAAGCCGCAAAAACCGGCGGCAATGCGCGCGCTTTCGGGGTGTTTGATTTGCCGGCTGCGCCTATTCGAACTCGACGAGCAGATCCTTGGCATCGACCTGCGCGCCGGGGGTGACATGCAGCGCCTTGATTGTGCAATCACGCTCGGCATGGATGCCGGTCTCCATCTTCATCGCCTCGATCGTCAGCAGCAAATCGCCCGCCTTCACGGCCTGGCCCGCAGTTACGGCGACGGTGGCAATCACGCCGGGCATGGGCGCGCCGACCTGGTTGGCATCGCCCAGGGTCGCCTTCTGGCGGGCCTTGGTGGTGGCGGCGGCCTTGCGGTTGGGCACGCGGATGGTGCGGGGCTGGCCGTTGAGTTCGAAAAACACCTTGGTCTGCCCGTCATCGCCGGTTTCGCCCAGGGCTTGCAGGCGGATTTCGAGCGTTTTGCCGGGGTCGATCTCAACCGAGATCTGCTCGCCCTGCGCCATTCCGTAAAAGAAATTGCGCGTGGGCAGCGTGCGCACCGGGCCATAATCGCGGTGGCGGCCCATATAGTCGAGAAAGACCTTGGGATACATCAGATAGCCGCACAGGTCTTCATCATCGACCTCGAAACCGTTGAGTTCGCTTGATATTTTGGCGCGCACGGCTTCAAGGTCGGCCGCTGGCACGGCGGCGCCGGGGCGGTTGGTATTGGGTTTTTCGCCCTTCAGCACCTTGGCAATCAGCGCGGGCGGGAAGCCCCCCGGCGGCTGGCCAAGATTGCCGCGCATCATATCGATGACAGACTCCGGGAAGGCGACCTCAACCGCCGGGTCTTCGACCTCGGCGCGGGTAATGCCCTGTGCGACCATCATCAGCGCCATGTCGCCCACGACCTTGGAGCTTGGCGTGACCTTGACGATATCGCCGAACATGGCGTTCACATCGGCATAGGTGCGGGCAACCTCGTGCCAGCGTTCCTCCAGCCCCAGGCTGCGGGCCTGTGCCTTGAGGTTGGTGAACTGGCCGCCGGGCATTTCGTGCAGATACACCTCGGAAGCAGGCGCGCCGATGCCGCTTTCAAAGGCGGTATACTGGCCGCGCACGGCCTCCCAATAATCGGAGATTTCGCGGATCGCATCGATCGGCAGGCCGGTATCGCGCGGGGTATTGGCAAGGGCCGAAACGATGCTGCCCATGCAGGGCTGCGAGGTGCCGCCGGCGAAGGCGTCCATCGCGGCATCAACCGCATCGACGCCCGCCTCGGCCGCGGCCAGCACGGTGGCGGCGGAAATGCCCGATGTATCATGCGTGTGGAAATGCACCGGCAGGCCGATTTCGTCTTTCAAGGCGCGCACAAGCTTGCTGGCGGCGGCGGGTTTCAGCAGACCGGCCATGTCCTTCAGCCCAAGGATATGCGCCCCCGCATCGCGCAACGCGCGGCCCATCGTGATGTAGTAATTCAGGTCATATTTCGCGCGGTTCGGGTCGAGAATATCGCCGGTATAACAGATCGTGCCTTCGAGGATCTTGCCGGACTCCAGCACGGCATCCATTGCCACGCGCATGTTTTCCACCCAGTTGAGCGAGTCAAACACGCGGAACACATCGACGCCGGATGCCGCCGCCTGGGCGACGAATTTCTGCACGACATTGTCGGGATAGGTGGTGTAGCCCACGCCGTTCGCGCCGCGCAGCAGCATTTGCGTCAGCAGGTTGGGCATGTGTTTGCGCAGATCGCGCAGCCGCTGCCAGGGGCATTCCTGCAAGAAGCGATAGGCGACATCAAAGGTTGCCCCGCCCCAGCATTCAACAGAAAACAGCCCCGGCAGATTGGCGGCATAGGCGGGGGCGATATTGATCATATCATGGCTGCGCATCCGCGTGGCCAGCAGTGATTGATGCCCGTCGCGCATGGTCGTGTCGGTCAGCAGCAGGTTTTTCTGCGCCAGCATCCAATCGGCCACGGCCTGCGGCCCCTGGTCATCGAGCAGGTTTTTCGTGCCGTAGGGTGCGGTCTCGACGCGCAGCTTCGGGGGGCGTGCGGCGCGCGCCTCGGCATGGGGCCGGGCGCGGCCCGCCACTTCGGGGTGTTCGTTGACCGTGATATCGGCCAGATAGGTTAGGATTTTGGTCGCCCTGTCGCGGCGTTTCTTGAAGGAAAACAGCGCCGGTGTCGTGTCGATGAACTTGGTCGTGTAGGTATTGTTCAGAAAACTTTCATGCTTGAGCAGGTTTTCCACAAAGGCGATGTTGGTGGACACGCCGCGCACGCGAAATTCGCGCAAGGACCGGTCCATCCGCGCAATCGCCGTTTCCGGCGTTGGCCCCCAAGCGGTGACTTTCACGAGCAGTGAATCGTAAAACCGCGTGATGACCGCACCGGCATAGGCCGTGCCGCCATCCAGCCGGATGCCCATGCCATTGGCCGCGCGATAGGCGGTGATACGGCCATAATCGGGGATGAAATTGTTCTGCGGGTCTTCGGTGGTGACGCGGCATTGCAAGGCATGGCCGTTCAGCTTCACATCGTCCTGGCTTGGTTTGCCGGTGGCATCGGCAATGGTGGCGCCCTCGGCCAGCAGAATTTGCGCGCGCACGATGTCGATGCCGGTCACTTCTTCTGTGACCGTGTGTTCCACCTGCACGCGGGGGTTCACCTCGATGAAATAGAAATTGCCGGTATCCATATCCATGAGGAATTCGACCGTGCCGGCGCATTCATAGCCGACATGGGCGCAGATCTTGCGGCCAAGTTCGCAGATTTCGGCGCGTTGTTCCTGGCTCAGATAGGGCGCGGGGGCGCGTTCCACAACCTTTTGGTTGCGGCGCTGCACGGTGCAGTCACGCTCCCAAAGATGATACATGCCGCCAAACCGGTCGCCCAGAATCTGCACTTCCACATGGCGGGCGCGGATGATCATCTTTTCCAGATAACCCTCGCCATTGCCAAAGGCGGCTTCGGCCTCGCGGCGGCCTTCGCGCACCTTCTCAACCAACTCGTCGGGGCCAAGAATGGGGCGCATTCCGCGCCCGCCCCCGCCCCAGCTTGCCTTGAGCATCAGCGGGTAGCCGACCGCCTCGGCCTGCGCGGCGATTTTTGCCATGTCATCGCCCAGCACCTCGGTTGCGGGAATGACCGGCACGCCCGCCTCCACCGCCACGCGCCGCGCGCTGGCCTTGTCGCCAAGGGCGCGCATGGTGGCGGCCTTCGGGCCGATAAAGGTAATGCCAGCCGCATCGCAGGCATCGACCAGATCGGGGTTTTCCGACAGCAGACCATAGCCCGGGTGGATGGCATCGGCGCCAGCCATTTTGGCAACGCGGATGATTTCTTCAATGGATAGATAGGCCGCGACCGGGCCAAGCCCCTCGCCGATGCGGTAAGCCTCGTCGGCCTTGAAGCGGTGCAGGCCCAGCTTGTCTTCCTCGGCATAGACCGCCACGGTTTTCTTGCCCATCTCGTTGGCCGCGCGCATGACGCGGATGGCAATTTCACCGCGGTTGGCAATGAGGATTTTCTGGAAGTGCTTCATGGGCTGCAGTCTCCGCAAGCTGGATGATGTCGGGGCCGCCGTATTTGTAGCGAGCAGCGCCCCGCCTGACAACGTGGTTTTTGCAGTGCAGCATAAAAAGCTGCGCAACGCCCTGCCCCGCTGCTTTCCCGCCCTCTCCCCCGGTGTCAGCCTTTGTCGCTGCGCGCCTCGGTTGCCGGATCTGTTTCGCCGCGCAGCATCGCCTCGATCCGCAGATTCTGCTCGCGGATGCGGGCCAGAAGGGCCGGGTTTTCGTGAAGTTGCAGCTTCGGGTTCCAGTCTTCGGCCATGTCGCGCAGCATCCGCCGGTCTTCGCGCACAAACTCATCGGCGGCGCGCTCGGCATCATAGGGGTGCATACCCATTGCGCGCAGCGTGTATTTGCCGGCCCGCACCGATGAATCAAAGGTTTCGCGCACGATATCGCGCGCCCCCGCCGCATAAAGCCGGTAAACATCGTGGCGCGACCGCGCGCGCGCAACGATATGCACATTCGGATAGTTCTGGCGGATGAATTCGACGATTTTGACGGCCTTGTCGGCCTCGTCAATCGCCACGACAATGGCCGCCGCCTCGGATATGCCCGCCGCGATCAGCAATTCGGGGCGGGTCACATCGCCCAGATAGGCCTTTATGCCCAGCATCCGCATCCGGTGGACAGATTCCGCATTGCCGTCGATCACCGTGGTCGGGTGGCCGTTCATCAGCAACAGGCGGTTGACGACCTGCCCAAAGCGGCCCAGCCCGGCGATGATGATCTTGCCTTCGGGCACCATCGGGCGGTCATCTTCGGCCGCCTCTGTGCCGCCCATGCGCTGCACCATCTTGTCAAACAGGATGAACAGCACGGGGGTGAGGAACATCGACAGCGCCACGACCAGGCCCAAAAGCTCGGCCAGGGGGCGGGCCATGACATGGGCCTGTGTGGCGAAACCCAGCAGGACAAAGCCGAATTCGCCCGCCTGGGCGAGCGACAGCGCAAACAGCAATTGCGTGCGCCCGCGCAGCCCGAACCCCCAGCCCACCAGCCATAGCACCGCGAATTTGAGCGCCATCAGCGCAATGGTGATCGACAGGATGACCCAAAGCTTGTCCCATAACAGGCCGGTATTGATGCCCGCGCCAACAGTGATGAAGAACAGGCCCAGCAACAGCCCCTTGAAGGGCTCGATATCGGCTTCAAGCTGGTGTTTATAGGCCGAGTTGGCCAGCAGAACCCCCGCCATGAAGGTGCCAAGCGCGGGGGACAGGCCGACAGCGGTCATCAGCAGCGCGATGGCGACGACCAGCAGCAGCGCCGTGGCAATGAATATCTCGCGCATTCTGGAATGCGAAATATAGCGAAACAGCGGGCCGACCAGAAACACCCCGACCACGCCGACAAGCGCAACCGCGCCCAGCACAATGGCCGAAGCGATGATGGGCGATTGGCTGGCGATCCATTCCTTCGTTCCGTTGCCATAGGAAGCGGCCTCTTCGCCCGACAGGGCCGACATGATTTCCAGCCCCGGAATGGCCAGCAGCGGCAAAAGCGCCAGCACCGGAATGACCGCAATATCCTGCATGAGCAGCACAAAGAAGGCCGAACGCCCGCCATCGGTGCGGGCAAGCTGCTTTTCATCCAGCGTTTGCATGACAATCGCGGTTGAGGAAAGCGCAAGCGTTATGCCAATGGCTATGGCAACCGAGGGCAGAATGCCCTGCGACCAGGCGATGAGCGAAATGAGCAGCGTAGTGAACACGATCTGCATACCGCCCAGCCCGACCAGCGCCTTGCGCATGGCCCAAAGCGCGCGCGGTTCCAGCTCCAGCCCGATGACAAACAGCATCATCACCACGCCAAATTCGGCGAAATGCTGCACATCTATGGTTTCAGACCCGACAAGCCCCAGAAGCGGGCCAATGGCCAGCCCCGCCACCAGATAGCCCAGCACCGAGCCAAAGCCAAGGCGGCGCGCCAGGGGCACGGCCACGATGGCGGCGGCAAGATAGATAAAGGCCTGGTAGAGAAAGCTTTCCATTATCGTCCTTCGTCGGGGGGTTGCGCTTCGCTTTCGGCTTCGCGGGTGTCTTGCGGTTCTGGTTCTGGTTCTGGTTCTGGTGGCGCCAGTGTTTCTGCCCCCAGAAAGGGGCTGGCGGCGGCACGCTCTAAATTCAGCGTGCCGGCCGCCAAAGCGTGCAAAAGGTCGCGCCATGTTTCCAGATGAGGGGCCAGGCGGTCTTCCGCCGCTGCCGTGCGCGCCGAAGTCAGCGCAAAGGGCGGCAGGTAGATCATGGAGCAAAGCTGCGCCATTTGTTCGAACGGGGCGGCAAGCTGGCGCAAGGTGAAATGGGTTTCATGCTCGCCCGAATATTCGGAAATGGAGCGCCCGGCGCTGACCGCGTTGAAAAACACCTTGTCGCGCAGCTCCTGCCCGTGGCGGCCATAGGCAAAGCCATATTCCAGCACCACATCCTGCCATTCGCGCAGCAAGGCAGGGGCCGAATACCAGTTGAACGGATGCAGGAAGATCACCACCTCGTGCTGGCGCAAAAGCTCTTGTTCGGCCGGCACGTCGATAAGAAAGTCGGGATATTCGGCATAGATATCATGCACCGTGACCCCTTCGATTTTGGCCGCCTGCGCCGCCATGCGCATTACAACAGTCGATTGCCGCGGGCGCGGATGGGCGAGAATGATCAGGATCGGGTTAACAGATTCGGCCATCGCATCTCCTTTGCGGGTATAATATGGCCCCAAGGCGCAAATGCACAGGTATGAATTTTGACGGGCAAAACACACGGGCGGAATCCGCAAGAACAGAGTGAGAACAACTCTTTAACTTGCCCGGCAAACACGCTAGGCTGCGCCTATGAACGAGTTTGACGATGCGGATGGATTTGAGGCGGCGGCGGCTTTGCCGCTGTCGGCGCGTGCTATGGCGCGGCCCGCGATGCCGTATCTGGACGGGCTGAACCCCGAACAAAGACAGGCGGTTGAAACGCTGGACGGGCCTGTTTTGATGCTGGCGGGGGCTGGAACGGGGAAGACGAAGGCGCTGACCGCGCGAATCGCGCATTTGCTGGCCACGGGGCGGGCGCGGCCCTATGATTTGCTGGCCGTGACCTTCACCAACAAGGCCGCGCGCGAGATGAAAAACCGCGTGGGCCAGAATATCGGGCAGGTGGTTGAGGGGATGCCGTGGCTCGGCACCTTCCATTCGCTCTGTGTGAAGATTTTGCGCCGCCATGCGGAACTTGTGGGGCTGAAAAGCAACTTCACGATTCTGGATACCGATGACCAGTTGCGCCTGCTCAAACAACTGCTGAAGGCGGCCAATATTGATGACAAACGCTGGCCCGCACGGCATTTGGCCGGGGTGATTGACAACTGGAAGAACCGCGCCTGGGGGCCGGAACAGGTGCCGGTGGCCGAAGCCGCGCATTTCAACAACCAGGGCGTTGATTTCTACAAGCAATATCAGGCGCGGCTGCTGGCGCTGAACGCGGTGGATTTTGGCGATTTGCTGCTGCATGTCGTGACGATCTTCCAGCGCCACAAGGATGTGCTGGAACACTATCAGCAGAAATTCCGCTATATTCTGGTGGACGAGTATCAGGACACCAACGTCGCGCAGTATTTATGGCTGCGGCTGCTGGCGGCGGGGCACAAGAATATTTGCTGCGTGGGCGATGATGACCAGTCGATCTATGGCTGGCGCGGGGCGGAAGTAGGCAATATCCTGCGGTTTGAAAAGGATTTTCCCGGCGCGCATGTGGTGCGACTGGAGCAGAATTACCGCTCGACCCCGCATATTCTGGCCGCTGCAAGCGCGGTGATAAACGGCAATGCCAACCGTTTGGGCAAAACGCTGTGGACGGCGGAAAAAGAGGGCGAGAAGCTGCGCCTGATCGGCCATTGGGATGGCGAGGACGAGGCGCGCTGGGTGGGCGAGGAGATTGAGGCCATGCAGCGCGGCACGCGCGGGATGCGCCCCTATGACCTGTCGAAAATGGCGATTCTGGTGCGCGCCACCCACCAGATGCGCGCCTTCGAGGACCGGTTCTTGACCATCGGCCTGCCCTATCGCGTTATCGGCGGGCCGCGCTTTTACGAGCGGCTCGAAATTCGCGATGCGATGGCCTATTTCCGCGTGGTTTGCAGCCCAGATGATGATCTGGCGCTGGAGCGGATCATCAACACGCCCAAGCGTGGTTTGGGGGAAAAGGCGATCCAGACCATCCAGCGGCTGGCGCGGGACAATGGCGTATCCATGCTGGATGGCGCGCGGATTGCGGTGGATTCCGGCCTTTCGGGCAAGGGGCGGCAAGCACTTTCAGAGCTGATTGACGCGCTGGACCGCTGGCGCTTGCACATGCACGAGGGCGAGCTGAGCCATATCGAGCTTGCCGAAATTATTCTGGAGGAATCGGGCTATACCGATTTCTGGAAGAATGACAAAAGCATCGAGGCGCAGGGGCGGCTTGAGAACCTCAAGGAATTGGTGAAGGCGCTGGAGCAGTTCGAAAACCTGCAAGGATTTTTGGAGCATATCGCGCTGATCATGGATAACGAGGCGGATGACGGCAGCGCCAAGGTTTCCATCATGACGCTGCACGGCGCCAAGGGGTTGGAGTTTCCGGCGGTGTTCCTGCCGGGATGGGAGGATGGGCTCTTCCCCAGCCAGCGCAGCATGGATGAGAGCGGGCTGAAAGGGCTGGAGGAAGAGCGCCGCCTTGCCTATGTCGGCATTACGCGGGCGGAAGAAGTTTGCACGATTTCCTTTGCCGCCAACCGGCGCACCTATGGGCAGATGCAATCGACCCTGCCGAGCCGGTTTATTGATGAATTGCCGCCCGAGCATGTAGATGTGCTGACGCCGCCGGGCCTGTATGGCGGCGGGTTCGGGGCGGCGGCGCCGCGTGCGGGCGGCGGGTTTGAGGGGATCATCAAGGCCAGCGAAATGGAGGCGCGGGTGGCCAGCGCCAACAGCTACAACTCGCCCGGCTGGGCGCGGATGCAGAAACGCAGCGGCGCGCGCCCCATGCGCCAGCCGAGCGAAGCGCGCAACATGGTGCTGGATGCCGAAGCCGTGGTGCTGCACGACATCGGCACACGGGTGTTCCACCAGAAATTCGGCTATGGCCGGGTCATCGGGGTTGAGGGCAACAAACTGCATATCGACTTTGAAAAAGCCGGGCAAAAACATGTGCTGGCCAGCTATGTCAGCACCGACGAGGTGCCGTTCTAGGGCATTTTTAGCGGCGGGAAGGCCGGCAGTTTCGGAGTGGCAAAGCCGCCCGCCACCCAGTTGAGTGTGAGCGGGAAAACCAGCCGTTTCGGGAAATTGGCGAAATTCTTCATATCATCGGCCAAATCCGCCTGCCCGGCGGGGCGCGAGCGCGTCATGATGCGCATATTGGCCATTGGTCTGGGGGCGAGACAACGCGCGATGGGCACCGAAAGCCACGGACCTTTGGTGAAATCGAGCGCCAGCATGGAATTGCACTGGCTGCAGACAAGCCGCCGTGTCGGGCTTTTCGGATGCAGCTTATGGGCGCGCAATGCGCCGCGATCATCATGGATTTGCAGGTTTTTCTTGGGAAACAACGCCAGTGGCGTGCCGCCATCGCCCTGCATGACGCCAATGTTTTCGGGCAAAGCAGCCAGTGCCCTGCCTGCTGTCTGACAATCGGTGCAATAACACACAACGGCCACGGTGGCGCGCTTCGGGCTGGTGATATAGCTCGCAGCACAGGGGCAGCGCGCGATGATCGGACCTGTCATGAAACCTCCGCGATTCTGGCAAGTCTACATGAAAACTTGCAAAATAAAACGGCGCTGTCTGTGGGAGGAGATACAGACAGCGCCGGTTTGGAACATTGCGCGGGGAGGACGCGCTATGTCCTGTTCTTACTTGCTGTAAACAGCCTGATACGCAACGTCGCGCAGGCTGGAGCGCGACAGGCCCAGATCGGCCAATTCGCGGTCGCCAAGTGATTCCAGCTCGCGCAATGTGCGCGCATAAAGGCGGTTATCGGCGAAACGCTGCGACAGCGTTGCGAACCAGCCGCGGATTGCATTCGGGGCAGTTTTCGATACTGCGATATTTGATACATATGCCATTTTTCATCTTCCTACGTTCAAGCAGTGACGACATCGGGCCGCCTCTGTTGCAATGCAATATAGAGATGTTCGCACCCGCAACAACGGCCATTTCTGCCCGGTCGCTATGCAAAAATTGCATGGCTTGACCCCTTGAAATGATTTGGCATTCCGATGACCTTGGCGGCCCGACCTGTTGCCCGCGCCCCCATTCGAACAGGAAGCCCTGAATGAACCTGACATCGTTGAAATCGCCGCAGTTCCGGGCCTATATTTCGGCGGCCTTCGTGGCGATCAACGGCACATGGGTGCAGCGCATTACCCTGGGGTGGCTCGCCTGGGAGATGACGGGCAGCGCCAGCTTTGTGGGGCTGGTTGCGGGCATCAACTTTGTGCCGGCCGTGCTGTCGGGGCCGTTCTTTGGTGTGATGGCCGATCGGATAGACCTGCGGCGCGCGGCAATATTGGCGCAGTTCGCGATGATTGCAATTTCGGTGCTGATGCTGGTTTTGTTTCTGGCGGGCCTGCTGAACGCGCCGCTGCTTGCCATCATGTCGCTGGCGGCGGGGTTGGCGGCAAGCGCCTATACCCCTGTGCGCATGGCATTGATCACCCGGCTGGCCCCGCGTGAGGCGCTGACATCGGTGGTGGTGGTCACCTCGCTCAACTTCAACCTGTCGCGGCTGATCGGCCCGGCGATTGGCGGTGTGATGATCGCGCAATGGGGCGTGGGGGCGGCGCTGGGTGCGATTTGCCTTGCGCCCCTGCCGCTGGTGCTGGTGCTGTGGCGCCTGCCGCTGGCCGCCCCGCGCGGCCCGGCGCGGGTGGCGCATGGGTTCATCACCGAAATGCGCGACGGGTTTCGTTATGCGGCCGAAAACACATTGGTGCGCGAAGCCATGTGGATCACCGGGCTTTCGGCACTGGCCGGGCGCGGCGCGCTTGAAATTCTGCCCGCCATTGCCGATGGCGGCTTTGGGCGCGGCGCGGTTGGTCTGGGGCAGCTCAGCGCGGCCACGGGCGCGGGTGCGCTGCTGTCAGCCATGCTTCAGGCGCTTGGCCATGCGCCCGCCGCCGAGGCGCTGAAGGTGCGGTCCATCTGGGCGGCGCTGGCCAGTTGCGTGCTGGTGGCGCTGCTGGGCCTGTCGCAGAACTGGGGGCTGAGCCTGTTGGCCGTGGCCGGGCTTGGCTTTTGCGGCACGCTGGTGGGGGTAAGCCTGCAATCGGGCATTCAGCTTACATTGCCCGATGCGCTGCGCGGGCGGGTCATGAGCCTGTGGTCGCTGGTCGCGCTTGGGGCCACGGCGGCAGGCGCGTTCATGCAGGGCGCGTTGGTCGATATTTTTGGGCTGGAAGCCACGCTACTGGGCGTTGGCGGTGCAGGGCTTGCCGCCTTGCTCTTGCCCCGGATGCTGGCGGGCCGGGCAGAATAGCTGCTGGCCGTTCGGGCGAAAGGCGGCAATCGCCGCCTGCCCTTTGGGGCCAAGCATCCAGCTTGCAAAGGTCTGCGCGGCTTGGGCATTGATATGCGCAAAGCGCGCGGCGTTGATCTCGATCAGGCTATAGTCATTGCGCAACCCGGCCCCGCCTTCAAACAAAAGCGCAAGCCCGGCCTGCCCCTGAAAGGTAAGCCATGTGGCGCGGTCGCTCAGCGTATAGGCGGAGAGGGCGGCGGCAATGTTCAGCGTGGCCCCCATGCCCGCGCCAACCGCGTAATACCAGTCGCCGGCGGGGTTCAGCCCGGCCTGGGCCCAAAGCTCCTGCTCGCGCAGATGCGTGCCGCTTTCATCGCCGCGCGAAATGAAGCGGGCCTGGCTGGCGGCGATTGCGGCAAGCGCCGCCGGGGCATCGGCGGCGCTTGCAATGCCGGCGGGGTCGTCTGCGGGGCCGATCAGCACAAAATCGTTGAACATCAGATCATTGCGCGCCGTGCCATAGCCTGCGGCAATGAAGGCAAGCTCTGAAGGACGATGATGCGTGATCAGCACATCGAATTCGCCACGCTCGGCCATTGCCAGAATCTGTCGGGTGCCAAGCACGACCGTATCGACGCGGATTCCGGTATCGGCCGTGAATTGCGGCAGCACAGCGGCCAGAAAACCCGAATTGTCGAGCGTATGCGTGGCCCCCAGAAGCAGCCGGGTTTGGGCGGCCAGCGGCGCGGCCAGCAGCGCCAGAACAAGCGCAAGCCACTTCACAACCGGCCCTCCAGATAATCCATGACCGCCGGGGCGTGCCTGCCGGTGAAAAACGCCTCTGCCCCGGACTGCGCGGCAAGGCGGCCGTTGATGAAGACCAGCACATCATCGGCCAGGCGGCGGGCGGCGGGCAGATCATGCGTGGCAAGAATCACCTTGATGCCGGACCCGGCCACATGGCGCACCATATCTTCCAGCAATCGCGCCGAGGCCGGGTCGAGGCTGGCGCCGGGCTCATCCAGCAAAACAGCAGCCGGGCGCGCCACCATTGCCTGAGCCAGCGCAAGGCGCTGACGCTCGCCGCCAGACAGGGCGGCGGCGGGGCTGTCGGCATGTGGGGCAAGGCGGGCATCGTGCAGGGCCTGATCAACCCGCGCGGCACGACCGGCCCTGTCGCTGCGGCGCGCGATCAGCGGAAAGGTGAGGTTTGCACGCACAGAGCGGCGCAAAACGGGGGTGGATTGAAAGACAAAGCCGCGCGATTGGCGCGTTTCGGCGGCGGGCTGGCCATTCCATTGCACCTGCCCCTGATGCGGCAGGATCATGCCATGCGCCAGCGCCAGAAACAGGCTTTTGCCCGCACCGTTGGGGCCAAGAATGCAGGTGATACCCGCGCTTTGCAGCGTGATATCCAGCGGCCCAAGCAGGGTTTTGCCGCGCACGGCATAGCGCGCCGCCGCAAAGCACAGGCGCGGAACGCTCATAGGCGGGCCTCTTCAAAGCGGCGGCCAAAGCGGCCCAGCCCAAGAATGGCAAGATTGACAAGCAGCGCCAGAACGATCAGCACAAGGCCAAGGGCCAGCGCGAATTCCAGGTTCCCCTTGGAGGTTTCAAGCGCGATGGTCGTGGTCATCACACGGGTGACACCGTCGATATTGCCCCCGACGATCTGCACCGCCCCCACCTCGGAAATTGCGCGGCCAAAGCCTGCCAGAATGCCGGTGGCCACGCCAAAGCGGGCATCCCACAAGGCAATGCGCAAGGCGGCCAGCGGGGCGACATCATGCGCCGCGAACAGCCCCTTGTAGTCGCGATAAACGGGTGCCACGGCCTGAAGCGTAAGCGCGGTGATGATGGGCAGGATCAGCACGGTTTGCGCGATGATCATGGCACCCGGCGTAAAGAGCAGCCCGAGCGGGCCAAGCGGGCCGGCGCGTGACAGCAGCAGATAAACCGCCAGCCCCACCACAACGGGCGGCAGCGCCATGAAGGCGCCGCTTAGCACCACAAGCACCTGACGGCCCCGGAACTGCCGCGTGGCCAGCACCGCCCCCAGAGGGGCGCCGATCAGCGTGGCCACAAGAACCGCCGTAAGGCTGACACGCAGACTGAGCCCGATGACCGCCCACAAACCGGCATCAAACCGCACGACCAGACCAAAGGCTACGCCCAGAGACTCCATCCACCATACCTTTCGCGGGCAATCTACAAGCGGCCAGAAGGCTTGACCAGCGCAAACCCGGCGATCAACCACAGCGGAAAGCTGTTGAAACTGGGTTTCAAATCGCGTCATATGCGCGCAGGGAATGACCCGACCTTTCAAGGGAGAGAGACAATGAAAAAACTATTGATGGCGAGCGCCGCCGCACTGAGCCTTGGCAGCTATGCTATGGCGCAAGAGGTTAACGTTGGCATTATTCTGGGCTTTACCGGGCCGATTGAATCGCTGACACCGGGCATGGCAGCCAGTGCCGAGCTTGCTTTGGCCGAAGTCAACGCCGCCGGTGGCGTTGCCGGCAACATGCTGATGCCCGTGCGCGCAGATTCGACCTGCATCGACTCGGCGGCAGCAACCGCCGCGGCCACCCGCCTGATTGACAGCGACAATGTCGTGGCCATCATGGGCGCCGATTGTTCGGGCGTGACCACCGCGATTGCCAGCAACGTGGCCGTGCCCAAAGGCGTGGTGATGATTTCGCCCTCGGCCACATCGCCTGCACTTTCAACCATCGAAGACAATGACCTGTTCTTCCGCACATCGCCTTCCGATGCGCGCCAGGGCCAGGTTCTGGCCGATGTTCTGATGAGCAAGGACATCATGAATGTCGCGGTGACCTATACCAACAACGACTATGGCAAAGGTCTGTCCGACAGCTTTATCGCCGCTTTTGAAGCCGCGGGCGGCACCGTGACCATCAATGCCGCCCATGAAGATGGCAAGGGCGACTATTCGGCCGAGGTTGGCGCGCTGGCCGCAGCCGGTGGCGACATTCTCGTCGTGCTTGGCTATGCCGACCAGGGCGGCGTGGGCATCATACGCACCGCGATTGACACCGGCGCCTTTGACCGTTTCGCACTGGGTGACGGCATGTTCGCGCAAAGCCTGATCGACGCGATTGGCGACGATCTGAACGGCACGATCGGCACTGTGCCCTGGGCTGAAGGCGCTGGCGCCGATGCGTTTGTCGCCTATGCAAACGCCAATGGCGTTGACCCCGACGGCTCGTTCCGCCGCGAATCCTACGATGCGGCCGCGCTGATTGCGCTGGCAATGGCCGCCGGTGGCGCCACCGACCGTGCAACCGTTGCCGCCAATGTTCTGGCCGTGGCCAACGCACCGGGCGAGCAGATTTTGCCGGGTGAACTGGCCAAGGGGCTCGAAATTCTGGCCGCGGGCGGCGAGATCGACTATGTTGGTGCCACCAATGTGGAGCTGATCGGACCGGGTGAAGCCGCTGGCACCTACCGCGAATACGAAGTCGTGGACGGTGAATACACCACGGTGATGATGCGCTAGTCGTCATGTAACGGAATTGAACAGCCCGGCCTATCAATGGCCGGGCTGTTTGTTTAGGTGGGCCAATGATCAAAGTTGAAAATCTGCACATGCATTTCGGCGGCATCCATGCTGTTGATGGCACAAGCATCGAAATTGCCGAAGGCAGCATCACCGGGCTGATCGGCCCGAATGGCGCGGGAAAAACCACGCTGTTCAACGTGATCGCCGGGCATTACACCCCGACATCGGGCAAGATCTGGCTGGATGGCCAGGATATAACCGGCCTGCCCCCGCATGAATTGTTTCATCGCGGGCTGCTGCGCACCTTCCAGATTGCGCATGAATTTTCCACCCTGAGCGTGCGCGAAAACCTGATGATGGTGCCGGGCGGCCAGGCGGGCGAGGCGCTGTGGAACGCGTGGTTCAAAGGCAAGGCCGTGCGCAACCAGGAAGCCGAAGTGCGGCGCAAGGCCGATGAAGTTATTGAATTCCTTGAAATTTCGCATGTGGCCGACGAGCTGGCCGGCAACCTTTCCGGCGGGCAGAAAAAGCTGCTGGAGCTTGGCCGCACGATGATGGTGGATGCCAAGATCGTTTTCCTCGATGAGGTCGGCGCGGGTGTGAACCGCACCCTGCTCAACACAATCGGCGATGCGATTTTGCGACTGAACCGCGAACGCGGCTATACATTCTGCATGATCGAGCATGACATGGATTTCATCGGCCGCATGTGCGACCCGGTCATCGTGATGGCCGAGGGCCGCGTGCTGGCCAGGGGCACGGCTGACGAGGTGAAAGCCAATGAGGCGGTGATCGAGGCCTATCTGGGCACCGGCCTGAAAAACAAACCGGAGGCCAGCGCATGAGCTATCTGATCGGCGAAGCGATGACCGGCGGCTATGGCGCTGCCGATATTCTGCATGATTGCACGATTGCCGTGGAGAAAGGCCAGATCGCGGTGATTGTCGGGCCGAATGGTGCGGGCAAATCCACCGCCATGAAGGCGGTGTTCGGCATGTTGCCACTGCGCAAGGGGGCCGTAAAGCTTGGCGGGCGCGATATTACCACGCTGTCCCCACAAGACCGCGTGCGCGCCGGCATGGGCTTTGTGCCGCAAACCAGCAATGTATTCACCACGATGACCGTGCTGGAAAACCTTGAAATGGGCGCCTTCATCCGGGATGACGATATCCGCCCCACGTTGGAGCAGGTGTTCCACCTGTTTCCCATTCTCAAGGAAAAGCGCCACCAGCCAGCGGGCGAGCTTTCGGGCGGGCAGCGCCAGCAGGTGGCCGTGGGCCGCGCGCTGATGACCCAACCCAAGGTGCTGATGCTGGATGAGCCAACCGCAGGGGTTTCCCCCATTGTGATGGACGAGCTGTTTGACCGGATCCTGGAGGTTGCCAAAACCGGCATTGCCATTCTGATGGTCGAACAAAACGCCCGCCAGGCGCTGAACATTGCCGATAAGGGCTATGTGCTGGTGCAGGGCGCCAACCGTTTCACCGACACGGGCGCGGCCTTGCTGGCCAACCCCGAAGTTCGTGCATCTTTTCTGGGGGGCTGAGGATATGGACAACATTCTTGACGCCATCGTCCTGCTTTCAAACTTCGTGCTGATCCCCGGGCTGGCCTATGGCAGCCAGTTGGCGCTTGGCGCGCTTGGGGTTACGCTGATTTTCGGCATTCTGCGCTTTTCCAACTTTGCGCATGGCGACCTTATGGCCTTTGGCACAATGGCCACCATTCTGTTTACCTGGTGGTTCCAGTCGATGGGCTTCAACCTTGGCGTGCTGCCAACCGCCCTGCTGGCCCTGCCATTTGGCATTGTCGTGGCGGTACTGATGGCCCTGCTGACCGACCGGATGGTCTATCGCTTCTATCGCAAGCAAAAATCGGCCACGATTGTCATGGTCATGGCCTCGGTCGGGGTGATGTTTGTCATGAACGGCATCGTGCGCCTTGTGATCGGCCCCGATGACCAGCGGTTCGCCGATGGTGGCCGTTTCATCATCAAAGCCAATGAATTCAAGGACTGGTCGGGCCTGAACGAAGGTCTGGCTTTGCGCAGCACACAATTGCTGACCGTGGTTGTGGCGGTGATGGTCGTGGCATGGATGTTCTGGTTCCTGCAAAAAACCCGCACAGGCAAGGCGATGCGCGCCTATTCCGACAATGAAGACCTGGCGCTGCTGTCGGGCATCAACCCCGATCGTGTGGTGATGATCGCCTGGATCCTGGCGGCTGCCTTGGCCACGATCGCGGGCGTGCTGTATGGTTTGGATAAATCCTTCAAACCCTTCACCTATTTCCAGCTTTTGCTGCCGATTTTCGCCGCCGCCATTGTTGGCGGGCTTGGCCAGCCGGTCGGGGCGATTGCGGGGGGCTTCATCATCGCCTTTTCCGAGGTGACGGTCACCTATGCCTACAAGAAGTTCATTACCTATCTGGTGCCCGAAAGCTGGGCGCCGGAAGGTTTGGCGCAATTGCTGTCGACCGATTACAAATTCGCCATTTCATTCGTCATTCTGGTGGTGGTGCTGCTGATCAGGCCAACCGGCATCTTCCGGGGGAAAGTGGTATGAGAAATGTTCTGCTCTTTGGCGCAATGGGCGCAGCACTTGCCGCTGTCGGCTTCCTGTCAAGCTGGACAGAGGCTGTGAGCATCCTCAACCTGTGCCTGATCTCGGCGCTGATGGCGCTGGGGGTGAACATGCAATGGGGCTATGCCGGGCTGTTCAATGTCGGGATTATGGGCTTTGCCGCGCTTGGTGGCGTTGCCGCCGTGCTGGTGTCCATGCCGCCTGTGGCCGAAACATGGGCCGTGGGTGGTGCTGGCATCGGGCTGACGGTGCTGGCGCTGATCGCCACCGTTGCCATAACGCTGTTCGTGCGCAGCAGGCTGGCGGGCCGTGCGCGCGCCTGGGCTACATTTGCCTGCGTTGTCATCGGCTATTTCGCCATTCGTGAAGTGTTCGACCCGGCGGTTGATGCGATTGAAGCCACCGATGCCGCGCGCACCGGCTATCTCGGTGGGCTAGGATTGCCGATCATGCTGGCATGGGTTGTTGGCGGGCTGTTCGCGGCTGGGGCGGCATGGATTGTCGGCAAAATCGCGCTGGGGCTGCGGGCCGACTATTTGGCCATTGCCACGCTGGGCATTTCGGAAATCATCGTGGCACTGCTGAAAAACGAGGACTGGCTCAGCCGTGGCGTGAAGAACGTCACCGCCCTGCCCCGCCCCGTGCCTTATGAGGTGGATTTGCAGGCCGCGCCCTGGTTCAACAGTTTCGCGGCATGGCTTGGCGGCGATGTGATCTCGCTCGCCTCGATCTTTGTGCAGCTCAGCTATGGGCTGCTGTTTACCATCGTGCTGCTGATTGTGCTGTGGTTCGCCGAACGCGCGCTGAAATCGCCCTGGGGGCGGATGATGCGCGCCATTCGCGACAATCGCGATGCCGCCGCCGCAATGGGCAAAAACGTGACAAAGCGGCATTTGCAGGTGTTTGTGCTGGGCTCGGCGGTTGTGGGGCTTGCGGGCGCGATGATGACCACGCTTGACGGGCAGTTCACGCCGGGCAGCTACCAGCCCTTGCGCTTTACCTTCCTGATCTGGGTGATGGTGATTGTCGGTGGCTCGGGCAATAACTGGGGCTCGATCCTCGGCGGATTCCTGATCTGGTTCCTGTGGATCGAGGCTGAACCCGTGGGCCGCTGGCTGACCGCCAGCCTGGGCGACATGCTGCCCGCCGACTCGCCCATTCGTGCGCAGCTTATCGACGCGGCATCCTACCTGCGCCCGCTGGTGATGGGCACGATCCTGCTGCTGGTGCTGCGCTTTAGCCCGAAAGGGCTTATCCCCGAAAAACACTAGCCGGCGCGCATAAAAAAAGGGGCCCGCGCGGCCCCTTTTTCATGGCTTTTGCCGGGCCTACTGGCCGGCGGTCGCCTCTGCCAGACAGTCTTGCAGGGCGGCCTCTCCAGCGGCGCGGCCTGCTTCGGTGTCGCCACCGGCGGCAAGGGTTGCGGCGGCGGCGGTTGCACCACATGTGGCAAGCTGCTCGGGCGTGGCCTGCATGGCGCTATCAACCGTTGCCGCATCGACGCCGGTTGCGGCTTCGGCGGCCTGTGCGGCGGCAGAGGCGGCGGCGGTGGCGTCTTCAGCGGCGGCGGCTTCGGCAGCAGCAGCGGCCTCGGCGGCAATGGTGGCCGCTTCCGCTTCGGCGGCGGCAGCAGCTTCTGCTACGGCGGCTGCTTCGGCGGCGGCTGCGGCTTCGGCGGCAGCAGCGGCGGTTTCAGCCGCCCTGGCGGCGGCGGCATCAGCCTCGGCCTGCATTTGTGCGGCCTGTTGCTGCGTGTAGTAATAATAGCCGCCACCGGCAGCCGCGAGAATAACAACGAGAATGACGATCTTTTTCATCTGTTTTCCGTTCATTGGTTATGGCGGCACAATCTGCCGCCCTGCCCGCGCATCTACGCAATTGGACGATCGGTTGCAATCAGCATATGGCAAGTCCGGCGGCAAGGCGCAGCAAAGGCCAAATCGGCAACCATTAAACTTCAGTTACTATTTGCCAGCGAGCCCACAAAGCGCGGGCGATAGGTGAGCTGGTTTTCCCAGCGGTCAACCGTAATCCCTACTTTGCGCGACAGCGGATAATAGGGCACATATGTTTCCACAAGAATGACGGTATCCGCATCGGCCATTGTTGGCATCAGGTCGAGATTCAGGTCTTCCTGCAAAAGCGGAACGCTGTTCGTTCCACGGTTTTCTGTCCAGAGAATCTGGTATTCGTCAGCATCCTCGTCATACATGATCGAGGTGATGCGCAGCCAGCCATTGCTGCGGGTTTTGGGCAGAAGGCTGTTTTGAAGCTGGAACAATTCATCGACATAATCATCATCAATAACCGTGAGGCGCGAAATGATGTCGCCAATCGTGAATGTGGCCTTTTCAGCCTGGTTCGAGGCGCGATACGCATCAAAAAACACGAAACTGCCCACCAGCCAGAAAAACAGGAACGGCGCCGAGATGATGAATTCCACCAGCATGGTGGCCCGATCATCGCGCAGATAGTCCTTGAACGAGGTGAGAAGCGCGCGGCGGGTCATCATGCGGGCTCGTTCACAAAGGCGGAATAGGTGATCATCCGGTAGCCGCCGGTATTATCCTTGGTCAGGCCAAGCCCCAGGCCGATGCCGGGGAAGATCGGGTCGGTCACAACGCAGGCGCGGATGAACATGATCTGCAGACGCACGCGTGCGCCGGGGTTGAAGCTGACAACCGGCTCGATTTCTTCGGCGCGGTCAATGCAGGTTGCATTGGTTGCGGGAAAGTCGCTGGGGCTGTCTATTGGCGTAAGTTCGATGATCATGTCGGTATCGCAATCGCGAAAGAACATCGAATTGCTGCACACGCGATCACGAATATCAACGCGGGTCACATTCGGTATTTTGCCAAGCCGCAAGTCACGCACGGCCAGGTCGAGCCCGCGTTCCAGCATCATGTATTTTGTGAGCAGCCAGCCGGATTCGAACACCGAAAACACCAGCCCGAACAGAACCGGCGCGATGATCACGAATTCAACCGTGCTTGTCCCGTCATCGGCGCGGCGAAAGCGCCGCAATTTGCGCCCAAGCCAGCTCATTCGACCAGCCTCAGGTTGGCGATTGTGGCGGCAATCAGCTTGAAGGCCGTGCCAAGGTCGGCGCCATCCACATCGAAGAAATGGCTCGCGGTCGAGGCGCAATAGCGCATGTCGTCATAGGCATCCGAACCGGCATCGATGTCAAACCCGACTGTGAACACAACCACATCATTGGCTTGCGCCAGGTCGCAAAGCGCGCGCATTTCCAGACGAGCATTGTATTCGGTGGTCGATTCATAGCTGCTATTGCTCGAAAGGTTCTGCGTGGCCCATTGCTGCACCTCGCGGTCCGAATTGTAATATTGCGCATAGGGTCGCCGCTGGTAGCGCGTATTGCCATCGGTCATGATGACGATGATTTTCAGCGCATCCGCGCCCAGAAATGGTGCCGGGCGGTCGGTTTGCGTAAATTCGCCCGCATCGCGCAACGCCGTCAGAAATGCCGCATTGTCAGGGTTCAGGATTGACAGCGCCCATTTGAAGGCAATGTTCGAGCCCGTGCCGTCATGCGCGCGGAACGAGCCGATTTCGGCTTTCAGATCGGCTGCGTCATTGGAAAAATAGGTGATCGCGCGCGCATTGCTGGGGCACCAGCCCCAATCCGCCTCGTAGCCACGGCTGCCCTCAAAGGTGAACCACTGGAAATGCGGCGTTTGCGGGCGCGAGCGCCTGCCGGGGATGTTCATGTCATCCATGTCGCCCGAATTGAAGTCGATGCAACGCGAATAATTTTGCGCGTAATTGTTGCCGTTGTTGAGGTAGTTGAACGCGGCCTGACCCGGATTGACCTGCCCGGCATAAGGGATAAGGTTCACGGTCGTCGTGGCGATTGTATCTTCGTTCAGGATCAGGTCGATGAATTCCTGCGCCTTGTCGCGCATCAGCGACAGGCGCCGCTCGGTCGCGCTGCCGCCGGTCAGTTCACGCGCCATCGAGCCCGAAATATCGAGCGCCAGCGAAATTTCGACATGCTGGCGCTGCTGCTCGGCAGCACCCGACGCGGCCACGGTCAGCGTGTTGATGCCGATGATCTTCAAAAAGAAAGTGCGAATCGTAAGCTGCGCGCGGGCCTGAACCCGGCGCGAATTGAGCGATGGAACAACCGGATCAACCTCGAGCGTCACAGGCGCGGGAAAGCCGGCGGTTTTCAGATAGCCGGCCACCACTTCGCGCTCGCCAATCGTCTGGTTGAAGGCGGCCGCCGCCAGCACGCCACGGTCCAGCCCGTTTTGCAACCTTGTGCGCACATTTTCATGGCGCATGAAGTCAATCGCGCCGCCTGCGGCCACGATCATCATCAAAAACATCAAAAGAATATAGGCGATAACGGCGCCGCCTTCGTCTTTACCATAGGACGAAAGGCGTGCAGCGAACCAGGTGCGCACTGTTGTCATATCTGTCAATCCATACCTCGATACCGCAATGCGACATCCCACTTCAGAACCAGTAATCAAACTAATTATTATGCAATTATGTTCATTGGTAACCGATGCAGCACAAAAAGTGAAGAGCTTTTAGTAACGCCATGATATCGCTCGACTCTAGCGGCGCTGATTTCATGCGATATGTTGAATCGATCTGATGCAGTTACTGTGTTTTCAACCAAAGATATAAAACCATTATATTAGGCTTTTAACCAAAGGTATAAGATGAATCCATATTCTGACAAGTAATGATACTACAGCGCGCCAGTGTCGATTTACGGAAGTTCATATAAATCCGTCCGGAATTTTTGTGCGCGCGCCACATAATGCGCCGCCGAGGCGATATGCCTGGCATGATTTTCATCATCCAACATGCGCACAACACGGGCCGGCGCCCCTACTATTAGTGAATTGGGCGGGATCACTTTTCCTTCAGTTATCAATGCATTCGCCCCCACCAGGCAGCCATCGCCCAGCACGGCGCCGTTCAATACCGTCGCTCCCATGCCGACAAGAACGGCATTTCCCAGCGTGCAGCCGTGCAGAATGGCGCTATGGCCAATGGTGCAATCTGTGCCGATGGTGCAGGGAAAGCCCATATCTGTATGAATAACAACGTTTTCCTGAATGTTGGATCGGTCGCCAACGGCAATCGGCTCGTTATCGCCGCGCAGGGCGGCGCTAAACCAGATACCCACATCCAGCCCGATGCGCACATCGCCCATGACATGCGCGCCGGGGGCAAGCCACAGGCGCCTTTCATCGGCAATTTTCGGGGTTTTGTCGGCGAAGGAATAAAGTGGCATCGGGCATCTCCTAGCTGGTGGAGATGGCAGTCTCCACAATTTGCAGGGCACGGTCCAGTTCAGCCTTGGCAATGGTCAGCGGCGGTGACAGGGTCAGCACATTTCCGGCGGAAATCTTGAAGCTGAGCCCCTCGGCAAGACAGGCATAATATATCCGCTCGGCACGCGCCGCATCGGGCGCACGGCGGTCGCGATCGGCGACAATCTCGATGCCAAACATCAGCCCGCGCCCGCGCACATCGCCGATATGCGGCTGGTTTTGCGCAAAATCCCGCAATCGCGCCAAGGCTGCGGCGCCAAGGCTGGCGGCGCGTTCAACCAGCCCCTCATCCTCGATAATCTGCAATGTGGTCAGGGCCGCGCGCGTGGTGACGGGGTTTTTTTCATGCGTGTAATGGCCGATGGCAAACTCGCCCGCCACATCCAGCGCCGGGCGGGCCAGCACGGCGGCAATGGGCAGAATGCCCCCGCCAAGCGCCTTGCCAAGGGTTACGATGTCGGGGGTAATTCCATCATGCTCAAAAGCGAAAAAGCGGCCGGTCTTGCCCAGGCCGGTTGGAATTTCATCCATGATCAGCAGCGCGCCGGCCTCATGGCAGGCCTTTTGCACCGCGGCCCAATAGCCGGGCGGCGGCACGATGGGCACGGCGCGCATGGGCTCGGCGATCACGGCGGCAACATCGCCCTCGCGCTCCAGCACATAGCGCACCATATTGGCGCAGGCGAGGTTGCAGGATTGCGGTCCGGGGTGGCCATAGGCGCAATGGTAGCAATTGAAGGGCGCCACATGCTCGGCCCCCGGCAGCAGCGGCCCGGCAATCTGGCTGCGAAAGGTCGCCTCACCCCCCACGCTGGCCGCCCCAAACCCCGCCCCGTGGAATGAATCCCAGAAGCTGAGCGTTTTGAACCGGCCCGTGGCGGCGCGCGCGATCTTGAGCGCAACCTCGTTGGCATCCGACCCGCCCGTGGTGAACAGAACCTTGGCGCTGCCCTGCATTTTGGCGCTCAGCGCCTCGGCCAGCTCCACGGCAGGCTCGCAGGCAAACCGGCGCGGGGCAAAGGGCAGCGCATCCATCTGCGCGGCAATCGCGGCTTTCAGGCGCGGATGGCCATAGCCGATATGATGCACGGAATTGCCGTGAAAATCCATGTAGCGCCGGCCGTCGAGGTCTTCGATCCAGATACCTTCGGCCCTGGCGATGGTCGAAACACAGGGGGTGGAGAGCGCCTGATGCAGGAACGCCGCGCTGTCACGTGCAAGCAACGCTTCCGATTTATCCCCGGATAAGCGCGCACGGTGCCGGGCCCGCGCAGTGCTACGGTTGGATTCGCCTTCCGTATGCGCGCGGGCCACCGGTGCTACACCCAGGGCAGGCTGTAGGTTTTGACATTGGTGAAGCTCTTCATCGCCTCGATCACGCCTTCCTTATAGCCGTTGCCACTGTCCTTGATGCCACCGAAAGGCGACATTTCGATGCGATAGCCCGGCACTTCCCAAATATTCACCGTGCCGACGTGCAAACCTTTAATATAGGCCTGCATCCTGTTGAAATCATTTGTGCAAACGCCGCTCGACAGCCCAAAGGCGGTGGCGTTCGAAACCTTCATCACTGCCGCGTCATCGTCGGATACGCGCACAATGGGCACGATCGGGCCAAAGGTTTCTTCCATCACCAGCTCGCTTGCATGGTCGACATGGTCCACCACAATCGGCGGCAGCAGCGCGCCCTTGCGGCCGGGGTTATACAGCACCTTGGCACCCTGGGCTTCGGCCATATGGACGCGGCTTTCAAACAGGGCGGCGGCCTTTTCATGCACCACCGTGCCAAGCTGGGTTTTCGGGTCCATCGGGTCGCCAAACCGCAGCGCCCTGGCGCGTTCCAGCACCAAAGGCACAAAACGCTCGGCCACGCTTTCCTGCACCAGAATGCGTTTCACGGCCGTGCAGCGCTGGCCCGAGTTTTTTGTGGCCCCGGCCACGGCCAAATCGGCGGCGCGGGCCAGATCGGCATCGGACAGGTCATTCAGAATGATCAGCGGATCATTGCCGCCAAGCTCCAGCACCTGGCGCTTGTAGCCCGCCTTGGACGCAATCAGCTTGCCCACCGGCACACCGCCGGTAAAGGTGATCAGGTCGATATTGTCGTTGGTGATCATCTCATCGCCAATATCGCCGGGCCAGCCGGTCACGACCGAGAGCATTTCGGGCGGCAACCCGGCCTCATACAGAATGTCGGCCAGGTAAATCGCGGTCAGCGGGGTCAGTTCGGTCGGCTTCACTACCATGCAGTTATTGGTGGCGATGGCGGGCGCGATTTTATGGCTGACCATGTTCAGCGGATGGTTAAAAGGCGTGATCGCCGATATGGCGCGCAGCGGTTCGCGCAGTGTAAAAATCTTGCGCGCCTTGCCTTGCGGGGTCAGATCGCAGCTGAAAATCTGCCCGTCATCAGAAACGCACATCATGCCCGCCAGCGTATATACGTCATAGGCGCGGCCGATTTCATACAGGGAATCCGAAATCGAAATTCCAAGTTCGGCGGTGATGATCGGGGCAAGTTCGGCTTTGCGCGCATTCAGCAACTCGGCCGCGCGAAACAGAATTTGCTGGCGCTCGTATCGTGTGAGCGTCGGTGTGTAACCTGCTGCAATTGCAAAGGCTTCTGCCGCATGGGCAGCATTGCCCGCGGGCACGGAACCGATGACCTCATCGGTAAACGGATAATGCACGGGCACACGGTCTTTCAAATCTACCTTGCGGCCGGCTATGCGCATGGCCTCGTGGCGAAGGGCGATGGGTGCGGTCATGGTCTACCCCTGTGCGGCTGCGGTTGTGGCATAAAAGAACCCGTCGAAATTGCGCAGACTCGGCGCTTCGGGCAGGTCGATGATACGGTTTACAATGAAGGGCACAACCTGTTCGGTCAGCCCGCCATGACTGCGCAACGGCTCGTTCAACGCCGCAAGATCATGGCGGTGCGCCGAGGTGCCGATGGTCATGTTCTCGCCCGAAATCATGGTAATATCACCAATCCGATCGGGTGGAAGCTGGTAGCGTTGGCAGGCATCTTCGCGGCCCAATACCTCTATCATATCAGGGATTTGCGCGAGTTTGTTAATAATTTCCGCACGATCGGCATCTTTGGGCAGATAGGCGGTGGCAAAGGCGCCAAGCGCGCCGTGATGCACGACATATGGGTCGGTGATCGGCAGGATCACGCGGGCCGCGTTCTTGCCCAGCCAGTCATCCAGAATATCCTGCACATAGATGACATTCGGCGCGCCACTCTCATCATGCTTGGGTTTCATGCCGTGGTCGCCGGTCACAACAATCGCGGCCCCCATCGCATCGAGCTTTGTCAGATAGCGGTCGAACATCTCGTAAAACGCATTGGCGGGCGCATCGCCGGGCTTGTATTTGTGCTGGATGTAGTCGGTCGTGGTCAGATACATCACATCGGGCTTCCATTCTTCCAGCAGCTTCACGCCTGCGGCAAAAACAAATTCCGAAAGCTCTGCCGAATAAACCTCGGGCTGCGCGAAGCCAAGCCATCTGGAGGCCGCATCCACCCCGTGTTCGGCCTGCGTGGTGGTATCGGATTTTTCGGCCGAAAAACAGCGCGCGCGGTCGGCATCGAATGCCAGCCCCGCCCCGAGCAAGGCGCGCAGCTTGTCCTTGGCGGTGACAACGGCAACCTTGGCGCCAGCATCGTAGAACTGCTTGAATATCGTCGGCGCGCGCAGAAAGCGCACATCGTTCATCATCACTTCGGTGCCGGTTTCGGGGTCGAACAGGTAGTTGCCGCAAATGCCATGCACAGCCGGCGGGGTGCCGGTGGCGATGGACAGGTTATTGGGGTTGGTGAAGGACGGGATGACCGAATGCGCCAGCCTGTCGGTGCCCTCACGGCGCATCCGCGCCAGTGTCGGCATAAGGCCGGCGGCAATGGCCACATCCAGATAGTCTGGCTCGCAACCATCAAGGCAGATGACAATCGCCGTGGTTTTGGGTGCAGGATAGCTGCGGTTATTGGTGGTCACGGGGGTGGAAATAGTCATGTGCAGTCCTTCAATCGGTCAGTTTTGCGCGTTCGGCCAGGGCCAGGGCGGGGGGTGTGGCGCTTGTCACGCCCATTTCAGCCAGGGTTTCGCCCACGGCGGCGACAACGGCGCGCATTGTATGCGCATCCATCTGGCCAATGCAGCCGATACGGAAGCTTTCAACCGCCGTCAGCTTGCCGGGATAGATGATGAAGCCCCTGGATTTGAGCGCATCGTAAAAGCGCGTAAAGTCGAACGCCGCATCATCGGGGCAGAAGAATGTGGTGATGATCGGCGAAAGCCATTTATCGGCCAGCAGCGTTTCAAACCCAAGCGCACGCATCCCTTCGACCAGCGTGTCGCGGTTATTGGCGTAACGCGCGCCGCGCCCGGCCACGCCGCCTTCCGCCTTGTGCAAGCGCAGGGCTTCCAGAAAGGCGGCTACCACATGCGTGGGCGGGGTATAGCGCCACTGGCCGGTTTTGTTCATATAGGCCCATTGCGCGTGGATATCGAGCGCCAGCGAATGGCTGTTGCCCCTGGCCGCCGCAAGCTCGGCATGTTTGGCCAGCACAAAGCCGAAACCGGGCACGCCTTCGATGCATTTATTGGCCGATGAGACCAGCGCCTCGAACCTCACTTCGGCAGGGTCCAGATGCACCGCGCCAAAGGCCGACATGCTGTCGATCAGCAGCTTGCGCCCGGCCGCATAGGTGGCGGCGGAAATTTCGGCGATGGGGTTGAGAATGCCCGAGGATGTTTCGCAGTGAATGGCCACAACATGGGTGATGGCGGGGTCTTCCGCCAGCATTTTCGCCACTTCAACCCCGCGCGGCGGCAGATAGTCGCCCTTGTCCAGCACCACATGGGCGCGGCCGAAATAGCGCAGCGTTTCGGCGGCGCGCAGGCCATAGGCACCATTGGCCAGCACCAGCACCTTGCCGGATTTCGGGATGAAACTGCCCAGCATCGCCTCGACCGCAAAGCTGCCACTGCCCTGCATCGGCACACAGTCATAATCCGCAGCCGCGGCACCGAGCATCGCCAGAAGCTGGGCGCGCAGGCTGGCTGTCATGGCGCGAAAATCGCCATCCCAACTGCCCCAATCGCGCAACATTGCCGCCTTCACCGAATAGGCGGTGGTCAGCGGGCCGGGGGTTAGCAGATAGGGCTCGCCCAGCCGTGGGGGTTCGATTTGAGGCATATATGCTCCGCGAAATGGCACCATGTGGTGGTGTTATGCGCGAAGTGGTGCCATTTGCAAAATCGTTAATTCAGATCGACCTATAAGCCTGGCTTATTCATCACTGCTGCCGCGGTTGCGCGCAGGCACGGCTTCGATCAACCGGCTGTCGTGCAACTGGCCTTCGCGGTGCAGAATCGAATAGGTGATCGAGGCGAAAAGCGAGTTGATCTCCTTGATGCCGCGCAGGGTTTCGAGGTGGATGTCGGAACTCTCAAAGCTCACCTCCTCGCCGCCGCGCAGGCGTTTCAGGTGCTGTTTGCGGCTTTTGCGCTCCATCATCGTCATCTCGCCCTTTTCCTCGAACAACACGCGGGCAAGGTCGGAATCGCTGGTCAGCAGCACGTTGTAGGAAAGCTGGATATTGGTCATCAGCCGTTCGTGCATCCGCTTCAGCTCGCCCCATCCGGCGGTGGAAAACTTCAGCCCCTTGCGGTTTTTCTCTTCGGCAAGGGTCAGCAGGCGCTTGGCCACGATATCGCCCGCCGTTTCGATGTTGATGGCATATTCCGACAGGTCGCGCAGGCGGCGCACATCGCCTTTGCAAAGCTCCTGCCGGCCCATCAGCGCGGTATAGCGGCGGATATCGGTGAAGGCCTTGTTCACCTGCCTGTCCATTGCGCGCACGGCGGCAATCTGCTCGGCATCGCCGCTTTGGTAAAGGTCCATGACCGGGCGGGTCATGACTTCTACCACCTGCCCCATGCGCAGCACCTCGCGCGACACGGCCCCAAGCGCAAGTTTGGGCGTGGTCAGCAGGCTACGGTCGAGCGCGGAAACCGGGCCAAGCGCGGGCGCCGGGGCGCGGGTGGAAAACAGGCCGGCGATAAGCGGTTCAACCAGCCCCAGAAGCGGCAGCCAGATCAGCAAAATCGCCGCATTGAAGCCCAGATGCACGAATACCAGCACTTGCCCGGCCCCGATGCGCCCGCTTTCAAGTGGCGGCACCAGCAGGTTCAGCACCAAAAGCGCCACAACCGCGCCCGTGCCGCGCAGCATGAGGTTGCCAAAGGGAATGCGCCGCGCCGCCGGGTCTTGCCCGCGGGTCAGCCAGATGGCGATCAGCGCGCCGCCCAGATTGGCGCCCAGCACCAGCGAAATGCCCGCCTGCAAGGGCAAAACGCCAAGGGTGACAAAGGTCACGCACAGCAAAATCGCCGCAACCGAGGAGTGCATGACAAAGGCCAGAGCCGCGCCAAGCAGAAAGGCGGAAATATAGTCACCCGCCAGAAACCCGGCCACAACGGGCAGGAAGGTGCTTTCGCGGATGGGTTCCGCCGCCTCGCCGATCAGCCGCAGCGAGAGCAGGATGAAGGCGATACCCAGCAAAATGCGCCCGGTTTGCTTGGGGCCGCGGGCCGAAAGCTTCAGGAACATCCAGCCCCCCACGGCCAGCAACAGCGGCACCAGCCAATCCAGCCGGAAGGACAGGATTTGCACCACCAGCGCCGAGCCCAGATCGGCCCCGAGCATAACCGCCAGCCCGTTGGCCAGCGAGATCACGCCGGAACTTGCCAGGCCAACAGTCAGCAGCGCAGCCGCCGTCGAGCTTTGCAAGATGACGGCCAGCACCATGCCTGCCCCGGCATTGGCAATGCGCGAGCCTTCGGCGCGGGTCAGAATGCGCTTGAAGGACGGGCCAAGCGCGCGCTCGATTCCGGTTTGCACCATCTTGACCGCGTAAAGCAGCAGCATGGTGGCCCCGGCAAGCTCCAGAATGAAGGTAAGCGTAGTCATTTGGCGTCTTTCAATTTCGGCGGGGCGATGTGCAGATCAACCCCCCAATGCAGCGCGGCTTTGGCAATGGGTTCAGGCGCTGGCTGGTCGGTGACGAGCAGCGCGAACTGGCCGGGCTCGCCCAGTGAAATGGGTGCATTGCGCTCAAACTTGGTGGCGTCGGCCACAGCAATGGCGGTGCGGGCCTGGGCAAGCATGACGCGGCCCAGATCGGCCTCGGCGGCATCGAACTGGCCAAAACCCTGCGCCGTTATGCCCGCCACGCTGACAATTGCAAAATCGGGGGTGAAGCGGCGCAGATAGTCCATCGCCTCGGCCCCGTAAGCGCCGCCATCAGAGGCGCGCAAGGCACCGCCCGCCAGCATGACCTGATGCGCCGCATCGCGCCCCAGCCGCCACGCCACTTCAAGCGAATTGGTGATGATTGTCAGGTTTTTGCGCGCCGCCAGCGCCTCGGCCACATAAATGCTTGTGGTGCCGGTATCCAGAAACAGGCTGGCGCCATTGGGAATGATCGCCGCCACCGCCTGCCCAATGCGCCGCTTGGCGCCCTTTTGGGCATTGAGCCGCGCGCGAAAGGCAGGCTCGCCGTTTTGCGCGGTGAGAAACACGCCACCATGCACGCGCACGGCCAGCCCCTGCCCTGCCAGCCGCTTGACATTGCGGCGCACGGTTTCTTCGGACACATTCAGCGCATTGGCCAATTCCGCCGTGCGCGACGAGCCGCCAAGCGCGCGCAGCATATCCAATGTTGCCCGTTCACGATGCGAGGAATGTTCACCCATATGCGCCACTGCTTTCGGGGCATTATTGCCCGTTTTTGTTGGTTTTGCAGACTATACCCACAATTACCAACAGAATAAAGCAAAGAAAACCCCCGCGCCGTGATGGGCGCAGGGGTTTGGGGCCTTGGCGGCTTCAAGCCTAAAAACAGGCTTTCAGCAGCTCGATCGTGTTGTCCAGCGTCATCTTGCGCGGATTGGCGCCGGCCGTCGGGTCTTCAATCGCCATTGCCGCCAGGTCTTCTATGCGGTCAGCGGGAATGCCAAGTGCGGTCAGGGTTGGTGGAATGCCAAGCTCGGCCCGCAGCGCCAGAACATAGTCATAAAACCCGTCAAACCCGCCGGAAATGCCCAGGTAAGCGGCGATGAGGTTCACCTTATCCTCGACCTCGGCGCGGTTGAATTGCAGCACCATCGGCATGACCACCGCATTCAGCGTGCCGTGATGGGCGTTGTAGACCGCGCCGAGCGGATGGCTCAGCGCATGAATGCCGCCAAGCCCTTTCTGAAAGGCCACGGCCCCCATTGCCGCCGCGCTCATCATATGGGCGCGGGCTTCGATATTGCTGCCATCGGCATAGGCTTTGGGCAGGTTTTCCTTCACCAGTCGCAGCCCTTCCAGCGCGATTCCGGCGCTCATCGGGTGGTAATAGGTGGTGCAATAGGCTTCCAGACAATGCGCGAACGCATCCATGCCGGTGCCAGCGGTAATCGCCTTGGGCATTCCCACGGTCAATTCCGGGTCGGCAATCACGACCGAGGGTAGCACTTTGGGGTGGAAGATGATCTTCTTCACATGGGTCTGCGAATTGGTGATGATCGAGGCGCGGCCCACTTCCGACCCAGTCCCCGCCGTGGTCGGCACGGCGACAATGGGCGCAATGGCATCGGCATTGGCGCGGGTATACCAGTCGCCGATATCCTCGAAATCCCAGATCGGGCGGGTTTGACCGGCCATGAAGGCCACCATCTTCGCCAGATCAAGCCCCGAACCACCGCCAAAGGCGATAACCCCGTCATGGCCGCCCGCCTTATAGGCGGCCACACCGGCTTCCATGTTCTTCTCGTTCGGGTTCGGGTCCACATCGGCAAATATCGCTCGGCCAAGGCCCGCCGCGTCCATGATATCCAGCGTTTTGGTGGTGACGGGCAGCGCGGCAAGGCCACGGTCGGTAACGAGCAGCGGCTTTTTCATGCCCGCCTGCGCGCAAGCCTCGGCCAGTTCGGCAATGCGGCCGGCGCCAAAACGCACGGCAGTCGGGTAAGACCAGTTGGCTTTCAGCTTCATTTTGTCACCTTCTTCAAATGGTAGGATTTGGGCCGCGTCAGGTTGTGATAGCCGATGACCGACAAACCGCCCCCGCGCCCGGTATTCTTGCAGCCCGTCCAGCACAAGGCCGGGTCAAGGTAGTCGGCGCGGTTCATGAACACGGTGCCGGTTTCGATTTGCGCACCAATTTCAGCAGCCCGCGCCGGGTCGGCTGTCCACAGGCTTGCTGTCAGGCCAAACTCGCTGTCATTCATCAGGGCAATGGCCTCGGCGTCGGAATGCACCTTCATAATGCCCACGACGGGGCCGAAGCTTTCATCGCGCATCACCCGCATGGAATGGTCAACATCGACCAGCACCTGCGGCATCAGGTAAGTGCCGCCATCGTCTTCGGGGAAATCGGCCGGGTCGATCAGCGCGCGCGCGCCAGCGGCAATCGCCTCGGCGGTTTGGGCGCGCACCTCGTTGGCAAAACGGATATTCGCCATCGGGCCAAGGGTGGTGGCCGCATCAAACGGGTTGCCCAGCTTGTATTTGCGCACTTCGGCGGCAAAGGCTTGAACAAAGGCATCGTAATGCCTGGCGGTGACATAAATCCGCTCGATGCCGCAGCAGCACTGGCCGGCATTGAACATCGCGCCATCAACCAACGTGGCGACGGCGGCGTCAAGATCGGCATCTTCCATCACATAGGCGGGGTCTTTGCCGCCCAGTTCCAGCCCGAAGCTGGTGAAGGTGCCAGCGCCTGCCCGCTCCATCGCGCGGCCCCCGCCCACCGAGCCTGTGAAATTCACAAAGCGGAAATGGCCCGCGCCGATCAGCGCCGATGTCGTGTCATGGTCCAGAAACACATTCTGGAACACCCCCGCCGGCAGGCCCGCTTTTGCGAAAGCCTCGGCAATGCGTTCGCCCACCAGAAGCGTTTGGCTGGCATGTTTCAGCACCACGGTATTGCCGGCAATCAGCGCGGGGGCAATGGTGTTCATCGCGGTCATATAGGGGTAGTTCCAGGGCGCAACCACCAGCACCGCGCCATGCGGCTCGCGCAGGATCCGGCGTTCGAACTGGTCGCTCTCCTCCACCACGATCGGGGCGAGGGTTTCGGCGGCAATCGCGGCCATATGCTTGGTGCGCTCGTTCAGCCCGCCATATTCGCCGCCATAGCGGGTGGGGCGGCCCATCATATGCGCAAGCTCCGGCACGATGCGCTCTTTATCATCGTTCAGCGCCTGCAACGCGGCCAGCACATAGTCGATGCGCGCCTGCAAGGGCAGCGCGGCCCAGGGCTTTTGCGCGGTCTTTGCGGCCTCGGCCGCTTTGGTCGCTTCGGCCAGTGGCAGGGCGGGCCGTTCGGCATAGATCGAGCCATCAACAGGCGAGATACATTGGATCATCTTGGTCATTTTCAGCCCCTTATGCGCGTTCAAACCCGCGCGAAACTTCGTAATCGGTGACGCGGCGGTCAAAGTCTTCCTGCTCCCACATCGCGGCATGGTGGTAGTGGTCGATCACATCATCGCCAAAGGCCGCGCGCAGCATTTCGGATTTGTGCATCGCGGCTGCGGCCATGCGCAGCGTTTTGGGCACCTCGCGGATTTTTTCGGCCCCGTAAGCATCGCCCTTGAACGGCGCTTCAAGCACGAGCTTGCGCTCGATCCCATCCAGGCCCGCCGCGATTTGCGCCGCCATTGCCAGATAGGGGTTCAGGTCGGACCCGCCCACACGGCATTCAATGCGAATGGCTTTCGTGCCTTCACCGCACATCCGATAGCCCGCCGTGCGGTTGTCGCGTGACCAAACCGCCTTGGTGGGTGCGAAGGTGCCGGCCGCAAACCGCTTGTAGGAATTGATATAGGGCGCAAGGAAATAGGTGGTTGCATCGGCATGTTCGAGCAGGCCCGCCACGTAATGCTCCATGAGTTTCGACATGCCGCCCTTGACAGAGGCATCATAAAACAGCGGCTCGCCGTCTTTGGACCACAGCGACTGATGCACATGGCTCGACGAGCCTGCCGCATCGGTTTTCCACTTGGCCAGAAAGGTCAGCGCGCGGCCCTTTTGCCAGGCGATTTCCTTGCAGCCATTCTTGGTCAGCGCATGGTTGTCGGCGGTCTCCAACGCCTCGGCATATTTGACGTTGATCTCCTCCTGCCCTGCATCGGCCTCGCCCTTGGAGCCTTCAACCGGAATGCCCGCGCCATTCAGCCCGTTGCGGATGGCGCGCATCACATCCTCTTCCTTGGTGGTCTGGAAAATGTGGTAATCCTCGTTGTATTTGCCCAGTGTTTTCAGCCCGGCATAATCGCGCGCGTGCAGGGTTTCATAGCTGTCATCGAACAGAAAAAACTCCAGCTCGGTCGCCATCATCGCGCGCATTCCCAGCGCGTCGAGCCGGGCGATCTGGCGTTTGAGAATGGCGCGGGGCGAATGCGCGATATCGCCGTGGCCGTGATGGTCCATGATATCGGCCAGCACCAGGGCGGTTTTTTCAAGCCAGGGAATGCGGCGCATTGTGGCCATATCGGGGCGCAGCGCATAATCGCCATAGCCCGCCGCCCAACTGGTTGATGCATAGCCCGATACGGTGTGCATCTCCATATCGGTGGCCAGCAGGTAGTTGCAGCAATGGGTTTCGGCATGGCCGCTTCTTACGAAAAAATCAGCCGTGAGGCGCTTGCCCATCAGCCGGCCCTGCATGTCGATTCCCGCGACGATGACCGTGTCAATCTCACCCGCCGCGACCGCAGCCTTCAGCTCGTCAAAACTCAAATTACCTGGCATGATTCCCCCTGATGCGCGCATTCGCCTGTATTCTGTGCCATATCGCACAGAATGTTCAACTCTGAAAATTATTCTACATTCCTGCCCGAAGCGGAGCAGGATGGCGGCGTGCCTACTGGGCCTTGGCCAATTCCTCGGCAAAATGGCACGAGGCGAAATGCTCATCGCCCATTTTGCGCAGTTGCGGCTCTTCCTTGCGGCAACGCTCCTGGGCAAAGCGGCAGCGTGTATGGAACTTGCAGCCCGGCGGCGGCGCAATCGGGCTGGGAATTTCACCTTCCAGCTTTTCACCCTTGCCCCGGTCATCGGGGTCGAGCGATGGCACGGCGGAAAGCAGCGCGCGCGTATAGGGGTGGTGCGGGTTGTTGAACAGCGTGCGGGTTGGCGCGGTTTCCACCAGCCGGCCCAGATACATGACGGCGACATGGTCACACGAATGCGCAACAACCGAAAGGTCATGGCTGATGAACAGAAAGGTCAGCCCAAGGTCTTTTTGCAGCGATTTGAGCAGGTTCAGAATATCGGCCTGAATCGAGACATCGAGGGCCGCCACGCTTTCATCGGCCACCAGAAAGCTCGGATTGGCGACAAGCGCGCGGGCGATGGAAATGCGCTGGCGCTGACCACCGGAAAACGCGTGCGGAAAGCGTCGCAAATGTTCGACATTCAGGCGGCACATGGCGGCTATTTCGCGCACGCGCGCATCGGTTTCGGCGCGGGTTTTTGTGATTTTCATCACTTCCAGCGGCTCGGCGATAATGTCGCGCACGGTCATGCGCGGGCTTAGCGCGGCGTATGGGTCTTGGAAAATCAGCTGTGCCTTCTTGCGGTAATTCTTCAACGCCTGTTTGCGCAAGCCGGCCACGTCGATCGCGCCATCGCCATCATCAAAAGTGACCGTGCCTTCGGAAATGGGCGCGGCTTTGAGCATGGCACGGCCCAACGTGGTTTTGCCGGAACCGGATTCCCCCACCAGCCCGAAGAACGAGCCTTTGGGAATGTCGAGATTGATGTCGTTCACGGCTTTCAGCAGGGTTTTGCGCGACAGCACGCCGCCACCCACCTCGAAATGCACCGACAGGCCCTTGGCGGAAATCAGCGGGGTGTTCTGGCTCATGCGGGCTCTACCTCGGTTGCGAAACACGCAACCGCGTGATGGTCATTTACATTGTGGAGACTGGGGACCGCGCCTTCGCAGCGCCCGGCAATGACCTGCGGGCAACGGGTGTGGAACACGCAGCCCGATGGCCGGTCAAGCGGGCTGGGAATGTCGCCCGGCACGGGGGTCAGCGGCGCATCAAGATCATCGAGCTTGGGCAGCGCGTTGAGCAGGCCAATGGTATAGGGGTGCTGCGGGCGGCGGATGACATCGCGCACCGGCCCGGTTTCAACGATGCGGCCCAGATACATGACCGCCACCCGGTCGGCGGTTTGCGCGATGACCCCAAGGTCATGGGTGATGAAAATGATTGCCATGCCAAAGTCGCGCACAAGGTCTTTCATCAGGTCGATGACCTGCGCCTGAATGGTGACATCCAGCGCGGTGGTCGGCTCATCGGCAATCAGCAATGCGGGCTTGGTCGACAGGGCCATCGCGATCATTGCGCGCTGGCGCATTCCGCCGGAAAGTTCGAACGCGTATTGCTCAAACCGTTTGGAGGCTTCGGAAATGCCCACGCGGTTCAGCATGTCGATGGAAATGTCGCGCGCCTCGGCCTTGGTCATTTTCGCATGGATGCGCAACTGCTCGACCATCTGCTCGCCAATGGTGATGGCGGGGGCAAAGCTGGCCATCGGCTCCTGAAAGATCATCGAAATGGCACCGCCGCGGGCAATAAGCAGCTCTTTGGGTTTTTTCAGCTTGGTAATGTCAACCTGCGCGCCCTTGTGGTTCAGCAGCAGTTTTGTGTGTTCGCCGATCACGGCATTGGCGGCGTTCAACTGCATCAATGCCTTGGCCGTAACCGATTTGCCAGAGCCGGATTCACCCACCAGCCCCAGAATTTCGCCGGGGTTGAGATGGAATGAGACATCATCAACCGCCGTGATCAGCCCCTCGCCGGTATGAAAACGGATGTTGAGGTTCTGAACGTCAATCAGCGGGGCGCTCATTTATTCACCTCCGAATAGGGGTCGGCGGCATCGCGCAGCCCGTCGCCCACCAGCACGAAGGCCAGAACGATGGCCACGAATATCGGCACGGGAATGAAATACCATTGATAGTTGAGCAGCACATCGACCTTGGTGACGTTTTGCAGCATGACCCCAAGCGAGTTGACCGGGTCTTTCAAGCCAAGCCCGATAAAGCTGAGCGCGGTTTCCGACAGCACCATATAGGGGAAGGAAATGACCAGATCGACGATGATGTAACTGGTAAAGCTCGGCAGCAAATGCCGGCGGATCACATGGCCCGAACTGGCCCCGCAAAGCTGGGCGGCAAGCACATAATCGGCGTTGCGTTCCGATAATATATGCGTGCGTATTCGTCGTGCCAGCGTGGTCCAGCCAAGCAGGCCAAGTATGAGTGATATGAAGAAGAACCTCGTTTCCGCCGACCACCCGTCGGGCAGGAAGGCGGCAACCGCCATGAAAAGCGGAATGGTTGGCACAACCTTTATGGAGTCGGTGAAAGCCTGCAAGCCGCTATCAATCCAGCCGCCGAAATAGCCGGATATGCCGCCGATGACCAAGGCCAGCACAAAGCTGATCAGCACACCCAGCGTGCCCACGGCAAGTGAGACGCGGATCGCATGGAAGGTGCGGCTCAAAATATCCTTGCCGGCGGCATCGGTGCCAAAAAAGTGGATATAGCCCCCGCCCTGCACGCCGAACAGATGCGTGGTAAACTCGATTCCCGGCGAGTTGATGTCAAAGCTCTCGCCCGGCAGATTGATCGAAAACTTGCCCACATACCACGACCAGCCATCGCTTGGCAGAAAGGTCAGATAGTTGCGTTCTTCGGTGGGGCGCGTCACCCAGCGAAAATTGGTATCGGCCCCGCGATAGCGTTCGACCCCCTGAATGAACGGCCGCCACGAACAGCCATTATCATCGCAAAACTGCGGGATTTGTGGCGCGCCGTTGGTGTAATTTTCATCGCGCCCGGCCGCTGTCGGGTCATAGGGCGACAGGAAGGGCGCAAACAGCCCCATCAGGATGAAGGCCAGCAGAAACCAGCCCGCGATCAGCGCGCCGCGCTTGGTTTTGAACCGCTGCCAGATCAGCTGGCGCTGGCTGGCGGTGAAATAATCCTCTTTTGAGGCGGTTTTCTTTTTGCGGAAAAACATGAGGCGCCCCTAGAACATAGACCGGCGGACGCGCGGATCTATCAGCGCCAGCAGAATATCGGTGATGAAGTTGAGAAACACGATCGAGCCGGTGATCATGAAGATGATCGCCCCTGCAAGCTGCTGGTCGTTCGATGAGGCCAGAGCTTCGAGCAGCAGCGCGCCGGCATCCGTCAGCACCAGAACCGTGGCCACGATCGGAAGATCGTTGAAAATGCGGTTGAGGTCATAGCCGATCGAGTTGATGACCGGCCCCAGCGCGTGTTTTGCCGGATAGCGCAGCAAAAGCCGTGTGCCAGACACGCCGCGCGCCCGCGCCGCCGTTACATAAAGCTTGTCCTTTTCATCCGACATCAGTGCGCGCACGGTTTGCAGCGCAATGGCGGTGGCCGCCCAGGCCAGAATGCCGATGGGCAGCCAGATATGTTTGAGCAGGTCGCCCACCCGCGCCCAGGACCAGGGCGCATCTTTATATTCGGCGCTGAACAGCCCCGTCAGCGTTTCACCAAAATAGACGGTCATGAACAGCATGACCATCAGCGCCAGCAGGAAGTTTGGCAGCGCAAGCCCAAGATAGGACACAATGCGCAAAACGCCATCGGTCATGCCGCCGCGCAGATTGGCGCTGGCAATGCCGATGGGTATGGCGATGAGGTAGGTGATAACGAGCGCCGACATTGCAATGGTCAGCGACAGCAGGAATTTCTCGCCCACAAGCTGGCTGACGGGCACACGCCACAGGCAGCTATCGCCAAAATCGCCCCGAATGAACACACCGCCAACCCAGTTCACCCAGCGGATGACATAGGGCTTGTCCAGCCCCATGCGCACGATTTCCGCGTCGATAT